>JAKQHY010000171.1 GCA_029555965.1 Chloroflexota bacterium | reverse complement strand
GCGGGGATCCGCCAAAGCAGCAAAGTGTGTCTTGAGATCGGTGGCCGTGCTCACCGGGGCTAGCGTCGTCATCTGGGGCTTCCTCCAGTTTTGGCCCCATTCTACCCGCTTTCCCCATTTCCCAAATGCGATAGCCCTAGTCCCCGCATTAAGCCCGCAGTACCTGCGCGACCACCTCCGAAAGGCGCTCGAGGCTTGGCGGCTTGAGCAGCCAGTCGTTTAGTCCATCGGCGCGCAGCGTTTCCAACTCTTCCTGCAACGGATGGCCGGTTAGGATGACCATTTTCACCGTCTCGCCCTGCGCGCGCAGCGTGTGTAAGAGCGCGCGCCCGCCCATTTCCGGCATGATCATATCGCTCAACACCAGCGCAATCTCGTCCCGATGCTGGGCGAAGAGCGCCAGCGCCTCCTCGCCGTTGTTGGCCGTGAGCACGCGATAGTCAAGCAGTTCCAGACTTTCCCGCAAAGCATTCCGGGTCACGGCGTTGTCCTCCACCAGCAGGATGAGGCGCCCGTGTCCGACTGCCAGGTGCGCCGAATCCTGAGAAACCGCGACCGTCGGAGCCACCAGGGCCGGCAGGTAGAGGACAAAGGTGGTGCCTTGCCCGGCCTGAGTGCTCACGTCAATGTGGCCCTCGTGGGCAGTGACAATCCCATGCACCTGGGCCAATCCCAACCCCGTGCCTTTGCCGGGCGCCTTGGTCGTGTAGAACGGTTCGTAGAGGTGGGTCATAATTTCCGGGGGAATCCCTTCGCCGGTGTCGGAAATGGTAATTTTAATCCAGTCGCCGACAATTTTGGAATCGCCCAACATTTCCGGCAGGGGAGACTCTCTAGGGGTATCCACCCGAACGCGCGCCAGCTCAAAGCGCAATGTGCCACCATCGGGCATGGCATCCCGCGCGTTGACCGCCAGGTTCATGAACACCTGCTGCAAGCGCGTAGGGTCACCGCTCACGGCATATTCTTCCGTTAAATTCCCGTCGATCTCGACGCGGATATTTTCCGGGAGCGTGCGCTTGAGCAATTGGACGTGTTCTTTCAACAGCGGCACGAGATCGAGGTGGGCGCGTTCCAACTCGACCCCCCGGCTAAAATCCAAAATCTGCTGGATCAAGCGTGAGGCATGCCGGGCTTGTTGGTTGACGGTTGCCAGCCGCTCTCGGTCGCGCTCAGACAGGCTTTCCACCCGCGCCGTGAGTTGCGTGTAAAGCATAATGGTTGCCATGATGTTATTGAAATCATGCGCGATGCCGGCCGCCAGTTGCCCAACCGCGGCCAACCGCTCCTGTTGCCGCACCCGGCGGTCTATGTCATGTTGCTGCGTCATATCCCGCACAACGAAGACCCAGCCGCCAGACGTCGGGCCAGTCTCAATAGAGCGCGCTATGGTCTGAAAATAACGCCCTCCCACCATCAATTCGTGCCACAGACCTGCCGGCGGCGAAGTAAAAAGTTCGTCCAGGGAACGCCCGCCTAAATGGGTCAGTAGATCGCCAACGGTTACACCGGCCAGAGCTTGTAAATCGCGCTTGCCCAATGGATTTGCCAAAACAATCTGTCCTTCCATATCCAACAAAAACACCCCTTCGGGTACCGTGCTGATGATCTGCTGTACGCGCTGCGCCTGCTCCTGAATCTGGGCGATCAAATGTTCCCGCTCCATAGTCGCCTGACGCTGCTCGGTGCGTGTGCGCAACGTCACAATCCCATACGCCAGGTCGTCGGCCAGGCTGGCAAACAGGTGGATTTCTTCCGCCGTAAACGCTCCCGGATCAACTGCATGGATGTTCAGCACGCCCAGCACTTGTTGCTCAAACAACAGGGGAAGCGCCACAAACGAGTGACAATCATATTGCAGCATTTCGGACCGCCAGGCCGTAAAACGAAAATCCAGTTGAACATCAGGGATCAATACCGTCTGCCCGGTATTCAAGGCAACATAGGTTGGGTCCGCAGCGCCGTCGGCCACAGTATGCCCCATTTGCCGTCGTTGCAGCCAAGTGGTATCACTGCCGGCCATCGCTACCGGATATACAGAAGGCGCCTCGCCGGGATCGGGGAATCCTACCCACACCAGGCAATAATAGCCGTGTTCGGCAATGATATGGCAGATCTGCTGCAACAGCGTCTCTTCGTCGGCGGCGCGCACCAATGCCTGGTTGCAATCGCCAATCGTGCGGCTAGCCCGGTTGACCCGGCGTAATTCGGCATTGGCCTGCACCAACGCAGTCGTGCGCTCCGCGACCCGGCGCTCTAACTCCACATTGAGTTTCTGCAAAGCGATTTCAGCGCACTGACGTTCCTCAATTTCGCTGGTGAGCGCCAGATTCACTTCTTGTAACGTCGTATTTTGTCTTTCAAGTTGGCGTTGAAGGTTAAAGATGGTGAGATGCGTTTTTGCCCGGATCAGCACTTCTTCTACCTGGAAGGGCTTGGTGATATAGTCCACCCCCCCCACCGCAAATCCCTGTACTTTGTCCTGAATGTCATCCATGGCACTCAAGAAAACGACCGGGATGTGCTGAGTTTCAGCAGCCTCCTTAAGCCGACGGCACACTTCGTACCCGTCTATGTCCGGCAGGCGCACATCCAACAGGATCAAATCTGGCGGTTCCGCAGCAGCGAGGGTCAAGGCGGTCATCCCATCCGCCGCGCCGCGCACCGTGTAATGATTCTCGGTCAACAACTTGGTTAAAGCCCTGAGACTGAGGGCGGCATCATCCACCACGAGAATATTGCCGGCCGATTGGGTTGTATGCACCTCTTCCATAATCATCCCCCTTGCTTCCGCCCCAAACCCGAGCGCAAGCTGAAAAACGTGACCCACTCACTACAACAGTCTTACCCCTGTTTCGCCAAGTGCTCCAACAACACCTTAAACCAATACGTATACCGCTCTGGCTGCGCCGCGATATCCGCCCGCAGAGCGGCCATGTCCATCCAACGCCAATCACTGACTTCGGTGGAATCGGGCTGCGGCGTCAAACCATCACACTGACCAACCAACACGTGGTCATACTCGTTCTCGCTCAGGCCATCCTCAAGTTCCGCGCGATAGTAAAAAGCAAAGGTCTCCTCCAAGGGGCAATCCATCCCTAACTCTTCATGCAAACGCCGGCGGGCCGCGGCAGCAGTCGGTTCTCCGGGCCGGGGATGTCCACAGCACGCATTCGACCACAACCCCCCGGAATGATACTTCGTCGCCGCGCGCTGCTGCAACAACATCTCCCCGGCGCTGTTAAAGATAAGCACAGAAAAAGCCCGGTGCAACAACCCTTTCCGATGCGTTGCCATTTTCTTCTCTGTACCAATTTCACGATCCTCTTTATCAACCAAGATCACCTGTTCTTCCATGTATTCCCCTCATAGCAATAAGAATCCGTCCGAAAACTCGTTTGGGCCTACGATCTGCGCCTAATGAAAATTAAAAGGTTACGCGGTTCCTTTTTTTGACCGCAGAGACCGCTGAGAACTTCAAGAAAAGATAAAAACTCAGCGAACTCGGCGCGGGGTATTTTTTTTCATTGGTGGGTTGCGCCTGCCAACGAAAAAAAATCCCTCCCAAAGACGACTTAGCCGCCGGTTACGATGGGTATCGTAGTGTTCGTCTCATCTCCAAACCCTGGCCCCGCGAACAACGTAAATTTTGAAGGCCTTAGTAATATTTATTGTACTACGGAGTCGAAACCTTGTCACTTAAAGAAACGCGCCGAAATAGTCAGGCCCTGTTCCGCAATCGCCAACGGAATGACGCCGGTGTATAATCACCGGGTAACTGGAAATCGGTGATCGGAAATGGGTAATGAGAAATGAGTAATGAGTTGCCCGCTACCCATCCCACTCACCCATTTCCCATTTCTGATTTCTCGTTACCCATCCCACATTCTCAGGAGGTTTGCTTATGATCAAAGTTGCGATTATTGGCGCTGGCAGTCTCACGTTCACGCGCCGGTTGGTGATGGACATTCTGGCTGTGCCGGAATTGCGCGACACGGAGTTCCGCTTTATGGACATCAGCGCGGAGTATCTGGAGATGGTGGGAAACGTCTGCCGCAAAATGATTGCGGACAACGGCCTGCCCGCGACGATTATTTCCACGATGCGTCAGCGCGAGGCTATCACGGATGCGGATTACGTCCTGAGCCTGGTGCGCGTCGGCGGGCTGGAAGCGTTCCAGAAAGACATCGAGATTCCGCTCAAGTACGGCGTGGATCAGTGCGTGGGCGATACGTTGGGGCCGGGCGGCATCTTCTACGCGCTGCGCACCATCCCCGTGCTGCTGGACATCGCCAAAGATATGCGCGAAGTCGCCAAGCCGGGCGCGCTCTTCATCAACTACTCCAACCCCATGGCGATGAACACCTGGGCCGTGCGGCGCGCAGGCGGCGTCCCCATCGTCGGGCTGTGCCACGGCGTCCAGGGCGGACATCACCAAATTGCGCAGGCGTTGGGGCTACCCCAAGAGGAGGTGGACTTCGTCTGCGCGGGCATCAACCACCAAACGTGGTACGTCCAGGTGACGCACAAGGGCAAAGACATGACGCCGTATCTGCTGGCCGCCTTCGAGAAGCACCCGCACTTCTCCCAGACCGAGAAAGTCCGCATTGACGTGCTGCGCCGCTTCGGTTACTACTCCACCGAATCTAATGGGCACCTTAGCGAGTACGTCCCCTGGTATCGCAAACGGCCTGCCGAGATCAAAAATTGGATTTCACTGGATAGCTGGATCAATGGAGAGACCGGCGGCTACTTGCGCGTCTGCACCGAGAGCCGCAACGAGTACAAAGAGCTGTACCCGAAGTACATGAGCGGCGAACTGGACATGATCAAACTGGGCGACCGCAGCAGCGAGCACGGTTCGTACATCATCGAGTCGCTGGAGACGGGACGGACGTATCGCGGACACTTCAATGTGGCGAACACGGGACTCATCACCAACCTGCCGGACGGCTGCACGGTGGAGCTGCCGTGCTACGTGGACGCCAACGGCATCACGCCGGGTTGGGTGGGCGCGCTGCCACTGGCCTGCGCCGCGACATGCCGCGTGAGTGTTAACGTGCAGGAAATGGCAGTCGAGGCGGCGCTCACCGGAAACCGCGAACTGGTCAAGTTGGCCGTGCTGCACGACCCGCTCACCGGCGCGGTCTGCACTCCCCCCGAAGTCTGGGCGCTGTGCGACGAGATGTTCGACGCGCTCGCGCCCTGGATGCCGCAGTTCAACGGCGAAGCCCGGACGTGGGCGGACATCCCGCAACCCAACGGCGGCGCCCTGCGCTTCCCCAAACGGGCATAGAATTCTCAACGGATGGAACGGATTTGAACGGATTTTTTTCCGTTTCATCCGTTCCATCCGTTGACATCATCCACACAATTCGCTGAACGTCGCCCCCAGCGTTTCCCCGGCCAACTGATCCAGCCGTTCCAACACCTCGAAGCGGGCGACTTCCAGGTCGTCGGTGTCCTTGCCGTAACGCCGGACTTTGGCGATGTTTTCCGTCAGGCGATGTTGATACACCAACGCCTCGCTGTAACGCGGGTGGTCGCGCGTCAACCGTTCTAACAACACGCGCAATCCCGTCTCATAAGCCGCGTAGGCGTCCGGCCTGAGCGCCTCGAAGGCTTTGGTCTTGAGCTTCGCCTTGCTGCGCCGGGAGGGCTTCAGGGTCAAGGTATAACGCGGCGCCGGATTGTTGCGGTCGCCCCAGCGCGCGTCTGCGTACCAGAGACTGTCGCTGCGCTCTTTCTTGCGGGTTTCCACCGTGATCTTGCCGCTGTCGAGGTCGCAGATCAGCAAGTTGTATCCCATCAAGCTGCCCGCCGCGTGCGTCGGCGTCCCCAAGACCCCCGCGCCGATGTTGTGGAAGTCACGTCGAGAGTCGTACTGATACAGCCCGCTGGGGTCGTGGACGTGGCCGTGCAGGCACAGTTGGAAGCCATGCGCCGCCAACAACTGAATCTGCTCGCCGTTGACGACGCCCTCGTGCGCCAACGAGTGATGCCACACGGCCACCTTGAGCCACGTCTCGTCGCTATCCGTACGCACCTGTGCCAGCGCGTTTTGAAGCGCCTCGCCGTGCAGGCTGACACGGTTGGTATAGTGATGGTCAATCTCCCAGGCCGAGTTGAGCGTGAGAAATACCAACTGCTCTTCCGGGAAGAAATGTAACATCCCCTGGGCGGCATAATCCATCGGATAAGCCAGCCCGCCGGACACTTTTCGGTAAAAATATTGATTGAAATGGGTGAACCGCTGGGAATACAAAGCCTCGTCGCACAACAAGACGCCCGCGTCCCCCGCCGGGATGTACTGTCCCTCCACCAGGGGCGATGGCAAACGGCGCTGCGGCACAAAGGGATAGGCCGCCTCGGCCAGGTCCCAATTCACATCATGATTGCCCGGCGCAACAATGACCCGCCGTCCATCCAGTCCAAAGTGCTTGACCAACCCATCCAATAGCTCAAAGGCCGCCTGATACTCCTCCGGCGTCGCGTGCGCGGCCACATCGCCAGCAATGACGATGTAATCCAGCCGCTTGACGTCCAATTCCTGGATCAAGTCAGCCTCCAACTGCGCGCGATACTGCCGCGCTTCCTGTGCATTGGCAATGTGCCAATCCGCCAGGTGCAAAATCCGGAGCGCCGTATCGGGTTCTTTGGCCGTGTAATGCAAATGATCACTCTGAAACTCTTGGACTTCCTGATGGGTGCGCTGCTCCACCGTGGCGAGCAATTGTTGTTGCTTCTCCCCGTAGGCCCGGTCGCTGCGGTAGCGTTCCTCGATGCTGCGGGGAATCAGAATGGCTGTGTCGCAATACTGGCAGGGGATCGAAAGTTTGCCGGCGGCCACCCGCGCGGCAATCGCTTCACGATTCCGCACCTCGTTCTGGCACTGGGGGCAGTACAGGCGGATACGTTCCCGGATGTCCAGCCCCTTTGTGTTCAGGTGGTCGGTGATAAAGCGGATAAACGTCACCCGGTCAAAGTCGCTCACGCCGGGGTAGAAATAAATCTCAATTTCACCGATCCCTTCGGCGGTCTGCTGCATCGCAAAGCCGAGGCGCTGCCCGGCGCGGGAAAACTCCACGGCATACTTCCACTGATCTTCGCGCTCAAAGTAATCGGTATAACTGAGCCGCACCACCAATGAAGCATAAATCGCCTCCACGCTGCCGGAGAACTCATAAGTCACTTCGGTGGGCGGATGTTGAGGAGTGGGTTGAGGACGGGAAAGGTTGATCTGGCTGGGGAATACCAGCAGCCCCATTTCGCGAAAACACAAATCACGCTGAATAAGCAACTCGACAGTGGCCTCCAACACCACCTTTTCTTCGGCAGCAGGGAGGCGCACGAAGCCGCTCATGGGAATATTGGCGATAAGCACATCACGTTCGGGCACAGCTCCAATGCCGCGCACGTGTTTGCGCGCGGCCTGGATGATCGTCGCCGCATATTGGTTGATCAATTCCGGGCGCAACAGCAATTGAGACTCCTGACGAGCCGTGAGCAGCCCATAAATCAATCCCTGGGACTGAAGCAGATTGATGACAGTCGCCATTTCCGCCGGCGTAGCCGCGCATTGGGTCAACACTTCGCGGGTCACAGCTTCCTCAGAGAGCAACGTATCCCCGGCCGATTTACGGGCCAACAAAAACTCACGAATTAACTGAAACAACCGGGGCGTGGTGGTGCGGGGCAGTTTTTTCCAGGGAATACACTGCAATACACGCCGCATCAAATCGGAAATCCCGTCGCCCGTTTTAGCCGAGGTGCTAAAATACCCGTCCAACTCATATTGATGAATGAATTGATTAAGGTCTTTGTGGTCCACGGTCATCGGGCTGACATCGTTCCGCGCCGACACCAGGAATTTAAGAACATAGGGCGGCGCTTGCTTCTTGAGCACCTTGATCCAATATGGCACACCGCGAAACGGGTCCGTCGGATCAGAACAATCAAACAGCAACAAGGCCAGATCCGTATCATCCAGGAACAATTGGTGGATCAGGTGATACTCACTTTGCCCGGCCAAATCCCACACCGTCAACTCGGCGCGGACGTTGGGCAAATTGAAGCGCGATCCTAATACCTGTGGCGGCAGGGGGATATGCCAGAACTGCGCGCCGTGCGTAGATTCGGTGGGGCGGAACTGACTTTCGGCAATGCGGATTCCCAGGCCGGACTTGCCCACACTGCTTTCACCCAACAGGACGATTTTAGCATTCACATAATGGGTTGCGGCAACCGGAGAGGCCATTTGCGCAGGATTAACCGCCCACAAGGCCACGACTGTATCCCCCTCGTCCAACATGGCTAAGGTTGAGGTCTGGGGGTGAAAAGCTAACCCCGGCCAGTAGTCGCGGCCCGGCGCCGTTTGCTTCAACTCAGCCAGAGTCTCGCGCGTGAGAAAATGCCACAGGCGCACCACACCATCCGTAGCACATGAAGCCAGTAAGGTCCCATCGGCGGAAAAAGCGAGCGCCGTCACCGCCCCGGTATGCCCTTCAAGCACCCCAATTTTGCGCCCGGTCTGGGGGTCCCACAGATGAAGGGTTTTGTCCTGTCCCCCGGAAACCAACATCTCACCATCAGGCGCCCAGGCGACACAACGCACGGGGCCAGTGTGCCCCTCCAACTTGCGCGAGCGCGTGCTATCCGCAATATCCCAGAGACGTACCCGGCCATCGTTGGCAACGGAGGCCAACTGCCGCCCCTCCGGCGCCCAGGCAAGGCTGGCAACCACCGCACTGTGACCACTTAAAGTCTGAACACGCACGCCGGCGTGGGGGTCCCACAACTCAATCCCATACTCACTGCCGCCGGCCACCGCCAACAGTTGACCGTCCGGCGCCCAGGCAACACAGAGCAAATAGGTCATCGCGGACATAAAAAGGCCAGCCGCACTGCCATCCGCCACATTCCAAAGGCAGATCCGACGATCTTCAGCGACAGACGCCAACCGCGTCCCATCCGGCGACCAAGAAACACAGAAGGCCGCGCCAGCATGTCCGCGCAACACATAGCGGAGCCGCCCCGTCTGCGCCTCCCATACGTGAATATCTCCAAAAATAGTCGGCCCCGCCACTTGCGCCCCATCCGGCGACCAAGCCATGCGGTATATTCGCCCACGTTGACTGAGCAAAGAACCGTGGCGCGTCAAGCCTGGCGGCGGAGAAATCTCTGGGATTGCTGATACCATCATAGGCGCCTCACTAAAACCCGGGTTAGAATATCTCTAGTATACTAAATTTTTATGCAAGTCAAAGAGATATAACACTCTAACCTTTTCTAGTTAGGCTTATTCCCGGAGAAAACAGTGTACGCGAAGCCAGGGAGTGCGTGGTGGTTGCCCTGAAAAAGTTCCCTTGCGATAAGCACCTTTCGGGTTATAATGAAACCTACAATTGCAACGGAGAAAAACAATGTCGGGATTTTGTGGAAAAGGTATCTGGCTCGCACATTCGTATGATTTACAATTGGCAGCGGAAATGGCAAAAGCCATTGGGGCCGCGCATCTATTGATAAAAGTGGGCCATGGCCCCCACTATTTCCCAGAAACCACCCGCACCATGCTCAAGCGAGTGCGCACCTTGGGGTTGCATCCCTTGGCCTGGATACAGATTACCAATCGCGTTCCCCAGGATGCCTTCAAAGCGATCCTGGAAGCCCTAGCGCAGGGGTACGAAACGGTCGTACTCTCGCTCAACAACACCCCCCTTGCGGCAGAATCTATGCAACGCCTGGTAGAATTGCTGGATAATGCCGAAGCGCCGCGTCAGCGGCTTTGCCTTTCTACGCCGCCGTTTATACAACTGCCCACCCCCGACGCCGCTGCCGTCATCGCGCTCTTTTGCCAGGGGGGCTGGATGCCGCAATGTTCTGCCATGTGGGGCGAAAACCCTGACCAAGTGATTGACCGAGACGTCTACCAAACCCTAAGTGATTTGAGTCTGATGTGGGGAAAGACGCCGGAAGTCTACCCGGTGCTATCTCCAGTGAACAAGGACAGTGAAAGCGTGTTGTTGCCGGAAACCTTCATTCCCTGGGTCGAGAGTATCACCCGGCACGGCATAGATTTTTTCAGCATCTACCATGCAGCCAACACAGAAAAAACTCTGTGGTCCATGCTAGAGGCGGTGAATGTTGCCTGTCTGGAAACCGACGAACACACATCGGTGGCAGAGCCAGGCGTCGTAGAAAGCGTCGCTCTAGTGCAACCCATTTACATCACCGTGTCGGCCAGCGATACCGTGTGGGGTATCATCAGCCGACATGGACTAACCAAGCAACAATTCTGGACCTGGAACGCGCATTTATGGGAGAGTCGGGGCCTCCCCCGCGACCCAGATTACCTGCAAGAAGGCTGGCGCATCCGAATCAAATGACGGTTCACCGAGCCATTGTCATAAAAAAGGAACGTGGTATAATCTTTATTTGCCGCCACCTGTTGGCGGCAAATTTTTGGGGAGATGATAGTATGAACCTGGTAGAATCATTAGAACGCCAGATGGCAAAACCAAATTCCGAAATCCCGGACCTGCGGCCTGGGGACACTGTACGCGTTTACGTGCGTATCGTCGAAGGCACGCGGGAGCGCGTGCAGCCATTCCAGGGCATCATCGTGCGCCTGCGCGAAGGCGGGGTAAAGCAGAACTTTACCGTGCGGCGCATTGCCTCGCATGGTATTGGAGTAGAACGCACCTTCCTGGTTCACTCGCCGCGCATAGAAAAGATTGAGATCTTGCGCCGGGCCAAAGTGCGTCGAGCGCGGCTCTACTATCTCCGTAGTCGCACCGGCAAGGCCGCCCGCCTGAAGGAACAGTACAAGCAACCCGCCGCGGCTACCGCATAAAGCGCTGACAGCTTTCCATATCGCAATGAAGCCCTTGATCGGCATTACCGGGCGGAGGGATACTTCCGCCCGCTTATTGCGTCATGGGATGCACGCCGTGGGGGAAACCTATACCCGCGCTATCCACCAAATGGGCGGCGTTCCAATCATCCTCCCCCCTCTAACCACCCCGGAAGACTGGCCGACTCTGTTGGAACGGCTGGATGGCCTGCTGTTATCCGGCGGGGAAGATATTGCCCCGGAACATTACCGACAGGCAGATGAACCCTGGTTGGGAAGTGTTGATCCAGAACGCGACGCTTCGGAATTGGGCCTGGTGCAGCAATGGTTGACGACCGAGCGTCCGCTGCTGGCAATTTGTCGAGGGCACCAAATACTCAATGTAGCCCGGCAGGGCACTTTGTATCAGGATATTGCCACCTACCTCCCCCATGCGCTGGACCACGCCTATACCCCGGCGCGGATGATGGAGCAGGCCGTCCACTCAGTAACCCTTACATCCAAAAGTCGGCTGGCCGAGATTCTGGGAGGTGTAAACTTTGAGGTAAACAGCGCGCATCACCAAGCGGTGCAACAGCCGGGAATCGGCCTAGTAGTCACAGCATACGCGCCCGACGGGATCATTGAAGCGCTGGAACTGTCCGAACACCCTTTCTGCGTAGGTGTGCAGTGGCATCCAGAGGCGATGCTCAAGGTATCCGAGACTATGTCGCCGCTCTTTGCCGCGTTTGTCAGCGCCGCCGCCCGATAACGCCACACAAGAAAAAACGGCGGGGCTTGCTTCCCGCCGTTTTTCATTGGGGTGATTGCTCGCCTATTCCGCCTGAGGCGACGCCGCTTGCAACACAATGGGCCGGCCCTGTTTAAAAGACTCCAACTGTGATTCCAATTCCAGTCGGCGCGCCTCGGCTGCCGACTTACCTTCTTCCACCAGGTGCTGGACGCCATCTTGAATCCGGCGCTTCAGTTCTGGCCCGGATTGAGGAGCGAGCAGTAGTGCGGCCACCCCACCGGCGAGAATCCCTAACAACAACCCCGCAAGAAACGCAAAGATTTTACGCATCACCCACCTCCTTACTACCTACATGAAATTACCTTGATTTTTAGACTGATAACAACAATTACCACTTACTCACATTATATGTCAGGATGCCCAAGATGCAAAAAATCACGGGGTTGGGGTTGGGGATATAAGGGTAAGAGTCGTCGTAGTGGGGAGGGATGGCCTCTCAAGGATGGTTAACACCCGTGCGATCCACCCCCCGCCCTCATCCGGCGTGCATGGCTCAGTTTGCACCGTCACAAGGGGCGCGCCGGTGGGTGTATCAACGTAAACCTTATAGATACGTCCCGGCTCAACGATGAAATCCGCGTACCCCAGACCAAACTCCGGGCGAAAGCCGGTCACTGCGCGGTCGGCGCCATCTTCCCATAGCAACCAGACGGTACGGCCTGGCTGCGGAACCTGGACTACCTGCGAACGACCCCGTACCTCGGTAGTGTGCGAGAGCACCAGGGATACCGCGATCTGCGGGGCGGAGGCGCAGCGCAGGGTCTGCGAGATGATCTGGTATGGCGACGGAAGGGCCGGCGTTGGGGTAGGCAAAACGGTGGGAGATGGCAGGGGTGTCGCCGTCGGCGCGGGAGGCACAGTAGTGGGGGACAACACGGTCGGCGGGGTGACAAACGAGGTGGTTGGCGCTGGAGCCGGCGGCTGCTCCAGATAAATCGTCACCGCAGGCGAGACCACGCCGTAGGAATCGGCCAGATCGGCCAAACGCTGCAACAACAATAACGGGCGACCCTGCGCAATAGCAGCGTCAAGGGTCTGCGCCACTACCTGTTGAATTTCGACTTCATCAAGATCGGCCAGGCGCAACTGCGCCCTGGGCCAGTTGCCGTCAAAACCGTAGGCCAATGCCGTCATTTTAATCCATTCCCTGCGGTGCGCCTCGGCCATCATAGGGGGATAAGTGTCATAATAGATTGGCGGCGAGATGACCCACGTATAGATCAGGCCGCCCATCAGGCCAAGGATCAGTCCTACACTCAACCACACCAACGATTTCACGGTATAACTCCCTGTAAGTAGCGGCTCATCACTGGGGTTTCCGCATCCAAATCACGAGCTAACCGGATCAGCGGCACTACCATCCACTCGACTTTGCCCTGAGCGATCCAACGCTCAGCCTGTTCCACCAGGGGGCGCGTAGGAGAAAGCGCATCAAGGGCAGCCAGACGCGTGCGCGCCGCCTCACGGTCGGTTTCCACCTGATATGTCAGCGAAACCAAACGCACATATTCTTCCTTGTAATCGTCGCGCAATACATCGGGTGTGGTATCGTAAGGACCAACCGGCAGCGCTACCCAACCAATCAACAACGCTAACCCAAGGCCGATCCCTAATCCAACAAGCAGTGCAACAATTTGTTTCATAGCACAACCGGCTCCTTCCACACAAATACTCTAGCAAAGGCTCGGAACCACAAGCGCACAAAATGAGTCTCAGTCCCGATCTCAACGCGCAAGTCCTAGCTGTTGACAACCGGCTAAGAATTCCCTATAATAAAAGTATCAAGTCCTCTCAGAGGCGGTTAACACGCAGAACACTCCGGTGGCTTCTGCAAGGCAGGTGGAGTAACCACCCATAACCCAAACTCTGAGAGGCTTTTCTTTGCCCCTCAACATTCCCCTGATATTCTGGGTCAGCAGATTGAGCAGATTTGAGGATACCTCAAAATCCAAAATCAAAAATTGCGAACCACTAACGGCAGGTACGTCATCCACATGTTGACCGCTATCCATCCTGTGTGCGTCTGAGTGCTGCACGCATTGGTCGCGGTGACGGTGATGCGCTGCGGCAGGATCATACTGTTTGACATTGGGAACGTAACCAGCACCGGGTTGCCGGTCAAAGTGACACCGTTGCTACCCAGTTGCCACGTATAACGGATAGGCAATGAACCCGTGACGACGGAAGCCGTAAATGTGACCGGGCGCAATGGGTACAAGGTCTGCGGCGTGTAGTCAAAGCGTAACCCCGCGATGGCGTAACACGCCGGGCGCACAGTCACCTGCGTCTGCGTGATCTGGGCGCTGCACGGGTTGGCGATGGTCAACGTGACCGGGTAGGGGGTATTCATTGTGGCGCCATGATCCGGGAAGCGATAGGTTGTCGGATTGGTGGTCGTGATGAACGTTTCCGCGCCAAAATTCCAGGTGTAAGTGAAAGGCGCAGTGCCCGTCACGATGGCGGCGGTAAAATTGACAGGATCCAGTGCGCGCGGCAACGCGGGCGTGTAGGTCAGGGTAGCGCCATCCAGCAGGCGGCAGGTGAAGGTGAGCGGCAGCGTCGTCGTTTGTTGCCCACTGACGATGACATTGGGCCGGACAACCACGGCATAGCCGGGCAAGGAAGTAGTCACGGTGTAAGTCCCACTCAGAATGCGCATCTGATAGCTGCCATCCTCTTCAGTGGCGGCCCGCCAGGTGAAGCCGGTGGGCGAAATCGCCTGCACTTCGTGATGGGCGACGGCTTGCCCGACTTCATCGTGGAGAACGCCGTTAAGGAAGCCAGTAGTAGCCAGCGCGACCTGGAAAGTATGGGCAATGTCCAGACGCCCCCATCCATAAACGTTGTTAGGAATGGTATCGGCAGGGTCGCCACACTGCGTGCTGTAGCGCGGCAGAGCCGTCTGATTGAGCAGCGCTTCGGTGAGATCCAACTGTCCGCGTAAATCGGGGCGCGCCGACCAGAGCAGCGCTGCCGCCGCCGCGACATGCGGCGCGGCCATGCTGGTGCCGCTCTTGGAGCCGTAGCCGGTCCCCGGCACACAAGAGCGCACGCCGATGCCGGGTGCGCTAATGTCCGGCTTGCGCCGCCCGCTGCCATCCACCATCACCGGGCCACGACTGCTCAACCCCGCAATCGCGTCGCTGCTGTCGGTCGCACCGACAGTATAAACGGCGTCATACAAGGAAATTGGCTCTCGAATGGTGCTGCACGACGAGCCATAATTGGAGGCTGAAGCGACAACGAGGATGCCGGCTGCGCGCATGGTTTCTGCGATAGGTTGCAAGGTCTCCCAACTACACCCTTCGCTGGAGGGGCAACTCCACGAGTTGTTGACAACGTCGGGAGCCAAAGCCGGATCGGCGCGCCCGCCGTCAGGCGTCTCGCCGATGGGGTACGGCGCGAGGAAGAACTCGAAACATTCAATGTAGCGGGCCGGCGTGCCATAACCGGCGGCGTCCATGTTGCGGCAGCCGATCCACTGCGCGCCCGGCGCGACGCCGATCTGATTGCCGGCGCCGTCGTCGCCCACCATCGTGCCCATTGTGTGCGTGCCGTGGCCGTAGGGATCGCACGGCACGGCGGAATCCAAGCCACAGCCGCCGCCGTTACCGTCGTGGATGGCGTCGTGCCAATGGTAGTTGTGATCCACTGCGCCATCCTGCCAGCCCCGGTACTGGTCGTGGAGGGCCGGGTGCGTCCAATCGTAGCCGGTATCCGCCCCAGCGATGACGCTGCCCTGGCCGGTGTAGCCGAGCGCCCACACGTCCGGCGCGCCGACGCGACTGACGTTCCACTCGATGCCTTGCGGCGCCAGGGGAACCGGCGCGGTCAGCTCCGGCGGCAGCCCCTGGCGGATTGGCGGGTTGGCGACGATCTCGGCGACTTCAGGGCGCAGGGCCAGCGCAGTCACGGTGGCGCGGTCAGCCTCGACCAGAAGTGCGTTGAGGAGGTAGAACGCGCGATAGGGCGTCCCGGCGGCGTCCAGTTGGGCGCGCAGCGGCGCCTGGGTCTGGTCGGCCACGGTGCGCAGAGCGGCGTAAACGGCCTGCCCTTTGGCCTCTTTGGTCGGCAGGGCGTCGGCGGCGCGCAAATCAGCCTGGGACGAAAAGATGATGAGGACTTCAGCGGTCTCCTGCGCGTCCAGGGTCTCCCAGACGTGGGCGGAGACTTTGTCCAGCGCGGGCGGCAGTGGGATGTCCGGCGGCGCGATGGACGGGAAAGCCTGCGCCGCAACCACTGACGGCGCAACATTCGCCACTTGCAGCGGCGCAATCAGGAAACCCATCAGTGCAATTCCCCAGAGCAGTTTTTTACAGACAATCATCTTTGACCTCTTGTGTTGGGCTGTGTCCCCAAAGTATACCATTGGAACGGGGGATAAGAAATGCACCGGGGGAGGTTTGCGAACCTCCCCCGATGGTAAAGTAAGTGGCTGAAATGGCGCGGTTAAGGCGCCGGATAGCTACGCAGCACCAGCGGCAGGAAAATGTGACCCGCTACGGTCACAGCAACGGGTGCGCCGACCGCCGTATGCATATAGGTATCGGCCACTTCAACGCGAGCCTGGTAGACGCCCGGCGCGGTGTACGTGTGGGTGATGACGCTGTCGGCAGTGACGATGTAGTTGTCGCTGTCGCCAAAGTCCCACCGGTACTCTAGCGCTTCCCCGCCGACGCTGGATGCCATCGTCGCCGAGAAGGTGATGGTTTCGGCCACAGCGCCGGTATAGGCAGATGCGTTGAAGGCGACGGTCAACTGGTCGTTGACGTAGTCGAACATGTCGCCCAACAGCTCGGCGCGCGTGGTGTAGCCGGTGTTGTCGTTAACGGCTTCCAACCCAAAGGAACAGAAGGTGGTGCGATAGGCCAGCTTGAACCAACCGCTGCCGACCGGATCGGCCAGGCGTTCCAGGGTAGGATCGGAGGAGATGGCCGAACCCATAAATCGGCCGCCGGGCAACGGAGTCATGGTGCCATGCAGGCCAAACAACGGGATATTATCCGTATCACCGAAAGCCGTGAAGCTCAAGCCATCCACCGTCGCCATATTCCCGGCGCCGTCGCCGCCGGAGGCAAAATCCACCACTTTGCCATCCAAGAATGGCATTAACCCGGTCGCGCTGGGACGCGGAATGGCATAGCCACCAAAGACATCATCTACCCCATAGTCGGCGCCAAAGAGGACGCTGATGGGAAGGCCAGCGTTATTCAAGGCCCAGGCCGCATCCTGCCCGAAGACGAGCATCTTGCCGCCGGCGGCCAGGTAGGCGCGCACGTCGTCCTGCCCGGCGCCCAACCCCGCCACGAAGCTGGTCGGGCCGTCGCCGGTGAAGTACAGAACCGCGTCATAGGTATCCAACACGGCGCGCGCAGGGATGCCGGGGAAGCCGGCGCCGGTGGTGTCCCAAACGTCATACGTCATCCCCAGCGCGTCCAGTGTGCGGGTATAATAGCCCTGGTAATCAGACAGTCCCCAAGCTATGATCCCGCTCATATCATCGTCAACCAGCAACACGTCGCCGGTCGCCGCCGGGGCAATCCGCGCCCAGTAGGGGATGTGGGCCAGGTGGGTGGTTCCGCTGAGGATCACGTTGCCTTCGATGTCCTGGAGCGACGCACCAGCAGTCAGGCTCACAGTGAGAGTGAACACGGCGCTGCCATTGGCAGCCACAGGCAAGGAGGCCGGGCTGACGCTGACCGTCGCGCCGGTGGCGGTGACGAGTTCCTGCACGCTCAGGGCGTACGTCTCGGTGGCGCTGGCGACGTCCGTGGCGGCGATGACGACCTGCGCCGTCCCGCCCGCCGGGAGCATGCCGAAGCTGTGACTGGGTTTGTTGAAGGTCAGGCCCGGATCGCTGGCCTGGCTCAGGTCAATCCGGCCCGCGCCCTGCGTCATGATGTCGGCCACCGTCGTCTCGTCCAGATCAAGGACGGTCTGGCTGGCCGTGCTCATCAGCGCGCTCTTGACCTGCATCGGCGTCCACGTGGGATGTTCCATCAGGAGCAGGGCGGCTGCGCCGGCGACGTGCGGGGCCGCCATACTGGTGCCACCCCGGGGAATATAACCGCCGCCGGGCAGACCGCTCAGGATGTTGACGCCCGGCGCGACCAGGTCCGGTTGAATTTCCAGACGCAGGTTCGGGCCGCGCGAACTGAAGTCCGCAATGACGTCGGGAGTTTCGCTCTCGAAGGGGGAAACCGGGTAGCCGATTTCCAGCTCGGCTTCGCCGGGATGCAATGTCCACCAATTGCGGGCGGCTAAGCCCAGTTCGTTGGCGATCATCACAGTGTAGATCGGTCGGTCGCCGGCGGTGAATCCGCCTTTCCAGGTGCGGTTGTCGGTGTACATCACGGCCGCCACTGCGCCATGCGCCAGGGCATTGCCCAACTTCGTGCTAAAGTCAAACTGACCGCGCGGAATCAACGCGATCCAGCCGGAGGCATACGGTGCGGTTTCCGTGATTCCCGGCGTCACCCCCGGCAGGGTCATATCGGGCGCGCCGGTCAGGTCGCAGGGCAAGTAAGGCAGCGGCCCAATCGTCTCGGTGGGGATAGCCGACGCATCAATATCGTTAAATTGATTGCCGGCGAAACTTTGCAGCGTGGCGCTTACCGGCGCCGGCGCAGTGACTTTGACTTCATTGTAGAAGGCGCGCGGTGTGGTGCTGGCGCCCACTTCGATGAATTTGTAGGAAGAGGGGTCACCGGCAGTATTGTACCCCGAACCGGAGTTGCCCGTCGAGAACACCACCACGATCCCGGCGTCTACCGCCGCCTCATACGCCGCTTTCAGGGGATCATCCAGTTCCCATTGATCGCCGCCCCAGCTACAGTTGATGATGTCCGGCATATCCTGGATGGCGTCTTCAACGGCAGCGGCCAGCATGATATTGTCGCCACTAGATTGTGTACCGGCGGGGTTGAGGAACAGGCCCTTGTAGGACATAATCCACGCGCCGGGCGCCACGCCGGAAATCTGCGGGGTCGCCGTGCCATACGTGGCAGTGACGATATTCCCGGCAGCCGTGCCGCCGACGTGCGTGCCATGCCCGCGCACATCCTGGGGCGTAAAAAGTTCGGTGGGGTGGATGTCAATCGTGGGGCTGTACCAGTGTGCGGCAATAATCTTCCCATTGCAGAAGCCGGCTACATCGGCGCAGTAGCCTTTGGGCCACGTTCCCTCGGTCGGATAGCTCCAACCGGTTCCGGCGAAAAGCGGGTGAGCAGCGTCTATACCGCTGTCAATGATGGCGACTTTCAGCCCAGCGCCAGCGTTCGCCCGCCCGCCCTGCTGCGACCACAAAGCCGCAGCCTGGATGATCTCGAGGCTGTAATCCATCTGTTCTGTGTAGATGCGCTGCGGGGTGATCCGGGCGACGTTGGGTAGTTTGCGCAGCGCCGCCAGGGCCTGCGCGTCGGAGTTGGGGAGATGGACGGCCACGGCATTCAAGGCGACCTGATAGGTATAAGCAACCTCGGCGCCGGGAAGCGCCTGCGCCAACGTGGTCTTGAATTTCGCCTGCTGCGTCTCAAGGGTAGCGATATAAGCCTGACTGGCCGACGTGTGAGCGTCCAGCTTCCCATTGCTGGACATCGTGCGGAAGACACGCTCCGAGGATTTCGCATAAGCGACCAGCGAGGGGGCGTTGAATTCCACTATGTACCAATGGCTCGCTGCCGTCGCCGGCGCGCCGCCGTCTTGGGCGGATACCGGCATCAGAGACAGGAGCAGAGACACCAAGACAAACAGAGATAACCCACTGAATTTTCGCATTTGAGATTTTCCTCCTTGAAAGATTTAAGAAAAAAGGTTAGACGGCCCATTATTCTTGCTGGATCAATAAACACACCTCCTCCCCAGGCTTGAGTCACACTCCCTTTAGCATACTGTAAGGTCATTTAGGACGTGGTGAACACCTGGGTAGGGTTTTCCCTGCCCAGAGAAAGAGTTTTTATATTGGACAGGTGAACAATATGGGGCTTTAAAACACGGCGAGCCTTCTCTTGGCAGAGAAGGCTCGCGTCAATTTTGAAGGGCAAGAGGGCTATCAGGAGTCGCTGGCAGAATGAGAAACGGCCTCAATCGCCTCCAACAGATCCTCTAGCTCAAACGGCTTGGTGACACACCGTAGGACGCCCAGGTCGGTGGCGCGTTGGTCAAGCCGCGTGCCGGTCCAGGCGGAAAGTACGATGACGGGCGTCGCCGCGATGGAGGGGATGCCGCGAATCCGCTCGATGGCCTCAAACCCATTCAGACCCGGCATCCGCAAGTCCATCAAAATCACATTTGGCCGCCACCTCTCGGCCTGAGCGACGCCATCCAGGCCGTTGTTTGCCAGATGCACTTCAAAGCCGGCCAACGACAACAATTGATTGACCAGCTCCCGTTGCGCCGGTTCATCTTCAACATAGAGTACTTTCATCATCCACACATTCCTTTAATGATCTGCCAGTCACCTACAGACTATACTTCTATTTTAGTTGAAGATTGGAAAAAATCCAGCGAAACCGCTCAAAGCAACAAAATCCCCCCACCCTCGCGTTTGGATCGAAATCTTCACGGGTTATCTCGACTAAATTTTTGGGCAGTTCTCAAAAATAGTGATGGAGCGCTACTTACAGTCCGACACCATTCCCTATACACTGACTGTTAACAAAACTTACGGCAAGCCGGTGAAGTCACCCGCTTCGTAGTACCCAGAGTCAATCAGGGCCGCCTTGACGTTGGCCTTGTCTACCGTGACCACAGCGGACTGAATCGCGGGTACGTCAATCTTGCCGTTGTTGTACGACCCCCTGGCAGCCGGCGCCTTGCCCTCGATCAGCGCGACCGCGGCAGCAATGGCGTCCTTGACCAACGTGCGCACGTCTTTGAAGACGGTCATGGACTGCTTGCCGTCAATGATGTACTGCACGGAAGCCTTCTCGGCATCCTGCCCGCTGACGAAATACTGCGTCACGTCCTTGTCGGCGGCGAAAGCGTCCGCGATTGCGCGCGCCGTCCCGTCGTTCGGGGCCAGGATGTAAACCTTGCCCTTGTCCGCAGCGGTTGCCGCCGTCAGGGTTGCTTCGGCGAGATTCTTGGCGGTGTTGAAGTCCCAGTTCGTGGTGATCTGGCCGATGATCTTGGCCTGCTCGTCGCGCGTCAACGTCGCCTTTCCCTGCAAACCGACCGCTTCCGCCGAGTTCTTGATCACGAACGTCCCGTCCGCGATCTTCGGCTGCAACACGCCCCACGCGCCCTCGAAGAAGATGAAGGCATTGTTGTCCGAGGCCGCGCCCGCGTACAGATACAGCGGGTTGCCCGTTCCGCTGGCGTTGTCCACCAGGTACTGCGCCTGCTGCGCCCCCACCGCGATGCTGTCGAACGTCACGTAGTAGTCCACGGCCTCGGTGTCGCGGATCAAGCGGTCATACGAAATGATTTTGATACCCGCTTTGCGCGCTGCTTCGGCGGCTGCCGCCGCCGCCGTCCCATCCTGCGGGCAGATGATGATGACCTTGACGCCCTTGGAGATCAGGGCTTCCACGTTTTCCTTTTCCTTCGCCGACGACCCCTGGCTGAACAGAATCTCCGCTTCATACCCCGCCGCAATCAACATGTCGTGGAAGCGCGTCTCGTCCTGAATCCAGCGCGGCTCATCCTTCGTCGGGAGCACGATGCCTACGGCGAACTTGCTGGCAGCCGGCTTCTTGTCGTTACAACCGGCCAACAATGTGGCAGCGACGAGCAACAGCGTCGTCAGTATCAAAAGCCAATTCTTGCAAAACATCATTTTCCTCCCTTGAAAATAGCCACAGAGATCACAGAGTTCACAGAGAAAACCCTTTGTGTCCTTCGTGTCCTTTGTGGTGAAAATTTTCATCCAACCGCTGGTGAACTGGTTAATGATGAATTCCTCTGAAAATAAAAGTCTGTTTCACGCAAAGGCGCAAAGACGCAAAGTAAAAAACAAAGCCTTGGCGAACTTGGCGGCTTTGCGTGAAGTTTTCATCCCTACCGGTGAACCCGATTCATGATGCTCTCTTGAGATTTTGTTTATCGGAGCAAAGTTGTTACCGCTCCTTGACGCCAAGAGCTGCCCAACAGCCCCAAAGGACTCTGACAAAAACAATGTCTTCATTGTTAGGCCAAAGTGGTTGGGATGACACTCTCCTTTTTCCTCTTTCCTGTAGAAGGATTTCCTCAAATAATGGTATGAATATATGGGAGCCGTGATTACTCGTGTGGTTTTGGCAACGATCACGCTAAGGGTCTGTAAAAGAATAACTTCCCGAATTTTGCCGTATTTTCCTGGTGAAAAACGGGAAGTTATAAATTTACGGACCCTAAGATTGAGAAAGGGCTGGCGCCTAAGAGCGCCCCAAAAGCGCTGCGCCTCATCCGCCGCGCGACGATTCACGTGGCGCTGGTAAACATGGTGTCGGGCGATGATCAGCGATGTGTTGACGGAGTAAGCCGAGATAGCAGCGCCGGCAGCATCCGCCCATGGCCTGGGACTAACTCTGGGACTCCATCTGGCAGGGGAACCCAGAAGAACTCAAAGCGGATTGGCGCAGGAGAACCGTCGGAGGGATACCACTCATAGTGAATCCAACGTTCCGGCGGCGTTTCCTCGCAAATGAGATGATAGAAGCGGCGGTGATGCACAGCCCCCAGCGCGGGAAATTCCTGGTCGTATTCCCCCAAAAAGGCGTTAAGCCGCAGCCCACTCAGCCCGGTTTCCTCGAACGCCTCGCGCATCACCCCTTCGGCGGGGTCTTCCCCCGGTTCCAGCGTCCCCGCCGGCACTTGCAGCCCTGCCTCCGGGCAATCGGGATGGCTGAAGATGAGCAGTCGCTCCCCGTGCGTGATGTAGGCCAAAACTTTGTGCTTTAACGTGGTCATTGCTCCTCAAATTCCTCTATCGGACGCAGATTTTCGCAGATTCACGCAGATAGATTTTTAAAATCCGCGTTCATCCGCGTTTATCTGCATCCTATTCTTCGTCCAACAGCCGCTCCTCGTAAATCCGCCGCACCGTGTCCTCAATGTTTGGCTCGCGCACCATCAGGTCGCGGATGCGGTAACGCGCCGACACGCGCCCGATCAGATCGGACGCGCTGAGGGCGTTACGCTCGAATTGGTACGTCACGCGGGTCGCCTCGCGCGCCGCGACGGTCGCGCCGTCCACGTCCACCGTCGCGTACTCCTCCGCCATGTCCACCACCAACTCGCGCTGCCCGCCGAAGCGGTCGCGCAGGCTCTCCAGCCGCCCGTCGAACAACACCCGCCCGTAGTCAATGATCATCACCCGCTCGCACAGCTTTTCCACGTCGGCGAGATCGTGCGTCGTCAAAATCACCGTGACGCCGCGCGCGCGGTTGATGTGCAGGATGAACTGGCGGATGCGCTCTTTGGCGACCACGTCCAGGCCGATGGTCGGCTCGTCCAGGAAGAGCAGGGGCGGATCGTGCAGCAGCGCGGCGCAGAGGTCGGCGCGCATCCGCTGCCCCAGCGAGAGCGAGCGCACTGGCGTGTTGAGGAAGGGGTCAAGCTCCAACATAGTGCGGAACTCGTCCAGGTTGTGCTGGAACTGCGCGGGCGGAATCTTGTAGATGTACTGCAACAAATCCAGCGACTCGATCACCGGCAAATCCCACCACAGCGTCGTCCGCTGGCCGAACACCGCGCCGATGTGGGCGACATGCGCGCGCCG
This sequence comes from Chloroflexota bacterium, assembly GCA_029555965.1. Taxonomy (GTDB): domain Bacteria; phylum Chloroflexota; class Anaerolineae; order B4-G1; family SLSP01; genus JAKQHY01. The sequence goes on along the minus strand of JAKQHY010000171.1, from coordinate 4,184 downwards.
CTGCTTCCAGGGGACGCGCCCATTGACCTCGATCTCGCCGCCGGTGGGCGTTAGCAGCCCCGTGAGCATCTTGAGCGTGGTGGACTTCCCCGCCCCGTTCGGCCCGATGTACCCCACCAGCTCGCCAGGTTGGATCGTGAAGCTCACGCCATCCACCGCCCGCACCGTCGTGGCTTCGCGCGTGAACAAATTGCACAACGCCCCCAACGCGCCGCGATGGTGCTTGTAGATCTTGAAGTGCTTGTGTAAATGATTGACAGAAATAATCGCTGGTTGCATAGAATCCTTATATGTAAAGCGTAAAACGTGAAACGTAATGATCTGTCTGAAGAAGCTTCACGTTTGGCGTTTGACATTTGACGTTTGACGTTTCACATCTCTACGTCCCCGTACTCTGATAATACCTGATCCCAAAATTCCAGAACGCCAGCGCCGCCAGCAGCATCCCACCGCCCACCACCGGCGCGAGCAGTGGAGCGAAGGCCGGCATGTGGAGCGGATCGGGCCGGTCCAGCAGGTAAAGCGCGGGGTAGTAGTTGACGAAAATCCCCGGAATGATGAAGGTGAAAAAGCGCCGCAGCCACGGGTGGTACACTTCCATCGGGTAGGACATCATCTCCACGCCGCCGTAGGTGAAGATGTTGACGACTTCGATGGACTCAACCGTCCAGAAGGTGATGGTCGCGCCAACGATGAACAGCGCGCCGAAGAAACACACCAGGCTGGCAAGGACGACCGGGATGAACAGGACTTTGAGCAGCGTCCAGCGAATCCCGGCGGCGATCAGCGCGTAGCCGAGCACCGCCGCGCCTTGAAAGATGCGCGCGAGCCGGCGCAGCGCAAAATCCGAGCCGAACACCTGCAACGTCAAGCCGAGCGGGCGCAGCAGCATTTGATCAAACGTCCCCCGGCGGACTTGCTGCCCAAACGTACCGGGATCGAAGCCGCTGAAGATCATATCCATCAGGCCAAACGCCGTTTCGACCAGCCCATACAGCAGCGCGATCTCGGCCAGCGTCCAGCCCGCGATGTTCTCAAAGCGCTGCAAAATCAGCGCCAGCGTCCCAAACGCCGCCGCCGTCCCGATCCCCGTGCCGACCAAATCCAGCAGAAACGCGACGCGGTACTGCATCTGCCCGCGCATATTGGCCCCGACCAGCCGCCGGTACATCCGCCAAAATTCCAATGATTTTCCCTCGAAATACGGTAATGAGAAATGAGAAATGAGAAATGAGTCACACATTACTCATTTCTCATTACTTATTACCCCCCCTGAATCACCAGCTTGCGCACCCCGGCGCGCATCACCAGTTGACACAGCGCGAACAACGCGATCACCCACAAGACCTGCTGCGCCAGCGCGCCGAGCAGCGCCCGGCCTTCAAGGAGGCCCAGATACACCTCCAGCAGCGTGTTGACCATCGCCGGGAACGGCGTCAGGTGACAGAGCCGCACGAACCAGTCGGGGAAAAAGCGCAGCGGCATCATAAAGCCGGAGAGGAACCACGAGAGACCGAAGGCGATCCGCCCGATGCCGCGCGCGTCCGGCGTCCAGAACGCCGTCAGGTTGATCAAAAAGCGCCAGCCAAAGCTGACCAGCAGGCTCAACACCAACGTCACAGCCAGAGCCAGCCATTGCCCCACCGTCTGCGGGACGGTAATCTTGAAGAAAAGGGCGTAAGCCGCCATAATCGTCAGCCCGCGTGTGAGGAAGTGGGCGATGGCCCGCCCGATGTCCTGCGCCAGCCAAAACGTGAAGTAATTCGTCGGCTTGAGCAGCTCCGACGCAATCTCCCCGCTGTAGACGGCCAGCATCACCCGCCACCAGTTAAACAGCGAGAGGTACGCGATAATCGCCTGGCTGAAGGCCGTAAACGTGACCGCGTCTTGCAGCGACATCCCGGCCACGTCCGTCCGCGCGGCGTACAGCGCGATCATCACCGACGCGCGCAGCAACCCGAAGAAGAAGTTGGTCATCAATCCCGCCAGGTTCGCCGCGCGATAGCTGAACTGCTGCTGAAATCCCAACTGGATCAGATGCCAGAACAGCTTGAGGTCTTGGTTTTGAAGCCGGTTTGCGCTATACTTGAGAGGATTCACGGGAGCATTGTAGCGTATGGGGCGGAGATGTAAAGCTGATGCGTGAAACGTGATTTCTCAACGGATTCAACGGATGGAACGGATTTGATCCTATCATTCTGTAAATCCTGTTATCTTTGGAGGATGCTATGCCTTTTTCCTGGGATTTCCCCTACCCATCCCAACGGATGCCAATCCTGGCGCGAAATGTGGTCGCCACGTCGCAGCCGCTGGCGGCGCAGGCCGGGTTGGACGCGCTGCGGCGCGGCGGCAATGCGGTGGACGCGGCGCTGGCGACGGCCATCACGCTCACCGTCGTCGAGCCGACGAGCAACGGCCTGGGCAGCGACGCCTTCTGCATCCTGTGGGACGGCACGCGCCTGCACGGCTTGAATGCTTCCGGGCGGGCGCCAAAGGCATTGACGCCGGAGCGCTTCGCCGGCCTGACGCGGATGCCCACGATTGGCTGGGACCCCGTCACCGTGCCGGGCGCGGTCAGCGCGTGGGGCGCGCTTTCTGAACGGTTTGGGCGGCTGCCGTTTGCCGAGCTGTTCACAGCGGCGATCCGCTACGCGCGCGACGGCTACCTCGTCTCGCCGGTCACTGCGCTGGCGTGGCGCTACGCGGAACAGCGGTACGCGGCCTTCCCATCCTTCGGCGCGACGTTCCTGCCCGACGACCGCGCGCCGCGTCCGGGGGAGCGCTTCCGCTGCCCGGACATGGCCGCGTCGCTCGAGGCGATTGCGGAAACGCGCGGCGCGGCGTTCTATCGCGGCGCGCTGGCGGAGCGCATCGCGGCGCACGCGGCGGCCACCGGCGGCCTGCTGACCGTGGACGACCTGGCGTCCCACGCGCCGGAATGGGTCACGCCGCTCTCGCAGGAATATCGCGGCTACGCCTTGCACGAAATCCCACCGAACGGCCAGGGGCTGGCGGCGCTGATCACGCTCGGCATCCTGCGTCACCTGGAGCTGGCGCGCTACCCGGTGGACTCCGCCGACAGCATCCACCTGCAAGTGGAGGCGACGAAGCTCGCGTTTGCGGAGGCGCATCGCCACATCGCCGACCCGGCGTGGATGGAAGTCCCGCCGGAAGCGTTATTAGATGAAGCCTTCCTGGCGGAACGGGCGCGGACGATTCGGATGGATCAGGCGCAGTTCCCACAGTCCGCGCTGCCCACCGATCACGGCACGGTCTACCTCACCGCCGCCGACGCCGACGGGAGGATGGTCTCCTACATCCAATCGAACTACATGGGGTTCGGATCGGGCATCGTCGTGCCGGGGACGGGGATCAGCCTGCAAAATCGCGGCGCGGGCTTCCGGCTGGAGGCGGGCCATCCCAACCGCGTGGCGGGCGGCAAGCGACCGTACCACACCATCATCCCCGGCTTCGTCACCCAGGCGGGCCGCCCGGTGATGAGCTTCGGCGTGATGGGCGGGCACATGCAACCGCAGGGCCACGTCCAGATGATGGTGCGGCTCTTCGATCACGGGCAGAATCCGCAGGCGGCGTCGGACGCGCCGCGCTGGTACGTGGAGGAAAACCTGACCGACCTCGCGTTGGAGCCAAGCTCCGCGCCGGAAGTCATCGCGGAATTGCAGCGGCGCGGGCATCATGTCACGCCCAATCTGCCGCCGGGACGGTTTGGGGGTGCGCAGTTGATTTACAGATTAGAGGATGGCTATTGCGCGGGGACGGATTGGCGCAAGGATGGGCAGGCGGTGGGGTTTTAGGAGTTTAAAGATGCGCTTACGACACTGTTTAGGGTTTATAGTCGTTTTCATAGCGTTGTTGGCAGGATGCAGCACCGCTACGGTTGAGACTCCAAGCGTCACTTCCACGGTTGACACCGCAAATGTAACGCCGGAACCCATCGCCACGCCGCCCCACTGCAACCCGCCTACTGTCATCCCGCCGACGCCGCCGGCCAACATCCCCGGTTACGCCAAGCTGGACGAAACCACCAACCTCCACGTCACCGGGACGCTACCGGACATTGACCTGGCGGAGTACCGGCTGAAGGTTACGGGCAAGGTCGCGCAGCCCCTCAGCCTGACTTACGACGAATTGCGCTGCCTGCCCAAACAGGAAGTGCGCGCGCT
>JAKQHY010000170.1 GCA_029555965.1 Chloroflexota bacterium | reverse complement strand
CGGCGGACGTCATCAGCTACGACGCCGAAAATGATACGATGAAGGTAGATCAGTCCCACTGCATCCGCTGCCGCCAGTGTGAAGTCGCCAGCAACGGCGCCTTCGAAGTCATGCAGCCCTGGCAGGGCACGGTGCTGCTGCGCCGCGAACTGTGCGTCGAAGGCTGCTTTGCCTGCGCCGACGTCTGCCCGACGCGCGCGCTGCACATCAACGACGCGGGTGAGCTGGTTCACGCGGATTACTTCTGCATCAAGTGCGGCGCGTGTATGCAGATCTGCCCCATCAAAGCCGAGTGGGAAGAGTACGAAGTCCACTTTGATTCCCAGGGCGTGACGTACACCCGCACGCACCAGCGGCTGACCAACGCCGACGCGCTGCCCGTGTTGGTGGAACGCTGGCGCGTCCGCCACTCCGACGTCGAAAGCGCGGCGTGGCTGGAAGCCCTGGAAAAGCTCGCCGACGCGAAAGCCACGCAAGTCGAAATTGACCGCAAGCGCGCCCTCAACCGCCGCGATTTGATCGTGGCGCTCAAGGGCGGCAAGACGAAAGCGCACGCCGCCGAAAAGTGAGCTTCCCTACAAACAAAACAACAAGCTCCCCCCTACGGTGGGGGAGCTTGTCTTTTTAAATCACTTCTGGGTTCTCTGCGGCTACTTCGCCAGGAGCGCCGCTGCCCATTCTGCCTCTTCCGACGCGAGCGGCGGGTTGAGCGGGGTCTTGTAATCAATGCGCAGGTCATAACGGGCGCGCGCGTAAGCCGTGCGCAACGCCTGCCCCATATCCAGGGGCACCGGCGGATCGGGCGGCAGCAGGGGAATGGGCAACGTGGGCAGCGGGTCGCGCACGCCAATAGGCCAGGCTTGACAATAGGGCCGTCGGCCATTGGGGAAAATGGCCGCCAGATACGCCGTGTTAGGCACGTCCCCGCCAAACGGCAGCCGGGGCCATTGACGTAGCAAGTCAATCTCGATGAAGTGGATATGACTGTTGAGATACGCCATCCGCTTTTCCAAATACTCGTCGCGGCCTGGCCCGGGGCGCTTGTTGACCGGCGACAACAACTCGATCACGGCGACCAACGTATCCGGTCGGCGGCGGATGTGAAGTGTGACGAGGCGCGTGGGCAAGGCTACGGGGGCGGTAAGAATCAACGGCGGCGCCAGCGTCAATGTCTGCACAGCCTGCGCCGAGGCCGTCCACATGCCATCCATCCCCGGATCGCGCGTATCGAGCGGCTGCGTGACAACTACATCCGGCAGCACCGCCGTGATATTGAATGGCCCTTCCTCGACTATCTGATCAATGACAACCTGAGTGTTGAGTTCAGCGATGTAGTTTGGGGACAACAGGGGCGAAAGTTGCTCAGCAAAAATCGTCATTAAACGCGCATGAACATCCGGCCACAAATCTGGCGACTCCAGATAAGGATCCATCCCCGGAAAAGGCGACTGAACCATAGAGGCACCTCCCACCACAGATTTACCCTCATTGTAAGGTAAAACCGAGGGGGCGTCAACGGTTTTAAAAGCCGGTGGTTGGTTTGCCCCCGCCCACATCACGATAGGGCAGGGAATACTCACGGGTCTCCGGGCCGATGGAGGGCTTTTCGGCGGCCTGGGATTTAAGCAATTTGAGGCGGAAGACTTCCTCGCGTTCGCGCTCTTCCAATGCGCTTTCGATGAAGGCTACCGTTTCTTCATACTGGGGAATGAAGATGTACTGTAGCGCGTTCACGCGCCGCTGCGTCTTCTGCAACTCGCGCGCCAGCCGCCACACGGTCGTCATCGTCTCGGAGAGCGCCGGGATTTCGGCCAGAAGTTGGCGGAATTGCCCGACGGCCTCGTCAAGCGGCACGGATGTATCGCCCAGACCGTAGGGCATCTCCGGCGGCGCGCCGCTGGCGGCCACTCTGGGAATGACAACGCCCATCACACTGCGCGGCAAAATCTCCACCTCAACGCTGGCGTTGACGGACAGCGCCGCCCATTCCAGCCGCTCCCGGCCCATCGCCAGGCGCGCCATATCCAGCGACCGATAGGCGTCCCCGAACATCGTCCAGACGCGCTCCTGGCGCTGCGCGGCATCGTGCGCCATCCGCACCAACTCGGACGTCAGCACCTCGCGCTTCTTGTCCAGGATTTCGTAACCGGCCTGCGCCAATACTAACGCCTGGCGGATGCGCATCAAATTACTGCGGGTTGGAGCAACACGTAAACGGGCCATAAGAAAGTTGCGAGTTGCGAGTTAGGAGTGAGGAATTGTGAGTGAGGAATTATGTACCCTTCCTAACCCCTAACTCCTATCTCCTAACCCCTAACTCCTATCTCCTAACTCCTATCTCATAATACTTCTCAATCTCTTCCTCAGAGACACGGGTGAGTTCCTCGCGCGGCAAACAGGAAAGGATGCGCCAGCCGAGGTTCAGCGTAGTTTCGATGCTGCGGTTTTCGTCCAGCCCTTGGTGGAGGAAATTGTGCTCAAAGGCGTGACCAAAAGCTAGGTAACTGCGATCCACCGGCGTCAGTTCTTCCTCCCCGATGACCGAGGCCAGCGAGCGCACGTCCTGCACGTGAGCGTAGGCCGCGTAGAGTTGCGCCGCGAGGTTGGCGTGGTCGGCGCGGGTGCGCCCTTCGCCGATGCCGTCTTTCATCAGGCGGGAGAGCGACGGCAGGATGGCGATGGGCGGGTAGACGCCCTGCTGGAATAGCTCGCGGCTCAACACGGTTTGCCCCTCGGTGATGTAGCCGGTCAAATCGGGCACGGGGTGCGTGATGTCGTCATTTGGCATCGTCAAAATCGGCAGTTGGGTGATGGAGCCGCGGCTGCCCTTGACCCGCCCGGTGCGCTCGTAGAGCGAGGCCAGATCGCTGTACAGGTAGCTGGGATAGCCTTTGCGGCTCGGCATTTTGTTCCGGATATTGGAGATTTGCCGCAGCGCCTCGCAGTAGTTGGTCATGTCGGTCAGAATCACCAGAACGTGCAGGTGCTTCTCGAAAGCGAGAAATTCCGCCAGGGTGAGCGCGGCGCGCGGCGTTACCAAGCGTTCGATGGGCGGATCGTCGGCCAGGTTGAGGAACATCGCCACGCGCGTCAGGGCGCCGCTGGCGATGAACGACTCACGGAAGAATTGCGCCACGTCGTGCTTGATGCCCATCGCCGCAAAGACGATGACGAAGCGCCCGATGTCCACGTCCTTCGCCATGCGCGGCAGGGTCGCCTGGCGCACAATCTGCGCGGCCAACAGGTCGTGCGGCAGGCCGCTGCCCGAAAAGATGGGGAGCTTCTGACCGAGCACCAGCGCGTTCATCCCATCCAGCGCCGAAATGCCAGTCTGAATCGTGTCGCGGGGATAGAGCCGCGCCGTCGGGTTGATGGGCTGCCCGTTGACGTCGGCCCACTTCTCCGGCAGCGGCGCCGGCCCGCCGTCTATCGGCGTCCCCAGGCCGTCGAAGGTGCGCCCCAACATCTCGGAAGACACCGGCAGTTGCAGCGGATGGCCGAGGAAACGCACCTGGGTCGCGTCAATCGAAAGCCCCGTCGTCCCGGCAAACACTTCCACCACCGCCATATCCTCGCCCACTTCGAGCACGCGGCCCCGCCGCACGCGCCCCGCGCCATCCACGATCTCGACCACTTCATCGTAGCCGATGCCGCGCACGCCCTCCACCACGACAATGGGGCCTTCGACGCGCGCGACGCCGATGACTTCCTGTCCGCCATAAGTTGCCACACTCATTGTGAAACCGCCCTTCTGAACTTTTCTAACCCAATGGGTGAAACAAGACGGCGTTGCGCCGGGTTTTGCGGCTAAAGCCGTCTTAAAGTGGGTATTTTTTCGCAGGCGGGCTACGCCCGCCTGCGAAAAAATACCCGTTAATCCCCGCCTTTAGGCGTAATCTTTTTCCACTTTATCCAACTGCTCGTCCAAGATCCTGCGGATCTCCGCGAATTTTTCCAAGTGTTCGTTGGCAATCGTATTTTTCATCCGCACCAGGCGGTTGATCACCGGCAACTCGTGCAGCACGAAAATGGGGCAGTTCTTCCCCACAATGCGGATCGCCCGCGCGTGGAAGTGCAGGATC
>JAKQHY010000156.1 GCA_029555965.1 Chloroflexota bacterium | reverse complement strand
TGGGGTGGCCGTCGCCGTTGCCGTAGGCCGGGGGGTGTCGGTGGGCCACGGCGTCGCTGTGGGCGGCGGGGGGGCGCTCGGCGTATCCGTTGGCGGGAATGTGGGGACGACGGTCTCGTTGCCTCCCGGCGTCGGGGTAGCCGCCGGTTCAAACAGTTCCAGTTCCACAATGTTGAGTTGCCCCTGGGGCGTTAAAAGTTGCTCCATATTTTCGGCAGGCAATTCTTCAACTTTTGGGACGAGGCGGGGGACAAGCGCGGTGGGTTGGGGGAGGTTGAGCTCAAGATTCTCAGTAGCGCCCATGCCCATAGTAATTTCTCGAGGGGGCGAGGGACGCATCCCCAGTTGTGCCGCAGTCAGCATACACCCCAACCCCACGAACGAAATCAGCCCAATGATTACCCAATCCCGCCATGCGCGTTGTGCCCTGTATTTCGAAATGGTCTCGAAAGTCTCTATCATCTTGGTTACGCTCTATCCCTTTCGTGCAAACGGTCAGGTCTCGAATGTCGGGTATCGTTTATCCATCGTTTTTTTGCCGTCAAACTTATTTTCTCTTAATCGGCGCCGGCGTCTGCGCCCAGCGGCAGTTGGATAGTGAAGGTGCTGCCCTGCCCCACTTGACTGGTCACGGTAATGGCGCCCTTATGGGCTTCAACAATGGCCTTGGAGACATACAATCCCAGCCCCAGCCCGCGTGATTCATCGTCTTTGACATTCATTACCCGGTGGAAGCGATTGAAAATGCGTCGTTGATTGTCCGGCGTGATGCCAATGCCGGTATCGCTGACGGCGATTTGGATATGTCGTTCGTGCAGCCCCAGGTGCACCTTCACGGTTCCGCCCGCCGGGGTGTATTGATAGGCATTACGGATCAAGTTCATAAGCGCCCAGTGAAGCCGCCGAGAATCTCCCTGGATATCCGGGATGTTGGGCGCTATTTCTACGGTGAAGTGCAACCCCTTCTCTTCCAGCGGCTCGCGCCAATCCTTTTCCAAATTGCGCACGATCTCTGTCATGGTGATGCGTTGCGTGCGCAGGCCCAACCGCCCACTGGCTTGCATTTCGGAGAAATCTAGCAGCGCGTTAACCATGGTGGTCAGGTTATCCGTCTGTTGGATGATGGTTTGCAGGAACGCGAGTTGTTGCTCGCTCAAAGTTGTTTTGGTGGTGGTAAGCAGCAGGCTGCTATACCCCTTGATAGACGTGAGGGGCGTGCGCAGTTCGTGGGATACGTGTTCGACGAAGGCATCTTTGAGTTGTTCGGCCTCCACTTCTGCGGTGACGTCGCGCAGCACGACCACGGTGCCCAGTTTTTCGTTCATCTCCGTGCGCACTTCGGCGGAGTGCGCGCTGAAGACTTTGTTGGCGACCTGGATGCGGCGACTTTCGAGAATCCAGGAATTGGCCTGCAAGTCTGTCACCAATTCCTGACCGCCAGACAATTCGCGCAGCGGGCCGCGCCCAAAATTGGCCGACAACTCCTTCAGCATTTGCTCTGCCGCGACGTTGGCCGGTTTGATGTCGCCGTTTATATCTTCCACCAATACGCCATCGCCGATGCTCGACAGAATGGCCTGCATCCGGCTGGCCGTTTCCTGAAGCTCCGCGTTGCGTTGCGCCAACGTGGCCGTCATAAAGTCGAAGGTGCGCGCCAGAACGCCGATTTCGTCATTGCTGACGATTTCGGACCGTCGGTTCAGGTTGCCGTCGGCTACCGCCTGGGACGTTTGCGCCAGTTTGCGGATGGGGCTGGTGATGAAGTGTGCGATGATATACCCCAGGGTGATAACCCCCAGGGTGGCGACCGTGAAGATGAGAAAATAGCTATCGCGGCTGGCCTGTCCGGCGGTCATCACGAAGTCGGTGTCCAGGGCTACCGAGAAGACGCCCAGGGAATCATTGCCTACATACAACGCGCCGGTAGCGATTTCATACTCTTGGCCGGCTATGGTATCCCTGCGTGTCGCCGTCAGGGTGGCAGATTGGCTCCGCCGGGTATACTCGGCCGGGTCAAGCGCCAGGGTGTTGAGCATCGCCGCGGTTTCGCTTGCCGGGAATGCTGTGGTGAAGGTCGAGGCTATGGCCTGACCGCCGCTGATGTAAAATGTGATGTCAGCCAGCGAGTTCTTTTTCAACTGCGGCAGCAAGGTTTCCAAAGGAGTGCCTACCATCACCACTCCGGCCAACTCGTCCTCTGGGATGATGGTAAGGGCGGTGAAGTAATAGTATTGATCATTGACCGGATACCGTCCTAACGTGCGCTTGACCTTATATTTCGGGGCGGTAGCCCCCAACAAGTCCTGGATAATGGCGACAGAGCGCGCCTCTATCGGCTCGGCAACCGATTCCAACTGTCCCTCTTGTCGTTGCAGGTGTACGATGACGTCGCCGGCGGCGTTGACTACCAGCAGCAATTCCAGATTGCTGTTGGCGCCGACGCTGCGCGCCATTTCCGTGGCAGCGAGCTTGTCTTGCGCTGCGAGCAGGGCGGCGAAACCTTCGGTATAGCCTATCGTTCGCGCTGCTTCCTGTTGCTGGATTTCCAGCCGCGCCAGTTGGTTGGAAACCACCCGTCCAGCCTGGAGCGTGTGATTGGTCAACCGCTCGTCCACTGACCTGAATACCAGGCTGGTGACGACGTAAATGCCGATGATGGCTACCCCTAAGGTCAGCAAGAGGTAAGGGCTGATGATTTTCATGCGGATGTTGAGGTCGTTGAGGCGGACGCGCAGGTTTTGTCCCAGGCGTTTCCATAGCGTCAGTTCAGACTTTTCAGTAGATGGCATCTTGGTGGGCATATCAGTCATGGGATTTATCCGTTTTGGGCAATTGTTTAGCCAGTCCTTAAGAGTATAGCTATAGTATAACGCAAATTAAAATGAAAGTCAAAATTTTACTCGTAACAACTTGGTAACAGTTGCCGAGTCTCTACTCTCTCCAAAGTGCGCCCGCCGCTTTGCGCCTCAATCCGATGGGGTGTGACTGAGTGCAAACTCAGCGACGACGAAGGTGTGATCGGAGGGGCGCGCGGCGTGCCGTGCGGCGACATCAATCCAGGCCCGCGCGGATCGTTCGGCCAGGTTGGGGGTGGCCCAGATGTGGTCAATGCGCCAACCAACGCCCCGTTCCACCGGATTATGGGCGCGGTAGTCCCAATAACTGAATTGCCCCGGCTCGTCAGGGTGGTGGCGGCGGAACACATCTTCGAAGCCCCATTGCCGCACCTGTTCCAGAGCGGCCTGCGCTGCTGGATGGAAATCCACGTGGTCACGTAGCCCGGTCGGATTGTACACGTCCAGATCGCTGGTCGCTACATTGAAGTCCCCCACCCAGACGATAGACTGCTCCGGTGTGTGTTGCTGTTCCAAAAGCTGTCGAAAGCGTGCGAACCACTGGAGCTTGTACTGGAAGTGCTCTGAGTCGGGCGCGCGGCCTTGGGGAACATAGGTGTTGATGACCACCAGATCGCCAAAGGTGGCGCGCTGTAGTCGCGGCTGGTCGTCGCCGTTGGGGAAGCCTGCCGCCAGTATGTCTGGCGGTGTTCGGCTGATGAGCGCGACTCCCGCGTAGGCCTTCTGTCCATTGAAGGCAACGGAATAACCGGCATCCTGGAAGGGTTGCGCCGGAAATTCGCTGTCCTGGACCTTGGTTTCCTGCACGCAGAGTACATCCGGCCGCTCGCGCGCTAACCACTCCAGAATTTGCGCTAACCGGGTGCGGATGGAATTGGCGTTAAATGTGGCAATTTTAAAAGTAGTCATAACGCTCCCTTACATAGCCGCAGAGAACGCAGAGTCCACAGAGAAAAATCTCTGCGCACTCTGCGACTCTGCGGTGGAAAATCTTCACTATTGGGCGGGCCTATATGAATTTCAGCGTCCTTCGATGGTGCTGAAATTCCGCATAACGATGGGTAGCTGGATGTGTTGGTAATCCCAGATCGTGACGTTAAAATTGTCAGTTGTAGTCGCGCCTTCCGGATCCTGCGCGCTTACTTGCACCAGGGTGGTGCCGATTCCGTTGCCGGTCGGCTCGATGTCAATATAACGCACGCCGTCAACGGAAACGCCCGCGTAGGTAGCCGGCGCGTTCACCAGGGTGATGATCAGCGGCTGCCCCTCAGGGTCACGGGCGTAGTCGTTATCACCATCCCAATCCAGCGTTTTCAGATCAATTTGGCGGCTGCCGTAACGATACACGTACTTGTTGCTGATTTGCAGGATGGGAGGGATATTCTGGTCGGTGACGGTGACGTTGAAGATATCCTGTGCCTTTTGCCCGCCGGAATCGGTGACTGTGAGCGTAACCGGGACTGTGCCGAGATAATTGGCGCCGGGATAAATATCCAGGAAGCGATAATCGCTGACCGTGATGTTCACATCTGGGCCGGGCGCGATAGCGACGGCAAAGGAGAGTTGGCTTTTCCGATCTTCGGCGTCACTGGCGTAGCGACGGAGATCTAACACCTGGGTGTAGGGAATGTTCATGGGGGCAAGCACGTCAGGGACGCCGGCAATGGTGGGCGGCGTATTGATCGCGGTGATGCGGAACACATCGCTGTCGGTGGCGTCGTCAGTGTCGGAGACTTGGATGGTGATGTCGGCGCTGCCGAGCCAACCGCTTTGCAGGCTGACGCTGAGGTAGTGTTCGTTCTGGATGCTCACGCCGGGATTGAGGGGACTGCTGCTCAGCACCACAAAGCTCAATAATGCATCATCGGCGGATTCGGCGTCGGCGGCATAGTCCCACAGATCGAGCATGGGTTTGAGTACCCCATTCATCGGCAGGACTTGATCGGGCAGCCCGGTGATGAGGGGGGGCGTGTTGCGGGTGAAATACCAGCCCACATCGCGCAAGATGCCCAGAACGACCGGCCCTACATCCCGGTACATTTCGCCGGGGCGCGGCGGCGCCATCAACCCCTCGACTGTGCCGTAAAAACTGGTATCCAGGTAGATGTAGCTGCCGTTGGATTCCCACACCGCGGGCGCGTAGAGTTTGGGGGGCGCGCCGCCGTTAGCAATGCCCGCACTGTACCCGTTGAAATACAGATCGTTGCTTTGCAATTGTTGCGCCAGTTCGGCGCTGCCTTCCATAAAATTGCTGATTAGCACCTGCCCCGCGCCATTCTGGATGAAACGATCGTAGATAATCGGATTGTTGCCATAGTATTGCCAGTAGCCCAGGTTGTTATGCACCCGCATATTACCCCGAAAGCCGATACCTTGCGCTACTTGCCGCATACAAGCTGAGGTAAAATCATACTTGTCGTTAGGCGGGTTGGTGTTGATATCATAGTGCCAGGGGCTGTTGCGGTTATAGGTGATGTGCAGTTGAATGTCGGTATAAGGAGCGCCCGGCAAAGTGTTGGCAAGAGCCGCCGGATACCATGAATCCAGCCCTGGGGCCGGCGCCCCATAACGTTGAACCCACACCGGTTGTACTAGGAATTGCCCGGATGCCAGATTGCCCCAGCAAGCCTGGATGCTGATGCGCACGGTCGGGGTCACCAGCAGATTGGCCCAGAAATTCAGTGCATACTCAAAGTCGCCTTGCGCGTTGGCGGGCCAGGTATAGCAGGGGTTGCCGCCCGCGTCAGTTTGACCCTCTGGCACGTACACTACTTGAAAGTGACTCTCATAGCGCGCCTGTGGCGCCAGCGGTTGGGCTGCCGGCAGCGCTGCCGGGGCCGGCGCCGCGACAATTCCGGCATATACGCCCAATCCTAACCCACAACTCAGTAAAACTATCCACAACCATCGCTTCAGTGTCATCCAACTTGATGTGTGCATCTCTCCCTCCTATTTTGCGTTTTCTGTTTTTTCGTTTTGCTCGTCCGTCAATGTGTGCAGGGCGGCCTGTACCTGCCGGGCCGCGTCGCGCACGCCGGCGAGGTTTTCTGCGTCCACCGGGCGCTCACTATAGCGTGCCGTAACAAATGCCTCCGTCAGCTCGGTCCATGCCTCTTGCGCTTCCGGCAATTGGGGCGTCAATGCTTGGCGATATTCGTAAGGCGTTTGGTTATGGCGGCGTGGCGCTCCGGCGGCTTGCGCTTGATCCAGTGTGCTCAAGTAGTAATAGAAAACTTCCTCGCGTTGGGAGGCCCCAAGCGGCCGCCGTTTGTTACTTATCAGTGGGATGTGTGCTCGCCACGCGCGCCAACGGCTGATCGCGCGCGTAGCCTGCTCGCCTAGGTCGCGCCGGGCCTGTCGCAACCATCCCCACACGCCGCGGAACACATCCACCAGCAGTGTCAGCGGACGGAACCGCTGCAACTGTGCCCACAATTCCGGATGATCTTTCCAATAGCTGCGCAGCACATAGCCCAGCGCCGTCAGTGCAATTAGCCAAAATATCACGGAACGCAAAACTTCCCACCACAGGTTTCCCGTCGTTCCCGCAGAAGGGAACGTCTCTTGTGGCAGCGGCTGGGGCAAGGGGGGCGGGAGCTCGGCGGGTGGCGTCGAGTGATTGAGCAGTGAAAAGATATAGGTAAAAGGTAGGATGAATAGAAAGTACAAGAGACCTATAAGGTAGGTCAGAAAGGCAATGACCAACCTGACCAAGTCCAAAAAACTGAGGGTATAGCCGGTGGGGAGCAAGAAGGCGATCCCTAACGCGATGCTCAACAAAATCAGTGTGTATTGTATCCAGCGCGTGTGCAGCGCGGGGGTGAGGCGCACCTTCTGTGTAACCCAGACCCGTTCTTGCCGCGTGAGGCGGAGTTGTCCCAACAGGATCAATCCCCCGATAAAGTAGAGCAGGACATTGAACACCAGCGTGGATAGATCAGGCTGGGTGAGCCTGGCTGTTTCGATAAGTTGGTTGTGCGTTAGTCCGGTAAACAACAATAGGCAGAGTCCGCCGAGGAAGAATTTGCCCTGTAACCGCGCCAGCGGTCGGCCATAGTCGCGTCCTTCGTACCGTGTAGCGTCAGCAAGTTCGTCCAGGTCATCGGCGGTGCTCCATGCGGCCAACCAACCGGCGTATGTCAGCGCGACGGCAAACAAAGTCTCCCCATCGAAGAAACTGCCGGGATTTTGCTCCCAACCGCGCGCCTCGGCGGCAATTTCGGCCAGCGTATTGTCCAGATACCCGGCCCCTTTGATCACGATAAAAAGGGTCAACAGTTCGATGGCCTGAAAGCGGAACAGTTCGGTCCCACTCAGATACCGTTGGTGCGCTATCCGGTTGCTTTGATGCGCCAAGAAGACGGCCAGCACCGGCATGATGACCAACATGGCGCTGTTCCAGTCGGGCGCGACAATCTGCACAAACTGCGCCGCAGACAGCGCGATACACGCCATCATCCCACTGAGAATCAGCGGCGGCAGGAAGCGCCGTCCAAAGAATTTCTTCGCCATCAAAGCGCCTCCAAAGCGGTTTCCTGCCACACGCGATGCACCGGCACGTTGAGCAGCGCGCCGCGCTGAGTCGTATCGGCGCCGGGCGCGGGCGGCATCACCAGAATGAGCGCTATCGCAAACCCGGTGCGGCGCAGGTAGGCCAGGGCGTCACTGAGCGCCTCAGTTTCGCAGCCGGTGATCACGATGAGGGTACAGCCCCACGGCAACGCCAGGCTTTCCTTGCGCAGAAAATCCGGGAAAGGCTGCGGCGCCTTGTCGGTCATTTGCGCGCGCGCCAACACCTCCAGGATATTCATCAGATGTGCGCGCCCGCGATGCGGAGGCAGCGAAAACTGCACGGTAGCATCCTGCAAGGGGTCTACGGCCTGTGTGGCTAACCCCACGCCTAGCCGCTCTTGGTTGACGACATGATTAGCAATCGAGGCGCTGGCGACAATCGCCAGTTCGACCGCATCGTAGATGCGCCGCGTAGGATAGTCGTTCATATCCAAGTCGAGGCACACCAGACTTTCGCGGGCGATGGCCGCTCGGTAGCGTTTAACGAGCAATTGTCCGCTGTTCGCTGTTGCTGTCCAGTGGATGCGACGGGGAGAGTCGCCGGCCATGTAAGGGCGTACTCCAATGATGTTTGTCGGGTCCTCAAAGAGCGGGGTCGGCGTGGGCAGTTGCGCCAGCGGTGAATGGGTCGGCAACCCCAGTTTTTCCAACGACAGCACGCGCGGGTAAACGATGAGATATTCTCGCTGCGACCGGCGGGAAAGATCGGGCGCGAGACCCAATACATCGCCGGTTTGGAGCGATAACGGGCCGAGTGGGTAGTACCCGCGCTTGTAGCACGTCAACGTGTACGTAAAACGTTGCTCCTCTTTCCCTTTGAGCGTCACAACTTCCCGGTAAAAGGGCGGCGAGATCAAATCCACCGGCAGCGAATCGTGAATTTCTACCCAGGGGAGCGGCAGGCGGCCGGTGTTGCGCAGCCGCAATTCGACCGCCACACTCTCCCCGGGGAAAGCACGATCGCCTCTGTCCAGCCGGCGCTGCGCTTCCAGATGCTGGATTCCATAGCGCGTCCATAGCCGCGCCAGTACATACGCCCCCGCCAGCAGGTACACGACGTGGAAGTAAAAATCAATACGCAGGAAGACGGCCAGGAGGAATAATCCAATAATAATCGGAGCAAGGTATTCCATTACTTCTTGACTTCCAACTGCAATTCTGCTTGTTCCAAAATCTCCGCAAGGATTTGTGTTGCCGTGCGCCCCCGTAACTGGCTTTCGGGCTTGAGGATCAGCCGGTGCGCCAGGGTGAGCGGCGCCAAGCGCTTGACGTCCTCCGGGATGATGAAGTCGCGCCCCCGCAGGGCGGCCAACGCCTGCGCCGTCTTGTACAGCGCAAGCGATCCGCGCGGGCTGGCGCCGAGCGCCACGTCGCTGTGCTGGCGCGTGGCCTGCACAATAGCGAGGATGTAACGTTCCAGTGTCTCATCTACGTGGACTTCGGCGACGACTTCGCGTAGTGACAACAGATCGCCGCCGTTCACCACCTGTCGAACGTTGAGGATGGGGTGCTCCTTGCGCAGGGCGCGCAAGATGGCGATCTCGTCCTCCGTTTCCGGGTAGCCGAGCGTGAGCCGCATCAGGAAACGGTCGAGCTGCGCCTCCGGCAGCGGGAATGTCCCTTCGTATTCGATGGGATTCTGCGTCGCCAGCACCAGAAACGGTGTGGGGAGCACGCGCGTCACCCCGCCGACCGTCACCTGGCCTTCCTGCATCGCTTCCAGGAGGGCGGCCTGCGTGCGGGGCGTGGCCCGGTTGATCTCGTCGGCTAATAACACGTTGACAAAAACCGGCCCCGGCTGGAAAGAGAACGTCGCCGTGCGCTGGTTGAAAATCTCGACGCCCGTGATGTCGTTGGGCAACAGATCGGGCGTGCATTGCAGCCGTTTGAAATCCAGCCCCATGCTCGCGGCGGCGGCGCGCGCCAGCATCGTCTTGCCGGTGCCGGGCACGTCTTCGATAAGCAGATGTCCCTGGCACAGCAGCGCCACCATCAGCAATTCCACCTGGGCGTGTTTACCCACGATGACGGTCTCTACGTTATTGATAAGATGGGTTGCAAAGTTTATGAGGGTGCTTTCAGTCATAACGTTTCCTTTCGTATGGATGAATTGCTCACGTCCTCATTGTAGCGTTAAGCGAGAAACGGCGCAAGGCCGGAACGCAAAAAATAGAAGCTGCCATTGTATCGCAGCCCGGCTTCGGTTATAATGCCCAATGGCCGATGACCCAATACCCAACCCATCCAGGGAGAGACACACTTTATGCCCGACTCCATTGCATTAGGAATAGACATTGGTTCCACCACCGTCAAAGTGGTGGTATTGGATGCGGCCAGCCGCGAGTTGCGGGCCTGGCGTTACGTTCGCGCGAATGGCCGCCCGCGCCAGACGTTGCTGGATACGCTGGCCGAGATGAACGGCTGCCTGACCTCCTCCACCGTCGCCTGCGTGGGCTTCACCGGTTCCGGCGGCGGCCCGGTCGGCGAACTCGTCGGCGCGGGCCACGTCAATGAGCTGGTGGCGCAAACCCGCGCCGTGAGTGAGTTCTACCCCGAAGCGCGCACCGTCATCGAGATCGGTGGGCAGGACAGCAAGTTGCTCATCCTGGAGCGGCAGCACGGCAAAACGTTGCTGGTAGACTTCGCTATGAACACACTCTGCGCCGCCGGGACCGGCGCGTTCCTCGACCAGCAGGCCGAGCGGTTGGGGATCGCCATCGAGGGCGAGTTCGCGGAGCTGGCCTTGCAATCCGAGTCGCCCGCGCGCATCGCCGGGCGCTGCACCGTCTTTGCCAAATCTGACATGATTCACCTTCAACAGAAGGGCGCGCCCTTGCCGGACGTCCTTTCCGGCCTGTGCTACGCGCTCGTGCGCAACTTCCGCAGCGTCATCGGGCGCGGCAAGCCCTTCGAGCCGCCCATCCTCTTCCAGGGCGGCGTGGCGCACAACCGCGCCGTCGTCCGCGCTTTCGAGGATGTGCTGAAAACGTCCGTCGTCATCCCGCAGCATCACACCCTGATGGCCGCCTGGGGCACGGCATTGGAAGCATTGGACGCCCACGCCGGGAACGGGGGGACACCCTTTGCCGGCTTTGCCCCCCTGGAAGCCGCCGCCCGCGACGAAGTTGCTCCTTCGCGTAGTCAACTACCGCCACTCTGGGAGAGGGGGCGAGGGGGAGAGGGGGCGACAAGGCGAGGAGGCGAGGGAGGGAACACAATTACTCAGTTCTCAGTTCTCAGTCCTCAGTCCTCAGCCCCTACTCCCTACTCCCTACTCCCTACTCCCGCCTTCCTCGGCATTGACGTCGGCTCCATCAGCACCAACGTTGTCCTGATGGACGAATCTCGCCAGGTCATGGCGCGGCGGTATTTGCGGACGGCGGGGCGGCCTTTGGAGGCGGTGCGCCAGGGCTTGTGCGAAATCGGCGCGGAGGTGGGCGATGGGGTGGTGGTGCAGGGTGTCGGCGTGACCGGCTCCGGGCGCTACCTCACCGGCTACTTCGTCGGCGCGGACGTGGTTTGCAACGAGATCACGGCGCAGGCGACCGCCGCCGTCCACTTTGATCCGGCGGTGGACACGGTCTTCGAGATCGGCGGGCAGGACAGCAAGTACATCCGCCTGGATCGCGGCGCAGTAGTGGACTTCACAATGAACAAGGCGTGCGCCGCCGGCACCGGCTCTTTCCTCGAAGAGCAGGCCGACCGCCTCAAGATTGACATCGCCCGCGACTTCAGCGCGCTGGCGCTGGCGGCGGATGCACCGGCGGCCCTGGGCGAGCGCTGCACGGTGTTTATGGAATCCGACCTCATCCACCACCAGCAGCAGGGCGCGGCGGTGGACGATTTGACGGCGGGACTGGCGTATTCCGTCGCGTACAACTACCTCAACAAAGTCGTCAACGGGCGCGCCATCGGCCAGCGCATCTTCTTCCAGGGCGGCGTCGCCTCCAACGCGGGCGTCAGCGCCGCCTTCCGCCAACTTCTCAGCAAAGATGTGACCGTTCCCCCACACCACGACGTGACCGGCGCCATCGGCGCGGCGATTCTGGCGCAGGAGGCAAGATGCAAGAAGCAAGAAGCAGGAAGCAGGATACAGGAAGCAGGATGCAGGATGCAGGATGCAGGATGCAGGATGCAAGAAGCAAGTACCGAAAATCTTGCATCTTGCATCTTGCCTCCTTTATCGCAATTCAAAGGCTTCGACTTAACCGACCGCCAGTACACCGTTGAAACCTTTGTCTGTCGCGCGTGCCCGAATTTGTGCGAGGTGAGCCGGGTGACGGTGGCGGGCGAGCCGCCGATGTACACCGGCGCGCGCTGCGAGCGTTTCGAGGAGGCGGGCCGCGACCGCAATCGCGCCGCCGACGTGCCGGATTACGTCGGCGAGCGGCTGGCGCTGTGGCTGGGCGACTACGACGAAGCGCGCGCGTCCCAGGCGGCGGTGAAGGTCGGCCTGCTGCGCACGCTCACCACCTACGATCTGTTTCCTTACTGGCGCGCGCTGTTTGCCGAATTGGGTGTCGGCTTGGTACTCTCCGATGTGACCAATCCGTATATTGTCAGCGTGACGGCGGAGACGGCGACTGCCGAGACGTGCTTCCCGGTCAAAGCAGTGATGGGCCACGTCCACAATTTGCTGGACAAGGGCGTGGATTTCGTCTTTATGCCGGGGATTATGACCCGTGAGACCATCGCGCCGGGGCAGACGCACAACACGCTCTGCCCTTTCATCCAGGCGTCGCCGTGGATCGCGGCGGCGGCGGTGGATATTGCGGCGCGGGGGGCGCGCCCGCTGCACTTCCCGCTGCATCTGCTGTGGGAAGATACGCTGCTCAAAGAATTTCGCCCGCTGACGGATGCGCTGGGCGTTTCCGTGCGGCGGATGCGGCAGGCCATCGGGGCGGCGCAGGAGGCGCAGCGCGCGTTCGCGGCGGCGGTGCGGGCGCGAGGCGCGGCGGCGATGGCCGCTCTGGGCGACAAGCCCGCCGTTGTCCTGGTAGGGCGGGCCTACAACGTGTACGATCCCGGCTTGAATCAGGACTTGCCTTACAAAATTCGCAAACTCGGTGTGACGCCGCTGCCGCTGGATTATCTGCCGCTGGCCGCGACGGACGTCTCCGACCATTTCGAGGATATGTACTGGCGCAGCGGGCAGGACATCCTGGCGGCGGCGCGGCTGATTCGCCAAAGTCCCAACCTGCACGCGCTGTACATCACCAACTTCGCCTGCGGGCCGGACTCGTTCATCCTCAGCTTCTTCCGCCGTGAGTTGGGCGCGCAGCCGTTCCTGGAACTGGAATTCGACGATCACACCGCAGATGCAGGTGTCATTACCCGCTGCGAGGCGTTTTTTGACAGTCTGAGGTTATAAAGAATGGATACAAGAACTCCTTTTTCGGTCACTCTGGTAAGAGGTTGTTTTGTAGATGTAGGCATTTTGATTCTATGTTGTAGTCTTCTGTGGTTAGGTCGCTGTTTGCTATCATCTCGACCACCTAAGACGCCTGTCTACCCAGATTCAGTTTTGAATCGTAAAGCTTTATCTGATGGCTGTATATCTATATTTACCACATACTATGAGGTTTCAGCGCCCCCTCAAGAAGTACTTGATTTCTATAAAGAGAATGGGGCGCTGTGTCGTGAAGCAGTTAAGGATATTGACACTGAAAGAACAGGGCAACGGTGTGAGGGAAAAGCGAGATTTTTAGGAAAGTATTTTGTATCTATAGATTTTGACTCATATGCGATCAAAGGGATTACAACTTACTTCTTGGAGATTTGGTGGCGGAAGTGCTCATCAGAATTGTGTTTGTGATTGGGGCTAGAAAGGTTCGATGATGACTAAGACAATATATGTTCCTTATATGGCCGATCACGCCGTGCCGATGGCGGCGGCGATGCGGCATTATGGCCTCAACGCCGTTGTGATGGACGAGCCGGACGCCGAAAGTCTGGCGATTGGGCAATCGCTTTGCCTGGGCAAGGAGTGCCTGCCGTGCTTCACCTGCGTCGGCGACATCGTCAAGCAGTCGCGCAAGCCCGGTTTCAATCCGGCCAACGCGACGCTCTTTATGCCCACGACGGGCGGGCCGTGCCGCTTCGGGCAGTACCGCGCGCTGCATCGCGTGCTGCTGGACGAGATGGGCTTGCAGGCCGTGGACATCATCTCGCCGACGGCGGAAAATTCCTACCAGGGCTTCGGCGAGCATCCCGTTGCACTGCGCCTGCTGATCTGGCGCGGGGTGGTGGGCGCGGATTTGCTCCGCAAGCTGCGCTACGAACATCGCCCCTACGAAGTCAATGTCGGCGAGACGGACGCGCTGTATTACGAGCTGCTGTACGCTCTCGCGGACGCCATCGAGACCGGCAGCGGCTCGCGCGCTGTCGGTGTGATGAAGGAGGCCGCGCGCCGTTTCTCCGCGCTATCCATCCACCGCGAAGCCCGCCCCATCATCGGGCTGGTTGGGGAAATCTACCTGCGCGCCAACGACTTCACCAACCAGGACATCGTGCGGCGCATCGAGTCGTTGGGCGGCGAGGTCTGGGTGGCGACGCTGATGGAATGGCTTTACTTCACCAATTATGGCGCACTGTCCCGCGCGCGGATGGCCGGGGACGCCTTCGACTGGCTCAAGACGCAGGCCGCCGACCTGGTGCAGCGCCGCATCGAGCACGAGATGCTCAAGCCGGTGGCGTCGCTGCTCCGCAACGCCCACGAGTCGCCGGTATCCGCCCTGATGGAGAACGACCGTCCGTATTACGATCCCGTCCTGGGCACAGAGTCTGCCTTGAGCATCGGCAAAGCGATTGACTTTGCGAAGTTGGGCCTCTCGGGTATCCTGCACGTACTTCCGTTGAATTGTATGCCCGCCACCACCGTCACCGGCATCGCGCCCAAAGTGCGGCAGGACCTCGACCGCATCCCCTGGCTGGACATCACCTACGACGCGCAGGCCATCACCAACATCAACACCCGGCTGGAAGCGTTCATCTACCAGGCGCGGGAGTATGGGAGGCGACGGGGCGAGGGGGCGCGGGGGTGAAGGGGAGACAAGGGGAGGGGGAGTAGAGGAGCAAGGGAGCAGGGGAGAGACTACCAGACTGACGACTATCAGACTAACGACTATCAGACTACTGGGAGGAAACTATGGAGATCAAGACCAATGACGACGGTCGTTCGCACGGCCGCGAGTTGTGGCCGGACCGTGAGGGGTGGGCCAGCCGCCTGTGGGTGATTGATTACGCCATGCGCATCGGCCAGGCGACGGTGCGCATGGCCGGCATCGGCGGGGTGGAGACGCGCTGGAATCAGCGGATGAAAGGGTACGCGCGCCAGCTTTTGGAAGATACGGTGCGTTATATGCAGGCAGAAGGGTACGCCGTTTCAATGCTGTTCGGCATTGAGAATTTTTACATCAAGTTCGGGTACGTCAGTTGTCTGGCGGCAAGTTCCTTCAAAATCAAGACGCGCGACGCGGAAGCGGCAGCGGAACGGGCCAGGCCTTATCGGACGCGTTCCATTGCTTCGGCGGATATGCCGGCCGTGCTGGAGCTATACAACGCGCATAACGCCGACCGCACGGGCAGCATCGTCCGCACGCCGGCGGATTTTATCGAATTTGAGAAGGGGACGTGGTACGGCACGCCGCCGGAAACCTTGCTCTGGGAAGATGACGCCGGGAAACTCTTGGGCTACGCGGTGTGGGATAAATATCCCAAAGGGGTCAAAGTGGCGGAACTGGAAGCCTGGGACGACGCGCTGTTTCCCACGATGCTGGCGACCTTTGCGGCGCAGGCGGTGGAAAAACGCTGTGAGGACATCACCTTCTACATGCCGCCCGACCATCCCTTCGCGGAGTTTGCGCAGTGCTACGGCGTGGAGTGGACGGTGACGTATCCTCGTTACGGCTCGGGAATGATGCGAATTCTCAACCAGCGACCATTGTTTGAAGCTATCGCGCCAGAACTGGAGCGACGATTGGCGGCGTCGCCGCTGGCGGGATATACGGGCGCGCTGTCCCTGGAGACTGACCTGGGGATCACAACCTTGGATTTCGCCGCCGGCCATGTGACAGTGAATGGCGACGTTTCGGCGGAACTACGCCTGACGCTGCCGCAATCCGCCTTGATGCAACTGTTGATGGGCTATCGCCGCGCGCGGGACGTGTTGAACGACCCGGCCGTTTCCCTGATCGGCGCGGGTTTGCCTCTGCTCAATGCGCTTTTTCCAAAAGGTATGCCCTATCCCTGGCTGGCCGATCACTTTTAAACCTCTGGATACAGAGGCGGCCTAAAGGCCGGTAAAGAGAGATTTTTCGTGGCCGAGTGCAGCTCGGCCACGAAAAATCAACGTTAAATTCTCCGTTAAAACCCGTTTCATCCGTTGAGTTTCTAGGGCAGTCGCTCCCCGCTGACGGCGCAGCGGAAACCCAGGTTCGGGCCTTTGGCCGGGCGATTGGTGACGCTGGCCGGCGCACCGATTTCTCGGTAGGTGACGCGGAGTTCGCGTTCGGGTTTACTCCACGATTCAAAACTGCCGCCCCGGAAAACGCGATTGGTGCCCTTTTCTGGTCCGGTGGGGTCCGGCGGGAGATTTTGAGTCTTGTAGTAATCTTTATTATACCAATCATAAACCCATTCCCACACATTGCCGGCCATATCGAGGATGCCATACGCGCTGGCTCCGGTAGGATAACTGCCAACAGGCGAGGTTCTCCCGCTGACGGCGACGTGTGACTTATCCAACTCGTCGCCCCAGGGATACAACCGCTTGCTGTTAGAAATGGGATCCCACGAGGCGGCCTTTTCCCATTGCGCTTCGGAAGGCAGATGCGCGTCCCACCCGGTCTGTTCTCCTACCCACTGACAGTAGGCCGCCGCCTCCTCCCAACTGAGCAGCACCATCGGATGATTGCCGTTGGCCGGGTTGTCGTAGGCCGTTTTGGTGTAGGGCGCGTCGCAGGCCCCTGCCGCGACGCACAGCTTGTACTGGTCCGTTGTCACCTCGGTTTGATCCATCCAGTACGCGCTCAAGGTAACTTCGTGCTGCGGCTTCTCGTGCGCGCGCGCTTCTGGATCGGAGTCTGGCGCCCCCATCAGAAACATCCCCGCCGGGATGAAGCGCATCACCATTCCATCCACGGTGCGGGTCATGACTTCACCGGGCGCAAGGGTGGGCGTCGGCGTGGGCTGTGGCGTGGGGGTGGCTGTCGGGCTAGGCGTGGGCGTAGGGGTGTCCGTTGGGGTGGGCGTGGCCGTGGCAGTCGGCGTCGGCGTGGGTGTTTCCGTTGCTGCCTCTGGCGTGATTGTGGGGGAGGGTGTGGCGATGTCTCCGGTGCTGGCGATAGTCAGTGGGGTGCCCTCGGTTGTGACGGTCGCGAGCGTTGGCGTGGGGGACGCCGTAGCGGTGGGGATGGCGGTAGGCGGTTCTGGTGGTTGCAGGAATGGAAATGCGCCGGACAGGTATCCTGCGTATCCCACTCCGCCCAGGGCGGTAAGGAATAGCAGTAGAATCATCGCGCGCCAAGGCCCGCGACGCTTCTTTGCCGGGAGCGGGGCAGCGAGGCTGCTTTGCGCGGGCGCGGGCGGGATGGTTGGCGGCGGGGCGGCGGGCGGCGCTTGCTTGAGGGGCGACGCCGGTTGCGAAATGGGCGGCCCTGGCATGGAAAGCGGCCCGGTGTCCAATATTGGCGAGTATGGCGGCGGCGGAATCGTATCATCGCGTACTGGCGTCGCCGATGTTGTGGGGGCCGCCGGGCGCTTCCAGGCCTGGCGGAGCGCCTCTACGAAGGCCTGCGCCGTGGCGTAACGCTCCTCCGGCGCTTTGGCGAGCGCGCGCAGAATGACGGTTTCTACGGCGGGGGGCAGCGTGGGGTTGAATTTGCGCGGGGGCGTCGGCTCCTCGCTCACATGCTTGAGCGCGAGGCTCAGGGGTGAATCCGCCTCGAAGGGCAGTTGCCCTGTGACCAGCTCGTAGACAA
This sequence comes from Chloroflexota bacterium, assembly GCA_029555965.1. GTDB lineage: Bacteria > Chloroflexota > Anaerolineae > B4-G1 > SLSP01 > JAKQHY01. Next base: position 9,333 of record JAKQHY010000156.1, on the reverse strand, counting down.
TCCCCCCCAGCGCGTAAATATCCGATTGTGGTACGGCGGCGCGCGAATCCATCGCCTGCTCCGGCGCAATATACTCCGGTGTGCCGAAGGCGCTACCTAGCGTCATTTGACTGATGCGATCGCGCAACATGACCAGGCCGAAGTCGCCCAAAATGGCCTGCCCGTTGGGGTTGACGAAGATGTTGCCCGGTTTGACGTCGCGGTGAATGACTCCCTGGTTATGGGCATAATCCAGGGCCGAAGCAATTTGCGTGGCCAGGTTGAGGATCTCGTCCGAGGTATAGGGCTGTTTGGCCGCGCTGCGACGGATCATCTCGCGGCGCAGGTCGGCGCCCTCAATGTATTCCATCACCATATAATGCCCGTGGTCCGAGACGCCAAAATCATGCACCATCACGATGTTGGGATGGCGCAGTGCGGCAATGGCGCGCGCCTCACGTTTGAAGCGTTGCGTCAGTTGCTCATCATCTTTGAGATGGACCCCCAGGAATTTGATAGCGACCAGGCGTTGGAGTTCGCAGTGCCGTCCTTTGTAGACTTCGGCCATGCCGCCCTGGCCGATTTTTTCCAAGATCTCGTAAGGGCCGATGGTCGTGCCGATCAGCTTGTCTGTGGGCATACACGGATTTCCTTATACAGTGGGTTGGGCTTTTTCATGCTAGAAGTGTAAACTGCGACGACTTTACGAGCACAGCTTTGCATTTCACTTTTGCTTTTCACGATTTGGGACTTTCTCCCCATGACTGTCAGTATAGCCCCGTTTGCGCGTAAGTCAAAGAAATCTAACATTGTATTCGACTAGACCGCGCGTAAGTAATTGGCCCACTGCGCCAGTCCCTCTTCGGGCGCGGGGATATGTCCGTTGAGACGGTACACGCGGATGACTTGCGGCAGCAGGCCGGTGGTCACTTCGTAGTTGATAGTTTCGGCCCACGTTCCCACCTCTTCCGGGGTGATTTCAGCGTCGCCTTGGCGTCCGATAGCGACGACTTCGTCGCCCACTGCCACGCCGGGGATGTCGGTGACTTCGACGACCATTTGATCCATGCAGATGCGCCCGCGAATCGGCGCGCGCTGCCCCCGGATGAGGACGGCGCCGCGATTGGAGAGCAGGCGCGGGTAGCCATCGCCGTAGCCCAGGGAAACCAACGCCGTCCGGGTGGGTCTGGTGGTAACAAAGGTGCGCCCGTAGCTGATGGGGCGTCCTGACGGCAGGTCGCGCACCAGGATGACGGTGCTTTTGAGGGTGAGTGACTGGCGTAGGGGGAAGGGGGGGCGGCTGGCTTCCGAAGGCGCCATCCCATAAATTAACAACCCCGGACGCACCGCGGCCATGTGCGCTTCCGGCAGCGTTACCAGCCCGGCGCTGTTGCAGATGTGAGGCAATGGAATCGCATAACCGCGAGAGGCCAACTCATCCACAATCTCTTGGAACAATTGGTGTTGCGCGCGCGCCGACGTGAGATCGCGCTCGTCCGCTGTGGCAAAGTGGGAGAAGATGCCTTCAATTTCCAGGTGCGGGAGTTGGGCGACGTGGCGCACGAACTCAATCGTCCTTTCCCGATCCAGCCCGTAGCGGCTCATGCCGGTGTCAATTTTGATGTGGACAGGCACTGGTCGTTCTGCTTGGGCCGACAGTCGTTGGGCGGTCTCCCAATCCACCAGTGTCGGGGTGATCTGGTTTTCCAACACCAGATGTACGCCAGAAGGGGGGATGTGCCCCATCAACAAGATGGGCGCAGTGATGCCTGCCTCGCGGAGAGCGATGGCCGGTTGAATCCGGTGGACCGCCAAGCGAGTTGCGCCGGCCTCCAGGACGGTGCGCGCGATGGGACGCAGGCCCAGGCCGTAGGCGTTGGCCTTGACGCTGGCGATGATCTCAACCTTTGGGCCAATAAATGCCTTGATTTCCCGAACGTTGTGGGCGATGGCGTCCAGGTTGATTTCGGCCCAGGTGACTACGCCATCAGGCATGGGTTGATCTGATTGCATAAAATTTGATTCCTTTTTCGGACAGGTTCTTTTAATGAAACGTGAAACGTGATGACCTCACGTTTCACGTTTCGCGTTTCACATATTTCTTTTGTGGCTCAGGGCTGTTGGGCGACGATCATGGCCTCACGTTCCGGGCCGACGCTGATGAAGGTGAGCGGGACGCCGATCAGCTCTTCGACGCGCGCGGTGTAAGCGCGGGCGTTGGCGGGCAGGTCCGTGCGCCGTCGGACGTGGGTAATATCTTCTTCCCATCCGGGCAGCTCTTCATAGATGGGGGTAGCGGCCTCTAATGCGGCCGCGCCCCATTCGGCGGGAAAGCGCGTGTGCCGCTCGCCGTGGATGTCGTAGGCGACGGCGATGCGCAGGGTAGGGAGGCCGCTGAGGACGTCTAGCTTAGTCAGGGCGATGTCGGTCAGGCCGTTGACCTGCGCGGCGTAGCGCAAGATAACGGTATCCACCCACCCGCAGCGGCGAGGCCGCCCCGTAGTGGTGCCGTATTCCCTGCCAATCTGGCGCATCTGTTCGCCGGTGGCGTCGGTCAGCTCGGTGGGGAACGGCCCGGCGCCGACGCGCGTGGTGTAGGCTTTGGCGACGCCGACGACGCGCTCCACCTCTCTCGGCCCGATCCCCAGACCTACCATTGCGCCGCCGCTGATGGGCGACGAGCTGGTGACGAAGGGGTAGGTGCCCAGGTTGAGGTCGAGCAACGTGCCCTGAGCGCCCTCACAGAGGACGCGCTGTCCACGCTCCAGGGCTTCGCCGATCAACGCGGTCCCGTCCACCAGGTGCGGCGCGAGCAACTCGGCCGCCGCATGCATCTGCGCGACAACTTGGGCCGGATCCAGGGGGGCTTTGCCGTATACGCTGTGGAGTTGCGCGTTATGGAGCTCGACCAGCGCGCCGACCGCTTCGGCAAATGCGCCAGGATCGCGCATCTGCCCGGCGCGCAGGCCGATGCGGGCGGCCTTGTCGGCATGAACCGGCCCAATGCCGCGATTCGTCGTGCCGAGGGCTTCGTGTCCGCGGTGCGTCTCTGCCGCGCCATCCAGGGCGCGATGGGTAGGGAGGATGAGGTGTGCGCCGGCGGCCAACTTCAGGTGCTCCGCCGATACATTAATTCCTTTCTCGCGCAAGGTTTGCATCTCTTCCAACAGCGCCAGGGGATTGACCACTGTGCCGGCGCCAATCAGGCAAATCTTGTCCGGGTAAAGGATCCCCGAAGGGACCAGATGGAGCGCCAGGCTGAGACCCTGGGCCTTTACGGTGTGGCCGGCATTATCGCCGCCGTTGTAGCGGGCGATGATGTCGGACTGCGCCGCGTAGTAGTCCACGATGCGGCCTTTGCCTTCATCGCCCCATTGCGTTCCGATAATAATGGTTGTTGGCATGGTATTTCCTCCTTTTCCAAAACGATCCAAAGTTAACCCTCTGTGTGGCAGATGAACGGGATATTTTTATGGACAGTATGCCGTCCACAAAAATATCCCGTTCAATCCGGTGCTTTTAGAGCGTGCCGGTTAGCTCCGCGTCATCGCCAGCCGCTCCACTTCATCATACAAAGCTGCGTTTTCCATCGCGATGATGGCCTGCACGGCAAAAGCGCCGGCGAAGGTCACTTCGGCTTCGGTATACGGATCATGGGTCTCGCGGGTCAACGACAGCATCCCGACCACCTTGTCGTCGTGGATGAGGGGAATGCCCATCCAACTGCGCGCCGGTAGGACATCGTCCAGGTGATACCAATCGGCGCGGCGCAGCGCATCCACCAGCACCAACGGATGCTGAGTGCGGCAGATTTCGTCGAATACGTCCCCCGGGCGGATAGGGACGCGCCAGGAGAACACGGATTTGTTTTCCGGGAAGCCTTGCACGGCGACCGTCTTCAGGAAATCGCCGTCGCGCAGGAAGATGGTGCTGCGATCGTGCGGGACGACACTGAGCAGTTGTTGCAAGATGAGTTGGAAGGTCTCCTGTTGGCTGGATGGTCGGGCTAAAGCGCGGCCAAGTCTGTACAATGTTTCGGCAAGGTGTTGATGATACCGTTCTTGTTCATGGATACGGGCGTTCTGAATGGCAAAGGCAATTTGTTCTCCCAACAGTTCCAGCGGGGAGAGATCGGCTTGTTCAAAGGCATTCGCCTGATCGCTTTGCATGTCCAAAACTCCCAATAACTGATCTTTGATTTTGATCGGCAGGGCCAGTTCGGCTGCGGTGTCGGGCATCAAGTCCCAATGGATGAAGCGCGCATCTTGGGCGGTATTGTCCACCCGCGTGATCTGCCGGTGGCGGGCAACCCAACCGATGATACCTCGCCCCAGTTTGACGGTGGTTTCCCGGCGCACGGCCAGATGTCCAGCTTCGCCGGCGGCGGCGTGGAGAACGAGTTCGGTTTGCGCCCGGTTGAGCAGGAATATGCCCACGTAACTACAGCGGTAATGGGTATTGATGAGGTCGGCGATTGTATTCAACAGCTCGTTCAGAGGTAGTCCGGCATTGAGTTGTTGTCCGACCAATAGATTGGCATCCATCTGTTCGGTGCGGCGGCGGAGTTCGGCGGCTTGTTGTTGATTGCGCTGGTGGAGGTGTTCCGCGCGTTCGTAGGCTGTGCGCCGTGTGCGATGGGCTATGACAGCAAGCCCGGTGGCGCACAGTAGCCCGAATCCGGCATAAAGCCACGCCGCATTGCCCGTGTAGGTCGGCGCGGCCAAAGCCCAACTGCCCAACGCGGCTAGGATGAGGACGGTCAGCCATTGCGACGAGAGCGTCAACAACCCGGCGGCGATGATGAGCAGCGCCACGTGAAGGGTCTGTTGGATGTCGTGACTGAGGTAGAGGAGGGCCAGGTGGTTAATGAGCGCCAGGCCGAATTGTATGGCCAGCACTGCGTGCGCATCCCGCGCTTGAGCCGGGCGGGCGCGCAGCGCGGCCCAAAGTCCGACGGAAAGCAGGGCTGAGGCGAGGGTCAGTTGGAGTAGGGGGGGCAAAATGTCCGCCGGCAGACTGAGGGCGTGTAGTATCGCCAGGGCTACATAGTATCCGGCAGCAACCAGCGCGATGGTTTGCAGTTGGTCGTGCAGGATATGGTTGAGTCGTTGTTGTAAATTGTCGAGTGCGGTTGTTTCGTTCATGCCTGCTTTAAGTCGGTGTGTGTGAAGCTGTCGGGCAGCAACTGTGCCAGGGTATACGTTCGATAATGGTCGGAAACATCCGCCACGAAGATGGGCAGTTCCGGCGCGCCGAACTCGCGGAGCACCTGTCGGCATGAGCCGCAGGGCGTGCCGCCATTGCGCGTCACCACGGCCACCGCGCGGAGGTTGTGCGCGCCTTCGGAGATCGCTTTCGTGACGGCGACGCGCTCGGCGCACAGGCATAGGGGATAGACGGCATTCTCAACGTTGCAGCCGGTGAAGATTTCGCCGGCGTCGGTCAAAACGGCGGCGCCTACCTGGTAGTGGGAGTAGGGGGCATAGGCGCGATCATACGCTGTCCGCGCTGCGGCAATCAGACGTTCTGGATCGATCTCACCCATAGCTCCTCCGCGATGTGTGCTTTTCACTGTGTGGTTGATACCTGATTTTCCTGGATATATGTCTGGACAGCGTTCTCGTACATCGTTTGCGTAATAATGACCTGATCTGCCGTCGAGTCGGCAAGGGCGTGTGAATTAAATCCGCTCGTTCTCAGAAACTGCGCTAGGTCATCCCATTCTCTTCGCACAGGACGGTGTGGTTTTGTGGTTCGTTCGTAAGCAGAAAGCGTCATCTGGGTTGGATGGTAAAACCCATCCTGTTCTCTTATGTAACCTGCCGCGCGCAGTCGAACCAGACCGTCTCTCAATTCTTCGTAGGTCAAGATCGCGTGATTGATATAATCTGCCGCTCCTATGATAGCGCGAAGGTCTGCGCCTTTTTCACATCTACTATATAAGATTGCCAACAAAATCCAGGCATCCGACGTAAACTCTGACGGATTGCTCATAGGTTAGTTCTCTTCTTGCGTACTGTCGCTCACGCGCTTTTTCGCTGATCCGATCTCTTGCTCACTCGCTCTCATCTAGCTTCTTGCGCGGACGCGCCGGGACGCCGTAGACCAGCGTGTGCGGCGGCACATCGTGCGTGACCACCGACCCCGCGCCGGTCTTGGCCCCCGCGCCGATGTGTAGCGGCGCGACCAGCAGCGTGTCCGAGCCGATGAAAACGCCCTCTTCCAACACAGTCCGGTGCTTGTGCTGCCCGTCAAAGTTGCAAGTGATGGTGCCCGCGCCGATGTTGACGTTGGCGCCGACTTGCGCGTCGCCGAGGTAGCTGAAGTGCCCCATCTTCGCGCCCGGTCCTAACGTCCCGTTTTTGATCTCCCCGAAGTTGCCCATGTGCGCGCCCTGGCAGAGATGCGCGCCCTTGCGCAGATGCCCAAAGGGACCGATGGCGCTGTCATCTTCCATCACGGCCTCTTCCAGCACGGACGCCAGCACCTTGCAGCGGTTGCCGATGGCGCAGGCTTCAATAATAGTATTCGGCCCGATGACGCAGTCTTCCCCGATGGTCGTCGCGCCGCGCAGGTGCGTGTTCGGCTGGATAACGGTGTCTTGCCCAATGGTCACGTCTGGGTCAATGTAGGTCGTGGCCGGGTCCACGAGCGTGACGCCCGCCAGCATCCACTGCCGGGCGATGCGCCGGCGTAGGGCGGCTTCTGTGGCGGCCAAATCCACGCGGGTGTTGACGGCCAGCGCCTCGTCCGGGTCGGCAAAGGGGATGCCGGCGACGCGCCGCCCGGTAGCAGTTGCCAGCTCCACCATATCGGTGAGGTAATATTCGCCCTTGCGTGCGCTCGGCTGGAGCTGCGGCAGATAAGCCCAGAGGAATTCGGCGTCGAAAATGTAGATGCCGGGATTCAGCTCGCGGATGGCGAGTTGCTCCGGTGTGGCCTCCGGTTCCTCGATGATGCCTTGGATGTAACCATCCGGCCCGCGCAAGATGCGCCCGAAGCCGCGCGGCGTGTCGCTGATGATCGTCATCATGGCGATGGCGGCGTCGGTCTCGGCCTTGAGCGTGACGAGTTGGCGCATGGTGTCCGCGCGCAGCAGCGGGCCGTCAGCGTAGAGCACCAACACCTGATCGGCTTGCCCTTCGAGTAGCGCGCGCGTCTGCATGACAGCGTGCCCCGTCCCCAGGCGCTCGTGCTGAACCGCGTAGCGCGCACGCTCGCCGCCCCAGGCGCGAATCTCAGCTTCCATCTCCGGGCCGATCACCAACACCGGCGGCTCGGGGGTCAGCTGGGCTGCTGTCTCAAGCGTGTAGGCCAACATTGGCCGGCCCGCCAGCGGGTACAAAACTTTGGGGATTTTTGACTTAAAGCGGGTGCTTTTTCCCGCTGCCAGAATGGCGATGCTCAGGGACATTTTTATATCCTCTTGTGGTTGTCAAGATAGATTCATTATAGCATATTTCACCAGGTGGTACTGCGAGAATAGGGCGTGTGACGTGCGTATCAGGAACGCTATGGCGTGCAAATTTTCGTTGATCGTTCTCTTTTAGATTCTAGCCACAGAGCCGTCGCGCGTGTGGAAATTTTTAGGCGCGTTGCGTGGCGTCATGTTTCAGGTATAATCTCAGGCGATGAACACTTGGTCAACTGAATGGATTGAGATGGCGCCGGAAACGCTTACCGGCTTGATGCGTTTGCGGGTGCGCGGGCGCAGCATGACACCGACGCTTCGTCCTGGCGACGCGGTGGTGGTTGCTCCGGTACTGCCGGAGGCATTGACGCCTGGTGATTGGGTGGTCGTCCGCGCGGGATTCCTCCATCGTTACCTGGGGCGGCGTGGGGATCGGGTGCTGACGAAAGGTGACAGTCACCTGGGATTTGATCCACCGTGGGAACCGGGGATGGTCGTGGGCCGGGTGGTCGAAGCTTCGCGCGAGGAGCACTGTTTTTATCGGCGGACGGCGAGCGAGGTGACGCGCGAGCGCTTGTTGGCGGCCTGGCATTGGGGCCTCGCTAACGGGTGGGAGGGGGTGCGTCGCCTTAAAGCCTGGTGGTTAAGCTTGCTGTTGGCCGTCTTAGTGGTTGGCGGCGTATGGGCTGCGGTGACGGTGGATGAGTTTTATGCCCAAAACGCTCAAAATAAGATCGTTTTGCATTGGCACACAGCCAGTGAGACCGGCAACGCGGGATTTTTTCTGTGGCGTCACACGCAAGAGACGGGCAACTACGAAAAAATCTCCCTACTTATCTTCAGTGAGGGGGATCTCCTCGGCGCTGACTATCAGTATGAGGATGTGGCGGTAACGCCAGGCATCCTCTACTATTACAAACTTCAGGATGCGCCTTCCAATGGCGCGGAGGGGACGTTTTTCGGTCCAATCACTGCCACCCTCAAAGGAGCTGCTATCTCCACGCCGACCGGGACGCTCACCCCCACGCCGACCGGGACGCCCACCCCCACGCCGACCGGGACGCTCACCTCCACGCCGACCGGGACGCCCACCCCTACGCCCCATCCTAATGTGCGCTTTGAGGCCGATAAGACAGAATTGACCGCCGGGGAATGTACGGTAGTGCGCTGGATGACAACGAACTTGAAATCCGTCTATCTGGACAGCCGCGGCGTTGTGGGAGAAGGAACGCAGACTTTTTGCCCATGCGTGACGGAAGAACATATCCTGGATGTGATTTTCCAGGATGGCACTGGGGAGCAATTCAAACTTACCCTCAATGTGACGGGGGTTTGTCAAGTGGGGACGCCGACCCCCATGCCTTCTCCGACCTTACCCCCCTCCCCAACGGAAGACGTGACGGTCACGGAAGTGGCGTCGCCACAGCTTACCGTCACGGACACGCCTATGCCGCTTAGGGGAGAGCTGCCTACAGTTACTTCGGCTCCTGGAGCGCCTACGACGACGCCATCTCCATACATTGCCCCCTTGCCGACGTTCACTACTGCCCCTGTGGAAATCGTCGCGACGCCCGTCCCGGTTATCACTGTCACGCCCCGCGCCACAGTTACGCGCCTGGTGGTAGAAGGTAGAACCACGCCGGCCCGCTCGCCCAACACGATGGTATATATTGGATTGTTGGTTGTGGGCGCTGTATTAGGATTGAGCTTCATCGGCGGCGGCGCCTGGTTGTGGAGGCGCCGGCAGTGAAGCGCGCTATTGGGCAAGGGGTGTCCCTGTGGCTATTGCTGGCTGTGCTTGTGGGCTGCGCTGCGCCAACTCCGGCCGCGCCCCCCGCGTCGTTCGACGCCGGTTGGGTCCTCTTTGTCCAGGCGGATGGGCCGCGGTGGCTGGGGCCGGCGTGGTGGCGCGCGCAGGGAATTGATCCCACCACCCTTGACCC
>JAKQHY010000151.1 GCA_029555965.1 Chloroflexota bacterium | reverse complement strand
TAGTTGTCATCAATTACTCCTTTAGGGTAGACGGTAGACGGTAGACGGTAGACAGGCCGGTCTACTTTCTACCGTTTACTGTCTACTGATTAGTTCCACTGTGTGCTCAATCAACTGCGGATCAAGTCGTTCTCCGTGACCGGGAATCACCACATCTACATCGAAGCGCGCCAGGTTGCGGACTGACTCTGGCCACGCTTTCATATCTGCATCCGCCGTGTTCCCGACGCTGTCTCCCCCGATGAGCATACACCCGCCGAACAACAATTTGCGACCGGGGAAATAGACCACGACGTTATCCGGCGTGTGGGAAAGGCCGGGGTAGTAGACTTCGACGGTTTCGTCGCCAAACGTAAGCTGCAAACCTTCGTCGAGGGGAAATGGGTGGTCGGGGGCAACGTAGGGCAACGTCTGATGCGCATCGTAGTAGGCTTTGTCTTTCGGGGCTTTCAGCCAGTCCAGCGTCATCGCCCGCAGCGCGTCGCCGCGTTCGGCGAGCAATTGCCCCGTCAAGTCCGAGCCGTAGATCGGGATGCCCTGTTCGAGGAGATAGACATTGCCGCCCAAATTATCGTAATGATAGCCCGTGTTGATGGCGACGATGTCCCGCTTGCCCAACTGTTTCTCAGCCCATTCCAATACCGTCTGTGTCGCCTCCGGCGTGTAGGGCGTATCCACCAGGACCAGCGTTCCATCCGCCATCTCGACCAACATCGAATTGCCGGGCCACGGAAAGGCGTGCGTGATGACGAACACGCCCGCCTGCACCTCCCGCGCGTACAAATCTTCGGCGAGGTCAATGCGCGCCGAAAGTACGGGCGTTGGTGTGCTCACATTGGCGACCTTCGGCGTAATTGTGACAGAAGCGACATCCTCGACTGAGACCGTATTGCAAGCGGTCAACACACCTACTACGAAAAACATAGAGGCCGCCCAAAAGTGTTTTCCCGGACCAAAAGACTTTCCGGTCTTTCGCGATGATTGATTAAACAAGTCTTTCCCCCCGTCTACCGTCTACCGTTTACCGTCTCCCGTATACCGCGACATCACATTCAAATCCACGCGCGGCGTCCACCCCACGCTCTTCCAAAAGGCAATCGCGTTGGCGTTGACCGCGAAGACGAAGAGGTGGCACTTGTCAATGCCCTCGGCGGCGAGGGCGGCGAGGCAGCGGGTCGCCAGCGCCTTGCCGAGTCCCTGGCGGCGGTGGCTTTCGCGCACGGTCAGGTGGTGGATGTAGCCGCGCCGCCCGTCGTGCCCGCAGAGGACGGCCCCCGCCAGCAGGTCGCCATCCCAGGCTGTGAAACTACAGCCGGGGTTGCGCGCCAGGTAGCGGCCAATCGCCTCGCGGGAATCGGCATCGCTCAGCCCCACACCCTCGACGGATTGCCAGAGCGCGAGGACGGCGTCGTAGTCGGAAAGGGTTAGTTCACGAAAGGTAACAGTCATTGGGCCTCTTTGTCTCTTATGGACACCACACGCCCAGGTCTTTACGAACTTCAAAACAGGCTGTGGCGTCGGGATTCACGTAGGTCTGGTAAAAAGCGTCCGGTTGAATGTCGGCGGCTTCTTCCAATGTGACCGGCATACAACCGGGATAGCATCCCTGCATCTGTTTGTCCCACGCGATTTCAGGATGGGGTGTTGTCAAAAGCAAGCTAACCTCGGTCATGGTCTCGGCGGAAGGACAGATCTCCATTTTACCATCTTTGCTCTGCACTTTGCCGCCGTATTGCGCCATAACTCCCGCGTCGTCATACGCGATCGCCAAATAGAAATTGCCGAAACAATCCAATTGTGTGTAGTCAATCCAAACTTGAGACGGCGTCCCCAGCAGTTTCAGGGTGGAGGCAAGCGTGTACCGCTGCCAATCTTGCGTCAGGTGGCGGGATGTCGTCATGACCGGTAGGCCATTGTGATGCCGGGGGTAGGGTTGGGGGCCGTCGCCGGTGGCTTCGGGCATCGGGGGTTCTCCGACTACCCGAAGGGCGGTCACTATGTGATCTGCGACCTCGAATTTATGCCTGATGACGTAATCCAGCGGCGCCGGGTTATGCCGGGCGAAGAGTCCAACTTCATACACCGTCTCATCCCCCCAATTCCAGACCCCCATCGGTTTACCATACCCAGCGAACAAAGTCCGCGCATCCTCAAGGCGTGTGACGCCCGGCGTGATGCCCCACCAGCACGGCAATTCACAGCCGCCGTTGGTTGCCAAAAGCTCTTGCAAGTACGCATCTTCTTCCGGGCGGAAAACAGGATCGAAGTTCACAGGGAGCAAGGGGGTCATATCCTCGGAAACTGACTTGACCACTCGCAAGCAATTGGGAGATGCTGGCTCTCGGAATGCGGTATAGAAGGCCTCCGGCGACAAGGTCTCTATCACTGTCCAATCAGAGTAATACTCTTGCGTCGCCTCCAAATACTCGCGGTAGGCCTGAAAAACGTCGCCCGTCGCCTGGAAGTTGATGGCAATATGGGGAGACACTTCAGCAATGGGACAAATTAGGGGTGCGGCATTGTCATAGATGGTGTCCACGGCATAACCGAACAAAAGCCCCCGATCGGCATACTCAATCCAAAGCCTATCGTAATACGCGCCTATATACCCCTCGCCGTATACCTGCGAAGGTGGGCCATATTGTTCAAGAACGTCAGGCAACTGAAATCCTGCCAGATAGGTGTTCAAAGTTCCGGTGTAGACGATGCTGTCGTCGTAGAGTTGGCCTCCGATGTAAATCCCCGTCACCGTCTCGTCTTTGCTCCACATCTCGACACGATCCGGATCGTAAGTAGCATATCGCTCATTCAGGCCTAAAATCGCGTAGGTAAAATCAGATTTCCCGTTGACTTTAGTAATCACCCCCCGCCACAAATCCAGCGCCTCCTCCCACGAAGTCTCCCCTGGCGTGATGCCGCCCCAGCAAGGCGGCTCGCAGCCTGCAATGGCTAAGTTTCTTTCAATGATTTCCCGCTTTGCCTCCAGGCTCAAGGTTGGCGTTGGCGTCGGTTTGGGTGTCTGCGTCGGTTTGGGCGTCCGCGTTGGCGTCCGGCTCGGCGTCAAGGTGGGGGATGGTGTAGCCGAAGGAACGGCGGTAGGCGTGAAAGAAGAGGGGACGGTGCTTGTCGGAAACGGAGAGGCTGTCGCTGCCTCCACCGTCGTTGCCGGCGTCGTCGGCCCGGTGCATGACAGGCATCCCAAAACCATCCCTACCAGCAGCCATCCCAGGGCAAAATGCTTCAAACGTCGCTCAGACAAAGCCATCCCCCCTCAAAACGAATCTCACCCCTTCAAAAATCGTTCACAATCTCTGACCCGCCGATCCGCTGATTCGTAATTCGTAATTCGGTTACTGTCACGAAGTATCCGCCACCCGCGCACCGATGATTGAAATCATCGGCTGCTATGCAAAGTGCGTTAAAAACGCACTCAATTCACCGTCGCGCGGCTGGTTGTCAACCCGTTTTAACGGGTTTTCTGTATCAGCCTGCGAATTCATTCGCAGGTGGCTATAGCGGCGAAGACTTTGTGACACTAACTAATTCGTCATTCGCAATTCGCAATTCGCTTTCTCGCTCACTCGCTCTTCCGCCGATACACCACCTCCCCATCCACCAGCACCAGCTCCGGGACGGTGCGGTAGTCGAAGGGGTGGCCGCTGAAGACGACGATGTCGGCGTCTTTGCCCGGCTCCAGACTGCCGATGCGCTGTTCCACGCCGATGATCTCGGCGGCGGTGATGGTGATCGCTTTGAGGGCGTCCTCCTCGGACATCCCCTCGCGCACGGCCAGCGCGGCGTTGAGCGCCAGGTACTTGACCGCGCCCATCTCGTCGGTCTGGATGGCGACTTTGACGCCGGCCTTGCTCATCAGCCCCGGATTCTTGGGGGTCATATCTTTGAGTTCGTATTTCAGCGCGGAAAAGATAATCGGCCCGGCGGTCACGGGGATGCCCTTTTCTGCCAGGATGTCGGCGATTTTGTAGCCCTCGGTAGCGTGCTCGATGCTGATGTCCAGCCCAAATTCTTCGGCGATGCGGATGGCGGTGAGGATGTCGTCGGCGCGGTGGGCATGGATGCGACACTTCAGCGCCGGGCCGCGGTCGGCGGTGGGGAGGACTTTGCTCAGCGCTTCCAGCTTGAGGTTGCGCTCCGGCGGGGTGGGGCGCTTGGCCGTCTCCCCGGCGGCGACTTTCGCCTGGTAGTCGGCCAGGTCTTCTTCGTAAGCCTGCCACTTCGCCATGTAGTTCTGCGCCTCCACCAGCGCGGTGCGCAGGACGGCGGCGTTGCCCATCCGCGTGGACGGCATCTTCTTTTGCATATCGCCGTAGACGCGCTTGGGATTCTCGCCCAACGCCATCTTCATCCCGGCCGGCTCCAGCAGAATCATCTGCTCGACGGTGGCTTTCGGCGCGGTCTTGACGCAAATCCACTGCCCGCCGATGACGTTGGCGCTGCCCGGCCCGGTGAGCACGGTGGTGACGCCGGCCTCGACGAGGTCCTGGAAGGCGTCTTCCGGGTGCAGAGCGTCCAGCGCGCGCAGGTGCGGCGTGACCGGGTCGGTCATCTCGTTGCCGTCGGACTCGCGCGAGCTGACGCCGTTGTGGAAAATCCCGACGTGGCAGTGGGGATCGATCAGGCCGGGCATGATGACTTTGCCGGTCGCGTCGTAGACTTCGGCATCCGGCGGGAGTGTCACATCGGCGCCTACCGCCGCGATGCGGCCATCGTCAATCAGGACCGTGCCGGGATCGTAAGTGCCCTGGGTGATGGTCATCACTTTGCCGTTGACAATTGCGAACATAGCATCCTCCAAAAGTTTAAATAGGACACGGACGAACACAGAAAAACACGGAACAGATCGCTGTACAAAAAATCCGTGTCCGTCCGTGTTTTCCGCGTCCTGTGAAGTGTCTATCGGTCAAATTCCTCAGTAGACTATCATTGATAAGGCACTTGTCAAATGGATGAAGCATAAAACGTAAAACGTAAAACGTGGAGTCATTACGTTTTGCGTTTTACGTTTTAGGAGGTTGTTTCTGACGCTGTTTGGAGTATAACAGAGAAACTGCTCAATTCTGGAGGCGGCAATGCGTGTCCTACTGCGTTTGATGGTGATCATAGCTTTACCCGTGGTGTTGACGATAACCGTGGTGCGTCTGGTGACGTTGCCCTGGTACGCGGCGTGGGAATACCGCAAGGCAAATTTTCCGCCGGACCCGCTGGGGATGGAGACCGCCGACCGGCTACAGTTGGCGCGGCTCAGCATCCACTTCCTCAACTTGCCGCGCGGTTCCGGGCTGCTGGACGATCTGCGGCTGCCCGATGGCGCGGTGGCGTTCAATGCGCGCGAGTTGCAGCACATGGACGACGTCAAAGTCGTGTATGATCGGCTGACGCTGGCTGCGGGGCTATTGCTGGCAGTGGGCGCGCTGGTCGGGTGGGCGTTGGTTCGCTGGTGGGGGCGGGCGGCTCTGTGGGGCGCGCTCTCCGATGGCGGCCTGCTGACGCTGCTGATCCTCGTGCTGCTCGGCGCGTGGATGGCGGTGGGCTTCGAGGCGTTTTTCACGGCGTTTCACGGCATCTTCTTCACCGGGGATTCCTGGCTGTTTGCTTACGACGACACGTTGATCCGGCTGTTCCCGCTGGAATTTTGGTCTGACGCCGGGATGTTGATCGCCGGGATCGTGGGCGTCATTGCGCTGGCGCTGGCGCTCTTTGGCCGCGCCGTGCAGAAGCGGGCCGAACGTCCGGCGGAAGCATCGCCGGCCTGAACTTTGTTGACAGAACACGGGGAGGATGATACAGTATCTTCAGTAGTGTTCTTAACCCTTTGACAACGCGACTGACGACTATCAGACTATTTTTGGAGAAGTCCTCATGTGGGAAACCACACCGACAAGGACGAAAATTCGATCAACGGATTGAGACTTTGGACTTTCGACTTGAGACTTTGGACTATTTTCGGAGGAGATGATGAGCGAAGACAAGCGAATTCTGATTGTGGATGACGAAGCCTTCATCCGAGTGTTGTTAATGCAAACGTTGGAAGAGTTGGAAGACCTGGGGGTAGAGTTACTTTCGGCGGCTGATGGGCAGGAAGGGTTGGATATTGCCCTGAGTGAGCAGCCGGATTTGGTGTTTCTCGATGTGATGATGCCCAAATTGAGCGGCTATGAGGTCTGCCGTAAGATCAAGGAAACCAATAAGACCATCTATGTGGTGTTGTTGACGGCGAAGGGTCAGTCCATTGACAGGGAAGAGGGCACCGATGCCGGCGCGGATGAGTATGTCACGAAGCCCTTTGACCCGGATTACATCCTCAATCGCGCTGCGGAACTCCTGGGATTGGAAATTCTCATCTGATCTTTTGGGATAGGCAGGGATTAGGGAGTGGGGAGCAGTCACCATCCCCACCCCTCATGCGCACTCCTCCTGTGTAAGTTCGCTCAGAAGTTGCTTACTTTATGAAGCGTCAGCCTCTTTCCGTGACGGCGTGGGTTTTGTTGATAGCGGCGCTGTGTGTATTGTTATACAACACCGCTACGATTATCTTTGCTTGGCGTTCTCCTACGGATGGTTTGAGTGGGCACTGGGACGCGCGTGGGTTTGTCATTGACGCCGCCCCCGAGGCCAGCCCGGTGCGTCCCGGGGACATCCTTGCACAAATTAACGGGGGGGATGTCAGGACTCGTATCCATGCACCCGGTCACTGGCACCGCTTCCTCTTTACATTGCCGCCGGATGCCATCACGTATACCCTCCTGCGCGACGGCAGTCGTATCCAACTGCCGGTGCGTTGGGAGCTTTCTTCGCTCATTCAGGTATTGAGCCGCGCTTTGCCGCTGACCCTGGTTTCTCTTTCTTTCGTCGCGGCGGCCATCCTCATCGTTCTTGACCACAAGCCGGACTGGGGGGCGGCGTTGGTTGCCATCGAATTTTGCCTTCAGGGACTCAATATCGCCAACAACGCCGTACTCTCTTTGGGTGCCAACGTGGGTTTGAGCCTCACCTGGCTGATCAATCCCCTGGACCTTTTCACCTTCACGCTGGGCATGAGCTTCGTCATGCACGTTTTGCTGGTTTTCCCCGAACCCAAGCGGCTGGCTCAACGCGCTCCACGCCTCATTTATGCAGCGCATGGTCTTAGTTTGCTTCTGGCCGTAGTCACCTACCTGGGGATCGGCTGGCCCGATCCGATAGCGGCGCGCGTGGGGATGTTTCAACAGGTTCTGTATCCGTTGGCGGCTGTGGAATTGCTAATCGGTTTAGGCCATCTCATGCATACCTATCTTACCACGCACCGCCCCGGCGTGCGGAATCAGGTGCGCTGGCTACTATGGGGCGCGCTCTTAGGGCCGTTGCCCTGGCTGCTGCTCTACAACCTCCCGATGGCCCTTACCGGACGGCCTTTGGTGCCCTTGGCCGTGGCCGATTTTCCACTCCTGTTGATCCCGCTTTCCTTTTTCTTTTCCGTGACGGAGCGCGGGTTAATGCAGGTGGATGTTTTGATCCGCCGTAGCCTGGTCTACAGCGGCCTGACCGCTTTCCTGATCGCTTTTTATCTTCTGCTTGTCGGTGCGCTAAAATGGATTTTGCCCGCCTGGTTAGGTGTTGTCAATGCCGAACTCGCTTCCATCTTCGCTGTCGTGCTGATTGCCCTGGGGGCTGCCCCCCTGCGCATGCATGTCCAAAAATGGGTGGATCGCGCCTTCTATCGCCACCGGCTGGATATGGAGGTTATGCTGCGCGAAGTTGGTGCGCGCCTCTCCACCACGTTGCACCTCGTCGCGCTGGAAGCGCTGCTGGTGGAGGAAGTTCCCCGGCGCTTGCACATTGCCCAGGCCGCGCTGCTCCTACGGCAGGCCGACGGCAGTTTCCGCGCCGTTACTCCAGTGGGAGAAACCGCCCCTGCTCTGGAACCCGATGCGCCCCTCGTCGCTGCCCTGGCGGCCCAGGACGCTCCCTACGTTTTGCGCCGCGCGCGCCCCGCCTTGCCCTCGGTCGCCGAGTTGCGCCGGCAGCAGTGGGAGTTGTTGATTCCACTGCACCGGGGTGGGGAGTTGATGGGGATCTACCTGCTGGGGGCGCGTCAGAGCGGTGACCTCTATGGGCAGGACGAGCTGGCGGCCTTGCGCTTGTTGGGGCAGCAGAGCGCGGCCGCAGTTGAAAATGCGCAGCTCTACCACCAGAATGAATTGTACGCGCGCAACCTGGCCCTGAAAGTTGAGGAACGCACCCGTGAATTGGCTGCCGCCAATGAGGAACTCAGCGAGCAGCGCGACCGCCTGAACATCCTCCTCGAAACGATGACCGACGGCCTGCTGGTGACGGCGCCCGACGGCCAGGTTACATTGACCAACCACGCCCTGACCGAGATGTTAGCCCTGCCCGCCGCCCACTTGACGCAGCGTTCTCTGGCGCAAACTCTGGATTGCGCCCCTCTGATGCAGGCTGTGGCGCAGGCTCATCAACAGCCGGGACAGGTATGCAACGCGGACTGCGCCGCCAATGGTCGGGTGCTGCGCACGTCCTCCACTGCCCTGCGCGACGGCTCCGGCATTATCACCGTCGTGCGCGATGTGACCCACGAAGCGGCCATTGATCGCATGAAGACGGAATTCATCTCCACGGTGTCACACGAACTGCGCACCCCACTTACCTCCGTGTTGGGATTCACCAAGCTCATCATCAAATCGCTGGAACGCGACGTTATGCCGGCGCTGCCGCCTGACCACCGCAAGGCCGCCCGCGCCATGCAGCGGGTTCTCGAAAACCTCCAAATCATTAACCTGGAGGGTGAGCGCCTGACCAGCTTGATCAATGATGTGCTCGACATCGCCAAGATTGACGCCGGCAAAGTCGAATGGCGCGATCAGGTTTTTGAGTTGTCGCCCGTGATCGCCGCCGCCGTGGACATAGTGCGCCCGCAGCTTGAGAAAAATCGGAATACTTTGCAAACCATCCTGCCCCCCAAGTTGCCGCTGCTGTTGGCCGATCCCGACCGGATCCGTCAGGTATTGCTGAATTTGCTTTCCAATGCGACCAAGTTCACTGAGGATGGCACGCTTACCCTCCGCGTCCGGTCCGTGTCTTTTGCCGAGATGACTGCGCGTTGGCGTTACCCGGCCGAGAATCCGGGCGGGGTGTTGGTGACGGTCGCCGATACGGGCAGCGGGATACCGGAGAGCGAGATGCCCAACCTCTTTCAGCGTTTCCGGCAATTGCGCGACGATGTCCTGGTGGACAAGCCGAAAGGCACGGGATTGGGGCTGGCGATTGCCAAACATATCATCACCCACTATAATGGCGTTATCTGGGCAGAATCCACCCAGGGTGTCGGTTCAACCTTCCAATTTGTCCTCCCCTTGCCGGTTCAGGAGATAACCGGGGAGGCAGGCGTCGTTCTTCCTCCCCCTGCGCTCGACGTGGCGCCGGCTGCCATAGGGCACTACAGGCTGTCCGACGCGGTGCCGACTACGATATTGGTGGTGGACGATGAGGCGCATATCCGCTTGATGCTCACACAAGAATTGACGGAAGCTGGTTATCAAGTCCTGGAAGCCGCCAACGGCGCCGAGGGGATCGCCTTGGCCCGCCGCCATCATCCGGCGCTCATCATCCTGGATGTGATGATGCCGGATATTTCCGGCTTTGACGTTACCCGTCTCTTGAAGTCTGACCCGGCCACTGCGCCCATTCCTATTTTGATCTTATCCATCGTTGAAGACCGGGACTACGGGCTGTCCCTCGGCGCGGCGGCCTACTTGAACAAGCCGGTGGAAGCGCAAGCCGTATTAAGCGCCGTGGCTCGACTCGTCCGACCCTTGCCTCAGCCTGCGTCTATCAACGGGAATGACCCGGCGACCGACTCCTTGGCCGATGTATTGTCTGTACCAGAATCAGGGGAATTGCATGGCTGTTGAATTACCTTCCATGCCCGTGGCGTCTGATGCGGCGGCGCGCGAAAACGCACAGTTGCGCGCCCTGTTGGATATTTCACGGGATATCGGATTCATCCTCGACACGGACAGGTTGTTGTCCCAGGTCATCGAAAGCCTGGAGCGCGTGTTCGGCTATTGTGGCGCGGCCATCTTCCTGAAGGATGCCGCCGCCTACCGCGTCGTTGCCTGCGCCGCCGACCGGCTCTCGTGCCCGCTCAACGTGTCGTACCCTCTGGATGCTGCCACCCTGGTGGGCAAAGTCTTCACAACCGGCGCGCCGGCCACCTTCACCGCCGTGGAATGTGAGGAGGCGGGCGCGGCGCCGGTCTGCACGGAATTGGCCGTGCCGCTGCGAATCAACGCAGAAACGGTGGGGGTGCTCGATTTGACCGCCTCCACGACGCAGCCCTTCACCGCACAGGACCTACAAACCCTGACGTCCGTGGCCGACCAGGTCGCGGTGGCGTTGCACAACGCGCGCCTCTATCGTCAGGCAGAGGACCGCCGCCAGATAGCCGCCACCATGGCCTGGGTGGCGCAGGCCGTCAATTCTTCTCTGGACTTGAACGTGGTGTTGGATCGCGCCCTGGAACAACTCGGCAAGGTGATTCCCTACAACTCGGCAGCCATTATGTTGGTGGAAGGCCTCAATCTGGTGGTCACTGCCGCGCGCGGCTTTCCGGAAGAGGCCAACATCATCGGGACCGTTTTCACGCCGGAGGATCAAAAGAATATCGGTTATCAGGTTTTGCAGGAGCAGAAAGTGCGCGTCGAGGGCGACGTGCAGAAACTGGCTGATTGGGGGCGGGATGAGGGCGATCCAAATGAGTTTGCGCCGATTCATGCCTGGATTGGCGCTCCCCTGGTTTTCAAAGGCCGGTCGGTGGGGTTGATGACCATTGACAAACATGAGCCGAATTTTTATACTCCGGAACATGCCCAATTAGCCGGCGCCGTGGCGGATCAGATTGCCGTGGCGGTGCAGAACGCGCGGTTGTATCAGGAGGCGCGGGAACGCGCCCAAGAGATGGCCTTGCTCTACGAGACGGCGCAGCACATCAGCACGGTGTTGGACCCCGACGACTTGATGGCCGAGATCATTGCGCAGGTGCGGCGCGTTTTCGGCTACCAGATTATCTCCATTCATTTGTTGGACGAACAAACGGGAAAACTTATCCTGGCGGCGCATCATGGCGTGGATGCGGCTTTTTTCCGGCAGGCGCTCTGCGAATCGGCGGATAAGGGCGTGGTCTGTTGGGTATTGCATCATCGTCAGGCGCTGTTGCTTCCCGACGTGACCCACGATCCACGATACGTGGCCTACGCGCCGGGAATCCGTTCTGAATTGGCGATCCCCTTGATCACCGGCGATCAAATCGTCGGCGTGTTTAACGTGGAGAGCGAACAGGTGAACGCCTTCGATGAAAATGATGTGCGCTTGCTGACCGCCCTGACGCATCAAATCACCGGCGCGTTGATCAATGCGCGATTGTTTGCCAGTGTCCGCCGGCAGGCTGCCGCCCTGGCCGAGATGACCAATACCTTGAAGGCAGAAAAGAGCACGCTGAACGCCATCCTGCGCAGCATCGCTGACGGTATTCTCGTCAGCACTCCCGACGGACAGATCATGTTGGTCAACCCGGCCTTCGAGTATATGTTTGACCGTCCGTCTGGCGAACTCCTGGGAAACGTGCTAACGGCTTGCATCGCGCAGCCGGAATTGATTCACCTGATCGCCGGCGCGTTGGAAAAAACCACGGAGACCTTCACTGCCGAAATTCCTATGCCGGAAAGACGCACCTTCAAGGCCGCCGCCGCCGCTATCCACGAAGGCGAACGAATTCTCGGCGTCGTGACCGTCGTGCGGGACATCACCCATGAGAAGGCCGTGGATATGATGAAAACCGAGTTCATCTCTGCCGTTTCTCACGAATTACGCACCCCTTTGACTTCCGTGCTGGGTTTCACCAAACTAATTCATCGCATTCTGGATAAGGACGTCACGCCGGCGGCGCCCGCCGACAACAAACGCGCGCAACGCGCGCTCAAGCGGATCACCGCCAATCTGGACATCATTGCGTTGGAGTCGGAGCGGTTGACGCGCCTGATCAACGATGTGCTGGATATTTCTAAGATGGAGTCCGGCAAAGTAACCTGGAATGATGCGCCTTTTGATTTCACCCAACTGTTGCGCCAGATGGCGTCTGAAGCCCAGGCGCTGGTCGCCGAAAAAGAACTGACCGTGACGATGGCTCTGCCCGAAGTCCCGTTGCATCTGGTGGCCGATCAAACTCGTGTGCGTCAAGTGTTGCACAACCTGATTACCAACGCGGTCAAATTTACGCCGGCCGGCCAAATCACACTGGCCTGCCGGCCTCTGGCGCCCGGCGAGGTCGTGCATGGATGGAAAACGCCTGCTGCCGCGTCAGACGATACGCTCTACGGCGGCTTACTCTGCGCCGTTACGGACACCGGCGTCGGGATTTCCACGGCGGCATTGCCACGGCTGTTTCAACGCTTCCAACAGATCGTGGCGGATCCTCTGGTGGACAAACCTTCCGGCACCGGGTTGGGACTGGCAATCTGTCGGGAAATCGTCACCCACTATGGCGGCGCAATCTGGGCTGAATCCACTCCGGGCGGCGGCGCCACCCTGAGCTTTGCCTTGCCGTTGCGCCCTACCGCCGTCAAATATGGCGATGTGCGCGTCATTGCCGAGGCCCGCCCCGCGCAGTTCATTTCCCCACCCCGACCTCTTGCCTCCCGCATCCTGGTGGTTGAGGACGATGCGCACATTCGCTCGTTGTTGACGCAAGAATTGACGGGGGCCGGCTACCGCGTGTTGGAAGCGGCGGGCGGCGCCGAGGCGCTGGCGCAGGCCCGCCAGCATACCCCGCATTTGATCCTCCTTGACGTGATGTTGCCCGACATCTCTGGATTCGACGTGACCCGCGTTCTCAAGGCCGACGCCAGCATGGCCGCCATCCCCATTCTTATTCTCTCTATTGTCGAAAATCGTGAGTTGGGCCTGAAGTTGGGGGCGGATGCCTATTTGCTTAAACCGGTGGAGATGCCGGTTTTGCTCCAAACAATTGCCGCGCTGCTGCGCCGCAGTGAGGAAGGTTCAGAGTCTGGAGTTGGTTCTCATGGGGAATGATAAGCTATTTCACACCCGAATTGGGCGGTTGATCCGGCGGTTTATTGGGAGCAGCCGCGCCTGTCGGCTGCTGCTGGATTGCCTGTTGGTGCTGTTGCTGGCGGGGAGCGGTGGGCTGTTGTGCGCTGCCGGGCGCCAGCTCATTGGGGATGAGTGTGTCCTCACGGCGCTCATCACCCTCTTGCTCGTCGGCCTTTTTGGGATTTTGTCGCCCTATATGACCATATTGGCCGACCGTCTGATCTATCGCCGCCGCCTCCATCCTCAGGTTGTCCTTGCCCAGATGACCGAAAAACTCGCCGGCGCGCTCCATATAGAAGAGATTGCCGCGCTGCTGACCCAGGAATTGCCACAGCAGATGGCCGTTGCGCATGGCATCCTGTTGATTGCCAATGAGGAGCATACACTCTTGCACTCTGTAGGGCCGGGGGATGCGGGCGCCCTACCGGCTGCCGACTGGGACCAATTCTGGTTGACGTTGCCCAATGCCCCTTTGTCGCGTTCCGCTGCGCCCGCGACCACGCCGCCGCCTGTGCTGGAATGGATGCGCGCGCAATCCATTGAGCTGTTGACCCCCTTGCAGGCCGGCAAGCGCTTGATCGGATTGCTGGGCTTGGCCCCACGTTCCGGCGCTTGGGCGTATTCCACCGCCGAAGTGCGCATGATCGGGATGCTGGCGCGTCAGGCAACCGTCGCCGTACAAAACGCGCTGCTGGTGCAGCATATCGAGACGCACGAGCAACAGCTTCAAGAGGAAGTGGCGCAGCACACGCGCAGTATGGCGGCGGACCGCAACCGACTCAACGCCATCCTGCAAAACCTGGCCGATGCTTTGATCGTCACCGACGCGGCCGGCCGCATCCAATTGGTGAATCCGGCTGCCGAAAACTTGCTACGGCGCGCGGCGCGCGCCCTGGTGGGCCAGGACATCCGCCAGGTGGCGCCGGTGCCCGATTGGCTGGACGCCATCACCCATGCGCAGGAATACCCCGGCATCATTGAGGTTGCCCGTATCCGACTGGCCGATCCGCGCGCGCTACTGAACAACAGCATGTTTGGGGAACGTATCCTGACCGTTTCGGCCACCGCCTTGGGAGATCGGAGCGCCGTGATCTGCATCCTGCGCGATATCACCCACGAAGTCGAAATTGATCGGATGAAGTCCGCGTTTATCACCACCGTCTCCCATGAGCTGCGCACGCCGCTGACCTCCATCCTGGGATTTGCCAAGTTGGTTCAGCGTATGTTCGCCCGCAATATCCTGCCGTCCGTCGGCGCCGATGTCGCCGCGCAACAGGCCGTGGATCGGGTCACGAAAAATCTGGAGATCATGGTGCAGGAAGGCGAGCGGTTGACGGATTTGCTCAGCGACGTCTTGGATATCTCGGCCCTGGATTCCGGCGGCATTGAATGGAACGATCAACCCTTCTTCCCGGCGGAAGTGATCACGCAGGCCGTCACCCAATTCCAGCCGTTGGCTGCCCAAAAAGGCTTGCAACTGAACCTGATCTTCGAAAATGTGTTGCCGGAAATGTATGCCGATCCCAAACGTATCGCGCAAGTGTTGGGCAACCTGCTTTCCAATGCCGTCAAATTCACCGCGCGGGGCAGCGTTACTTTGACGGCGCGCGCGGTGGAGGGCGAGGCGATTGTTTGCGACTGGATCGCCCCGCCGGAAGGCGGACTGTTGGTTTCTGTCGCCGACACCGGTATTGGGATCCCCCATGGCACGATGCGGCGCATCTTTCAACGCTTCAGCCAGGGCGGCGATCTGTTGATTGACAAGCCGGAGGGCGCGGGACTGGGATTGACGCTGTCTCGTGAAATTCTCTTGCACTATGGCGGCGACATTTGGGTGGAATCCACCGAAGGCCAGGGCGCTACCTTTTACTTTGTTCTGCCGCGCTTGTCGGTTCCTACCGAGTCGTAGCTGTCATCGGGACTGGCCGGCGAGGTAAATATTGTTTGCTGATGCACGCTTATTGGGTGATGAATAACCCATTGGGAGGAGAGAAGTAATGGAAATATTATCGGTACGACGTTTATTGAACCGCCGCGATGCTAATGATTATCTGAAGCGTTACGCCCGGCTGTTGCCCGATGTTGTACTGGGCATCTATGACCAGGAACACTTGCTGACGGCTGTGCGTTGCGCGGCGGACGCCGGCGAGGTAGCCGACGTGGGGCGGCAGGAAACCATTGCTTGGGAACGTCGTTTGCCGGTCTATGTCAACCATCAGGAATCCGGCGCGCTGGTCGCTGCCGGGCCGGGACTGGCCTATCCCACCGCGGCGGATAGTTTGGCATTCCTGCATCACAGCCTGATCTTGCTGCTGGAACGCTCCCTGGAGGCGCGTTCGCTGGCCGAAGAGACGCTGGAACGCTATCGCGAGATCAACCTGCTCTACAACATCGGCGAGACCATCAGCGCCTCCCTGGACCCGGACGAAATCCCCGACCTGGTCATGGCCGAGGCCGGACGCATCATCCGCGCCCATGGCGGTATTGTGCTGCTGTTCAACGAAAAACAAGAGATGATCGTCCGCTCCGGCTTCGGCAGCGAAGAATTTGTCCGCAACCTGCACCCGGCCACACATTCCTTGCTGCTGGAATGTCTGAAGTCCGGCGAGCCGCAAATCTGGGCCGCCGCCCAACTGGACCTCCGCGACTCGGTCATCACCGCCGTGCTTCAGGCGCCGCTCAAGGCGCGCGAACATATCCTGGGGTTCGTGTTGTTGGGGCGCGACATGCGTCAGCCTATTTTTACTGCCGACGACAAGAAACTCCTGACGGCCCTGGCCTCACAGGCCGCTATTGCAATGGAGAATGCCCGGCTTTTTGCCGACGTCAAGAGTCAGCGCGACGCCATCGCCGAGATGAAGAACTACATGGATAACATCTTCGCCAGTATCGCCAGCGGCGTCATCACCACCGACACCGCCGATACCGTCACGCTGATCAACCGCGCGGCGGAACGCATCCTGGGCGTGCTCGCCGAGCAGACGGTGGGCGCCTGTTATGCGGATGCGCTGTCGGGGTTAGGGGACGAGATTCTGCCCCTGATGGATGTGATCAAACAACGGGACGAATCGGTGGTCGGCTATGAATTGCAACCTACCTTACCCAAGCGCGGGCCGGTCGTCTTGCGTTTGAGCCTCAGCCCGCTCAAAGACAACCGCGAGGCCACCAACGGGATCGCCATCGTGTTGGACGACCTGACCGAGCAACGCCGCCTGGAGGCGCAGGCCCGGCGCATCCGCCAGACTTTCGAGCAATACGTGGTGCCGCGCGTTGTCGAACAACTGCTCTCTGACCCCACCAGTGTGCGATTGGGAGGCGTGCGCCGTGAACTCACGACCCTCTTCGCCGACATTCGCGGCTTCACCACCTTCAGTGAGAAGTTGGCCCCGGAAGAATCGGTGGATGTCCTGAATCGCTATTTGACTCTGGCATCCGAGGCGATCCTTTCCGAGGAGGGCACCCTGGACAAGTTCTTTGGCGATGGGGTGATGGCCTTGTTTAACGCGCCGCTCTCGCAGCCCGATCACACTTTGCGCGCCGTGCGTTCGGCGTTGAAGATCCTGGACGCCCTGAAGGTCATTCACCAGGAATTGCCGCCCATCAACCGCTTGGCGTTTGGCATTGGGATCACTACCGGCCCGGCGGTGGTCGGCAGCATTGGCTCTACCATGATCAAGAACTACACGGCCATCGGCGACAGCGTCAACCTGGCGTCCCGGCTGCAATCGCACGCCGAACCGATGCAAATCCTGCTGAATGTGCCGGCCTATCAGCAGGTGGCCGAGCACGTGATTGCCCGTGAAATCGGCTATGTCCAGGTGAAGGGGCACAGTGAGCCGGATCTGGTCTACGAAGTCCTGGGATTGCGCGCGCCCTGAGGCTGTTCCGTGTTGGCAAAACTTCAAGAGGTTATCGGTTGCAAGAAACACGTCACAATATCGGCTGCTTGCTTTTGCCCCTTTTGGCGCTGCTGATTCTGAGCGGCGCCTGGCTTTATGTCAACTGGAAATCCAGCCAGTCCGTGCTGCCGCCCGGTTTGACCATCAACAACATCCCTATGGGGGGAATGACGCGCGAGCAGGCGCTGGCCGCCATCGCGGAGGCTTACACCACGCCTATCACGATCTACTATGGCAGCGAAGTCGCCCTCTTGCTGCCGGAAATGGTCGAGCTGACGCTGGATGATGCCGTTACGTCGCAAAACCTTGACGCTGTTTTGCAGGACAGCGCCGGGTGGCGGAATTTCCTGGATTATACGTTTGATCAACTGTTGCGTCGTGAACCGGAGCCGCTCCAAGTGACTGCGGTGGTCCTGTATTCTCGTGAGCGGGTAGACGCCTTTATGACGCGCATTTCTCAACGTTACGACCATGCGCCGCAAAAACCCGTGGCGCTGACGTCCGGCGATTTTCGCCCGGCCAGCGCCGGCACATCGCTGGATATGGACGCTTCGCGCCCACTGCTCGTCCAGGCCATCCTGTCCGCCGCCCCGGAAAAGCGGCAAGTGCAGCTCGTGGTGAAAACCGAACCGCCGCCTGAAATCCCGATGGAACTGTTGCGCAACGCTATCACCGCCAAGGTGGGAGACTCTGCGGGGGTCATGGGCATTTTCGTCAAACATCTGACCCTGGGGAAAGAGTTGTGTTTCAATTGCAAGGTGGCCTTTTCGGGGGCGAGCCTGTTGAAAATTGGCGTGGTGTTGGAGCTTTATCGGCGGTTGGATGCGCCGCCGGACGTTCAGACAGCGGCTTTGATCAGCGCGACGCTGACCGCCAATGACCACGCGGCGGCCAATCAATTGCTGGCGCAAATCGGCGCCGGGAATCCTCTCAATGGCGCCATGCAGGTGACGGCGCTGTTTAATTCTTTGGGATTGGGGGACACTTTTATGGCCGTCCCCTACGATTACTCCGACGTGGCTGTGGTAACCCCCATCCCCACGACGGCCAACCGCCGCACCGACGTTTTCGCCGATCCGGATCCGGCAATGCAGACGACGCCGTTGGAAATGGGCTTGCTGCTGGAGGGGCTTTCACAATGCGCGTCGGCTGGGGGCTTCTTGCGTATCGTGTACCCCGAACAGATCACGCCAACGGAGTGTCAGGCTATCCTTATGAGTTTGGAGGGGGCGCATACGCCCGCGCTCCTCAACGCGGCTATGCCCGCGGAAGCGCGCGTGGCGCACCGTCATGGTTGGGGCAAGGGCACACACGCTGAACTGAACCTGGTTTATCATCCAGAAGGAAATCTGGTCGTTGTGGTGTTTTTGTACCAGCCCCAATGGTTGGTGTGGGAAGAAAGCGCGCCGACTTTTGCCCAGATTGGCTCGTTGGCCTATCGTTTCTTTTATGGGGATGAATAACTGTGTTATTGGACTATCGGCGCCAGCCCTTGAGCCGTCACAACCCTCTGGCCGGGCGCGCTTAACGCCCACTGGATGAAGTCGCGGGTCGCGCCGGTCGGTTCGCCCTGCGTCGCCAGATAGAGGGCGTAAGTAAGCGGATAGATTTCCGCCATGATCGTTTCCTTTGTCGGCGGCACGCCTTCAATAGCTAGGGCGCGCACACTGCTGTTGAGGCGGGCCGCGGAGACGTACCCCACCGTCAGTGGGTCGCTGCCCACCAATTCCAGCACGGCGTCGCTGGTGGGCGCGAGCAGCGCGGTCAGGGTCACGCGCGATTCGCGCATCACCCCACGCTGAAAGCGTTGAAACTCCCCGGAGGCCTCTTCCCGGCTCACGATTTGCGGGACGCCCGGCAGCCCGCCCCAGTTATCCCAGTTTTCCACCTGCCCCTGAAAAAGCTGACGCAACTGCTCCAACGTCAGGCCTGGCAGGCCATTTTGGGGGTGGACGGCAATGGCCAGCCCGTCGCGCGCGAAAGGGGTGCGCCACAACGGCTCCGGCCACTGCGGCGGCGCCCAGGTCAGGGCGATCAGATCGGCGTCAGCCTGTTCCAATGCGTTCAACGCGAGCGTGTCGGCGCGCGGGATCACCACCGGCTGCACGGCGGGGTTTTCGCGCTGATAGGCGGCGGCCAACGCCAGCAAGGTAGGCTCCAACATCTCGGAGCAGGCGATTTCCAGCACTTGCGGCGTCACGACCGGCGCGGGAGTCGGTGTGGCGAGTGGCTGCGTGGCGGAACGGCAAGCGGTGAGCAGCAGGAGCAGTCCTAACCACCACCGTTTCATCCCACCAGCCCTGTCAACACCAGAGTTCCCAGCAGGGCGCAATAGACTGCGAACGGCCATAGACTTTGCCGCCGGATCAGGTACAGCAAGCCGGAAATCGCCGCGAAGCCGGTCAGGGCCGCCGCGACCAGCCCTGCCAACGAGAACAGCAGGGGCGCGCCGCCCCCTTCTCCGGTCGCCAGTTTCAACAATTGGTAGCCGCCGCTGCCCAGAATGATGGGGACGGAGAGCAAAAAGCTAAAGCGGGCCGACTCCTCCCGCCGGTAGCCCAGAAGCATCCCGGCGGCAATCGTCGAACCGGAGCGGCTTAGACCGGGCGCAATCGCCAGCATTTGCGCGATCCCAATCAACAGCGCGTGGCCCCAGGACATCTCGGTTAGAGCAAGCTCCTTCTTCCGCCGGGCGTACTCGGAGACCAGCAGCAGCGCCGCCGTCACGAGCAAGAACCCGGCTACAGCTTTGGGGGCGCCAAAGAGCGACTCAAAATAGTCCTCCAGCAGCAGCCCGCCCAACGCGCCCGGTATCGTCGCCGCCGCGAGATACCACCCCAGGCGCGCGTCCGGGTCGGCCAGCGAGCGCTTCTGCAAGCTGCCGAGCACCGCGAGGGCAATGCGCCACAGGTCTTTCCAGAAGTAGATGACAACGGCCAGAATTGTCCCCAAATGCAGTACTGTATCCAGGGCCAGACCGGGGTCGGGCCAGCTGAAGATGTGGGGAAGCAGCACCAGATGCCCTGAGCTGCTCACGGGCAAAAATTCTGTAGCGCCCTGCAAAATGCCCAAGAGAATCGCATACCAGATTGACATAATCACTCCTTGAGGTCAACGGCTGGAACGGATACAACGGAAATTCATCCGTTAAAATCCGTTCCATCCGTTGAGAGATTTTACCAAAACGGGGTAATGATACCAGCGTCAAATGAGAAAGCAAGCCTGCAGGGCCTTATCATTCTCCAGCCGGACGATGCGCTGCGCCATAGGAGACGGCTAAAGCCGTGATTCTTAAAGGGGTTTTGCGGTGACGGGCGGTAGCCCGTCACCGCAAAACCGCCTTCTTACCGGCGGCTTCAGCCGCAAAATCTCTTCGACAGGTTGTACCTGCCGAGAATGATAAAGCCCTGGCAAGCCTGCGTGAGGGCTTGCGTAAAAGCTCAACTGTGGTATGATCTTAACTGTTCGGGGCGTAGCGCAGTTTGGTAGCGCGCACGGTTCGGGTCCGTGAGGTCTAGGGTTCAAATCCCTACGCCCCGACCTTCCTTTTCACGGCTGTTGGGATTCCAGTAGCCGTGAGGTGAATTCCTCTCCACACTGTCCCCTTCATAACTATGTATGATGGATCAGGCCTCGGGAAGCGAGAAACATTTTACTCAGGTTAAGAATCTCTCCAAAAATTCTTTTGGCCCGTGATTTGCGCCTAAAGGCGCGGTTGAGGGGGATGTTTTTTCGTGGGCGGGCTGCGCCCGCCCACGAAAAAACACCTTCCCGAAAGCGGCTTCAGCCGCAACGTTCGGCCTGGCGGCGCATCGTCGCTATAATTTTCGGATAGGTTCTAAGCCCACGGCGGTTGAGCCACAACCAAAATCCCTACCTGATCAGACCGATAAATTTCTCCCTATGGCATAGGTTGATAGATTTGGATAGCCCGTAAGTTGTGCTATACTTATCCTTGCCAAGGAACGCATCAATTTGAGGAACTCATGAAATGACCAACTTACTTCCCTCCACTTTACCGTCTGTGTCATCGCCGCCCAAAAAGGGCGGGCGAGCTGTTGCCCGATGTAACCGCCCCCCTCACCCTACCAACCCGCATGTCCAGCGTGGGTCCCGCGCCGGCGCCCGATTTGCCGGACGCGCCTCTTTACGAGCGTTTGCTGCGCGTCTCCCGGTTGCGCCGGGGCAGTGCGTGCGCGGCGGTAGCTCGGGCGGAGACCTCTTCGCGCGGCAGAAGCCCCTGTACGCTATCGTTCCATTGGCATAGGAGGCGCTTATTGAGAAAATACCCTAAGAAATTTTGTGCCCCGGCTTATTTACTTCACTGACCATAAAACTATGAGGAGAATGTAAGATGAAAGTTCTACGTTGGTTAAATGTACTCGCAGTGGTTGCTATGCTGCTGAGTGTGCTGCCGGTACAGGCAGCGGCGCCGGCCATGCCGGACAAACAACCGACCCAACAGGCGACGGGCGGGGATGACCCGCTCCGGCGTTTGCAGGACGCCACCGGCGGTACGGTCCGCGTCAGCACGAACGACGCCACCGGAGTAGCGAACTTTGTGTCGCTGCCGGCCGGCGCGCTGCCGGCGTTTAAGTTGGCCCGCCAGGAAAAAGCGGTCGCGACTGACCGGGCGCAGGCCTTCTTCAAGGAGTACGGCGGCCTGTTTGGCATCCGTGACGCCGGGAGCGAACTGCAACTGCTGGATGTCGCCGCCGACCAGTACGGCGCCATGCACGTGGAGTACGTCCAAGTGTATCAGGGCGTGCCGGTATTTGCCAGCAGCCTGCGCGCGCACTTCGATAAGGACGGGCAGTTGACGGCGGTGAACGGCGTGTTCATCCCCAAGGTGGGCGTGAACACCACGCCGGCCCTGAGCGCCGACCAGGCGGCCGAGATTGCCGTGGCGCACGTTGAAAACCCGGTGGCGCAGACGTCCGACGCCGCAGGCGAATCCAGGAAAGACAGCGGCCTGAAGGCGAGCGGTCCCACCCTCTACGTATTCCGGGCGAATCTGGTGCAGGGTATCCCCGGCGCCAATCACCTGGCTTACGAGGTGGAAGTGGCTAACGGGCGGGACGTGCGCGAGTTCGTGTACGTGGATGCGCACACCGGCGCGGTGATCGAGCAGTTCACCGGCATGTACGACGCGCTCAACCGCCGCGCCTTCAACGGCGAAGCCAATCACCCGGCCACGCCTTACTGGGTGGAAGGACAGACTTTCCCCACGGCCAACACTGAAGCAAACAACGTTATCTACGCCTCAGGCGAGATCTACAATATCATCGGCAGTTTGACCGGCGGAACATACCTTTCGTGGGACGGCGCGGATGCCGTCATGGATAACATCTTCAATGCGACCGGCCTCACTTGCCCGAACGCGCAGTGGACCGGCACGTATTCTCGTTTCTGCACTGGCGTCACCGGCGATGACACCGTCGGTCACGAATGGGGACACGCTTACACCCAGGGCACCCACAACCTGATCTACGCCTGGCAATCGGGCGCGCTGAGCGAATCCTATTCCGACGTCTGGGGCGAGGTCGTGGACCTCCTCAACGGGCGCGGCACCGACACGCCCGGCGGTTCGCGCACCAATGGCAGTTGTTCTACCTATGGCGCCGGCACGCCCAGTGTTGACGCTACCTATCGCTGGCTGTCCGGCGAGGACGATCCCTCCATGGGCGTCATCCGGGATATGTGGCGGCCTAGCTGCTATGGCGACCCGGACATGGTGTCGGGTGCCGGCTATGTGTGTTCCACGACCGACAATGGCGGCGTGCATACCAACTGCGGTGTGCCCAATCATGCTTTCGCGCTGTTGGTAGATGGCGGCACCTTCAACGGCCAGACCATCGCTGGCATCGGCCTCACGCGGGCCGCTCACCTGTACTGGCGCACGCAGTCAGTATACCAGACCCCGACCAGCGACTTCCAGGTTCATGCGGACGCGCTACGGCAGTCCTGCGCGGACCTGACGGGAGCGGATTTGCGCGAGTTGAGCACCGTGACGACGACCACCGGCATTTCCGCCGACAAGATCACGGCCTCGCATTGCGCCGAACTGGAAAAGGTCATTG
>JAKQHY010000131.1 GCA_029555965.1 Chloroflexota bacterium | reverse complement strand
CGCGCGGCGTCTTGTCTTGGTCTGTCCGCACAAAACAACGCGGACAGTATGTATTTCGCATCACCGCAACAACGACGCGGTGAGCAGGTAGCGGGCCGTCACGATAGATTTGCTCCCAGCGTGCCCGAGCCTGGGCGATTTCATCGTCCGTGTATGCACCTAACAAGGTAATCATCCCTTCACCGTCACCTTTCCGTTACGATTGATTACGCCCTCAGTCTCAAGGGCCTTGACAACCTGCGCTACCCTCTGGCGACTTACGCCTGCCTCACTTGCGGCATCCGTAAATGTGCCGTGCGGATTGTTGCGGTAGTAGGCAAGTACTTTGCCGCGCGTGTCAATAGCAGGCGCTATCTCTTGCGCGGTCACTTGCGCCCGCTCTGCCTTGCGTGCGGCACGTTCCTCTCGCTCTTGCGTCCGGTCTTGCGCCACTTGCGCCACCCTTGCGGCGTGATCATCCTCCAACGCCAATATCCCGAACGCAGCCAGCGACAACAGCGGGAACACAGCGCGGGCAATTGTTGCCAGGGTGATGGCGGCATCCAGCAGGATGCTCAGTACAATGACCGTCAACACGTAGCCGCCCATGATACCGTAAGCTATGCGCACAGGTGCGGCGGGGTCTTTGGCGCGCTTGCGAGTGTTGTAGGTGCGCAGTTCCAGGCCCAGGCTAACCGCGCTCAGGCCGACCAGCTCAATGGCGACCGCGGCGACAATGGCGACCCAGGCGGGGGTGTGCATGTTAGCGACCATGCCAGCAAAGACAAACCACGCGGTCGGGACGGGCACAATCCACGGCGCCAGGCGGGAGATAATGCGGGTTGGGGTGATGGGGTTCATCTGTCAGTTCCTTTCGTGCCGTCGCTTCGCTCTTCGCTGGAATTCGTGGCATTCGTTGCTGACGTTGGGCTATGCCGGGCGCACTCAATCCTGTCGTGCTTTGGCAGCAAGTCCACCCGCAACTCGAAGCCCAGCGCCTCGGCAATTTTCTGTAGTATTGAGATTGGCGTGCCGAGATAGCCGTTTTCAATCAATACCAGTGAGTTACGGCTAATCCCGCACTTCTCCGCAAGCTGCGCCTGGCTCATCCCTTGCCGCTTGCGTTCGATGGCGATGGCCTCGCCCAGGGTGACGTTCATCAGGCCGATGATGGTGGCGCTCATTCGTCCCAGCTCCAGGTGAACAGCGCGATGAACCAGTTGATGATCCGGAACGGCAAAAAAAAGAAAAACAAGATTACGTCAGCTAGAAAGTCCATTTTTATACTCCACTAAAAAACTATTCGTAGAAATCCGATAACCAGGTACATTATCAGTCCAACCCACACAACAGCCAGCGCATACCGCGCCATTTTTTCGGCGCATCCATACCCGGCATTATTACCAGGTCGGATAGGTTGACTTGCATCTATCAAATACGGGTTTCTGTTCATTTGCCACACTCCTGGCAGCGCACAACTCCGGGCCGCTCAAAATCAACATCACCGCCACAATACACGCACCATGCCCGCGCTATGTTTCCGTGGCCGTCTTCGATAACGGGGCCATACCCATCAAGACTCATGATCTGCAACCGCAGCCGCTTGATTTCGTTCTCTGCGGCGCGCAACTCCTCCGCGACCTCATGACGGGCAAAAACAATACCGGAAGGATCGCCAATCTCAAATAGCCTCTGCAATTCGTTGCGTTCCCGGTACATTCTGCGGGCAATGTTGCGGGCCTCG
>JAKQHY010000113.1 GCA_029555965.1 Chloroflexota bacterium | reverse complement strand
CCCAGTGCCGTCCCACTGATTTCCCGTCAATGAAGACCTCACTCTCGTAGTCCACCGCGCCGAAGTGCAGGAGGATGCGCCGTCCAGCCCACGCTGCCGGAATTGTCAGCTCACGGTGATACCACAGTGTCTCAATGAAATCCTTGTAGGTAACGCCCGAAAGCAAGCTCTCCGGGCAAAAAGGAACGAGAATTTCATCCGGGAAGCCTGCGCTCTCCGCGAAACCGCGCTGCCGCCCGGACCTGCCAAAGTCGAAACTGTAGGTCCAAGGGCCGTTCAGGTTCATCCAAGGTTCCCGCACGAATTGCGGGCGGGGATATTCGGGTCTGGGATGTGTCGTCATTTTTCCTCCTTGGGGAAATTGGAAATGCGTAACGAGAAACGGGTAATGCGTGAGATCACTCATTACGCAGTTCTCTTTACTCGTCACTTGGTGCGTCAGGATGCACGTTTTGACCGCACGGCTATTCCATGGGGTATCGCAGCCCCCATTGCGCTCGGACGGCATCCAGGGTCTGCATCAGTTGTAGCGTCTCATCCAGTGGCATAATGTCGCTTTCGCGTTTTCCGGCGCGCAAGCAGGCCATGACGGCGGCCGCCTCGTAGTTATACCCGTTGCCCGTTATCGGACATTGGATGACTTCGTCCGGCTCCGGGGTGGGGGAACGGTAGAGGGAGAGTGTGTCGCCGCGCCACCAGGGGGCGTGCAGCCTGATCCGCGCCTCCGTCCCGAAGATGGAAGCCTCGTGGTGCGTGGTGGTGCGAGTGGCGCACGTGAGCTGCGCCATCCGCCCGCCCGCGTAGCCGAAGAGCAGCGCGGCCTGCTCGTCTACGCCGGTCGCGCCGAGGCTTGCCAGCGCGGCGACCTGCGTCGGCGGTCCGCCGAACACCATCGCGGCCAACTGCGCCGTATAGATGCCCACGTCCAGCAGCCCGCCGCCGCCGAGCGCCGGGTTGAACAGCCGGCCCGCCGGGTCGAACTCTGCGCGGAAGCCGAAGTCGGCGTGGAGTAACTGCACCTCACCGAGAACGCCTGCCGCCAGTAGTTCGCGCACTTTCACCATCACCGGCAAGAAGCGCGTCCAGACCGCGTCCATCAAAAACAGCCCTTTGGCGCGCGCCCGGTCAATCATGAGCTGCGCTTGCGCCGCATTGATGGCAAACGGCTTTTCACACAATACCGCCTTGCCCGCGTCCAGACAGAGCAGCGTGTTCTCGCAGTGCAAGGGGTGCGGCGTGGAGACGTAGATCACATCCACATCCGGGTCCGCCGCCAGCGCCTCATAACTGGCGTGACGATGCGCCACGTCAAACGCCGCTCCGAAAGCCTCCGCCGTCGCTTGCGCCCGCGAGCCTACCGCGACCAGTTCCGCGTCGGGCAGCACTCGCAACCCGGCGGCAAACTTTTTGGCAATGTTGCCGGTGCCTAAAATACCCCATCGAATTTTTTCGACCATTTGGCTTTTCCTCCATCAATAGTTTCAAAGGCCCGGTGTTCACAGAGAAAAAGCGCGCCTCTGTGTCACTTGCGCCCTTGCGATGAAAATCTTTCGACCTGTGCAATAGCATGACTGAACGGCCTATTTTCTGTCAGCAGATTGAGCAGATTTAGCGGAGTAAGAGAAAAAAATCTGCTCAATCCGCTTAATCTGCTGATAAATTTCTCCCTATTGCACAGGTTGAAATCTTTCAGCCTTGCGCCATGCCAGAGATTCGGTTCTCCGTTTTTGTCGAACTGCATGAGAGGAAAGATGCTTTTCATTGTATGCCAGTTTGCCAGACCCGCCAAGTTTGTCAGCCTGGGGCGTTTCACAGAAAGGGCAATCGCGCTTGCGCCGCCAGGTGCGGCTAAAGCCGTAGTTTCTCTAAGTACATTGTGCGTAGCTTTCCTCTTAACTCATGGTATTTTTTATAGCAAGTAGTAGGCTATTTACGCAATAACATTAAAAAGTGTTATAATAGAAAGGCATTTTCTCAAACCCACATGTTGGCGAGTTATGTCGGATCAAACCTATCGAGCGCATATTTTAGTGGTTGACGATAGTTACGAAATCCAAGACTTCCTCAAAAACGCTATTCTCGAGCCGCAAGGCTATCGTGTGACCACTGCCCGGAATGGCGCTGAGGGATTGCGGGCAGTTCAAGAACTGCATCCTGATTTGATGTTGTTGGACTATGAAATGCCGGTGATGAACGGCATTGAGTTGCTGCGTGCTCTCAATACTCAAAAAATTTACTTGCCCTCGATTTTGATTACCT
Source organism: Chloroflexota bacterium (assembly GCA_029555965.1). Lineage (GTDB taxonomy): Bacteria > Chloroflexota > Anaerolineae > B4-G1 > SLSP01 > JAKQHY01. The sequence continues at coordinate 8,898 of JAKQHY010000113.1, read as the reverse complement.
CCTATGGTTCGGAATCCGTCGCCGTCGAAGTGTTCCGCTTGGGGGTGCGCGATTATGTCCCCAAGCCTTTTACGGTAGACGAGATCCTGCAAGCCATTCAACGGGTCCTATATGCCGTTCACCTGGAGCAAGAACGCGACGCGCTTTTCCTCAAGCTCCAACAAGTCAACGCCCAGCTTGCGCGACGTATCAAAGAATTGGATACGTTGTATCACGTTAGCAAATCGGTGACGACCTTGCAGGAACGCGACAAACTCTTGGAGCGCATTGTGGACGCGGCCCTGTACCTCACCGGGGCGTTAGAGGGCCAGTTGGTGCTTATTGACCCCCACACCGGCGAACTGCTGCCCCACGTTCAACGGGAATCGCACGGGCCGGGCCAGGCGGCCTCTTCTCCGCCGCAAAACATTGACACCCATGCGCCAGGGCTGATGATGAACGTGCCATTGAAAATAGGGCGTAACCTCGTCGGCTCGCTGACCGTGAGCAACAAACGCAACCGCCAGCCCCTTAATCAGCAGGATCACCGCCTGTTGCGTATGTTGGCCGACTATGCGGCCATCGCCATTGAAAATTTCCGTTTGCTGGCCGAGGTAGAGAACCGGCGCGAGCAGGAGAAGCGCGAATTGCGCGACCGCTTTGCTCATTTTATGGCCCCGCCAGTCATGGAGCGCATCCTCAAACGGCCCCAAAACGTGCAGCCGGGCGGAACTCGCCGCCCGGTCGCAGTTCTGTTTGCCGACCTGCGCGGCTTCACGGCTTTGGGCGCTACCGTTGCCCCAGAGGCGTTGATCTCTATTTTGAACCGCCACATGGCGGTCGCTGCCGAATGTATTGCGCAGGAAGAGGGAGTGCTGGACAAATTCATCGGGGATGAGGTCATGGCGTTGTTCAATGCGCCCGTCTCTCTGGCCGACTATGCTTTGCATGCTGTGACCGCCGCCTGGCTCATCCAACAGATGTTGAATAGAGTCCACCAGACCCTCCCGGTTCACCAACGGCTCTTATTTGGCATTGGCATTGCTGCGGGTGAAGCCGTGGTGGGGAACGTAGGCACGTATAGCCTCGTCAATTATACAGCCATCGGGCCGACGGTCAGTAAAGCGCACGCTTTGCAGGAGTTGGCTGCGCCGGGAAAAATCTTGATTTGCCAAACGACGTATGAGATGGTAAAACCAGCAGTACATACGCGCACTTTGTCCCCTACCTGGATCAAGGGACAACTGCATCCAGAGCCGGTGTATGAGGTACAGAATGTCCAGGGGCGGATTCCGGCGTCACCGCCCCTCCTATATGAGGAGCTAAAAATACCATGACCGTTTTCTTTGATGTTGAAACTCAGAACACATTTGATGAAGTTGGCGGGCATTACCCGGAACGGATGCGTATTTCCGTAGCGGTAACATATAACACAACCGACCAGCAGTTTCACCGTTATGCGGAGGTCGAGATGCCGGCTCTGGTCAAAGAACTCCAGGCCGCCGATCTGGTGGTCGGCTACAATTTGTATCACTTCGACTATCGCGTGATGACGCAGTACACGGACGTGCCCCTCAGCCAGTTGCCGACGGTAGATATGTTGGACGTGATTCACCGGGCGCTGGGATTCCGCGTCAGTCTGGACTCGGTGGCCTCGGCGACGCTCGGCGTGGGCAAGAGCGCGGATGGTTTGCAGGCCGTTCGCTGGTGGCGCGAGGGCAAGATTGAGGAAATCTTCCAGTATTGCGAGAAGGACGTGGCCGTCACCCGCGATGTTTACGAGTTCGGCAGGAAAAACCACTATGTGCAATACTACGACCGGCGCTACCAGCCGAAGCGCGTGGCCGTTTCGTGGTAGAACAAATTCACCGCCGCGCGTTGTTGAGGAAGCGCGCTATGGGCCTGGCTTAACACCGCTAGGCTTCCGGTTCGTAGGCTTTACGGCCGTAGACTTTCTCGTAGGCGGCGCAGTAGGGGCAGCCGAGCCGGGGTTCGACGTTTTTCACGAACCAATACAGCAGCCCCCTTTGCCGTTTGCGTCCCTGCTTGCAGATGGGGCACTGCTCTTTGCAGAATAACGCCATCTCGCGGTCCTTGTCCGTAATTTCTGGTTGTTCCATGTGGACTCTCCTATTCGAAAAGATTTTTGAGTAAATTGAGTTTTTTACCGCCGCAAGTGAACGGGGTAGCGGCTGCGCACTTTGTCGCCGTCGGATTTGGCCCATCCCAGTGGGAAACCCGCCACCGTTACCAACACAAAACCATCCTGGTGATCGTCCAACCAAAATCCGCCGCTCAGATAGGGCGCGAGGCGCGCGTCATCCCGCGTCAGCCTCACACTCGATTGTACTTCCTCCGGGCGCAGGGCCATCGCCAGCGCGTGATCCGGGCTTACTTTGTCGTGGCGCAGCGAGGCCACCCACCAGCCGGGGCGCAAGATATGCAGCCCTTCCCATAAGTGTGGTGCCATCGGCGTGATGTACAGCGTGTCGTCCTTCGCCAGCGTCAGGCCGGCTTCCGGCGGCGCCTCTCGCAGAATATCTCCTAGCGTCTTCTGATACAACCGCAACACCCGTCCCGGCAGCCGTTGCCCCTCCCAGCGCTCCGGCAAATCGTCGGACGGCTCACCCTTCCGGCGCAGCAGGGCGTAGAAGTGCCCGTGTCCCGGCCCGGTGTGCGGCCAGAAGCGTCCCACACGCCGCAAGTCGTCCGGCGCATCTATCCATTCGGGACGACCGGGGGACAGCCCCGGCAAGGGCGGCAAATCGGCCAGCTCGAAGTCAGGATGCTGCGCCAGGAACGCGGCGATGACACCCTCGTCCTCCTCCGGCGCAAACGTGCAGGTGCCGTAGAGCAATCGCCCGCCGTGCCGCACCAATGCCGCCGCCTGTTCCATAATCGTCCGCTGGCGGTGCGCGTTGCCTTGCACCGTCGCCAGACTCCAATCCCGGATGGCCTGTGAGTCGCGCGAAAATGTGCCTTCGCCCGAACAGGGCGCGTCCACCAGCACCGCGTCGAAAAGTCCCGGCCAGCGCGCGGCCAGCCGTTCCGGCGTCTCGTTGACGATCATCGCGTTGGTCACGCCCATGCGCTCTATGTTCATTGCCAGCACGGCCACGCGCCGGCGCACCACCTCGTTGGCGACCAGCACCCCGCGACCCTGCATCCGCGCGGCGATGTGGGTGGTCTTGCCGCCGGGCGCTGCCGCGATGTCCAGTACCCACTCCCCCGGCTGCGGATCGAGCAACACCGCCGCCGCCATCGCACTGGGGTCCTGGCTGTAGAACACTCCTGCCGTGTGATACACGTCCGCGCCGATTTCGGCGGCTTCCTGGAGCCACACGCCCTCCGGACACCACGGAATCGGTTCGACCGCCCAGGGAAGTTGCGCTTTGAGCGTTGCCAGCGGCCCACGCTGGGGATTCAGGCGCAAGCCATAGTCCCGGCGCGCGAGGGCTGTGAAAAAGGCGTCGGCTTCATCGCCTAACCACTGCGTCATCCGGGCGACAAAGTCCGGCGGCCAGTGGGCAGGGATGGGGTTGTCCAGACTATTCTTCAACCACAAACTCCAATTTCAGGCCAAAGCCGCCGGATGAGCTAAAGGCTGTCTGGACGGTCTCGGCCACTTTGCCGGTTTCCAGCCAGTCCTTGGTGCGGGTGTTGGGCACGGCCACCACCAACGCGGTGGGGGTGAGTTCAATGGCGCGTGTTGGCTTGAAGAACTTAAACAGGTTGCTGCGCATTTGTGGGCGCAGCGCATCCAGCGTTTCTTCCCAGAGCTGCTCGGCGGAGGCGTCGCCTGCCGGCGCTGCTGGTTCAGGGAGGTCTGCCGGCGGTGCGAAGTCTTCCAGATCGTCGTCATCCGCGAGCATACTGAGCGGCATCGGCGGCACTTTGGCGAGGAGCCGCTGCAACACCGTTTGGAAGCGCGCCGTGCCGGAGAGATTGGTCATCCGGTGGCCTAATTCCAACCAGGCGGTTACATCCTTGGCGGTGTTGGCGAGCACGGCCTCACGCGCCTGGGCTTCATCTGGTGTGACGCTCATTTCTCGCCCGAACGCGAGCACCGCTTCCAGCGCGCTTTGTTGGTCTGCCGATAACGCGGGGAGCTTCGTCGCTGGGGCCGCGGCGCTCTTAGCCTCCGGTTTGCTCTTGGCTGTAGCCGATTGCCGCTTGCTTGACGCCGGTTCAGGTTGTTCCTCGATCAGCGCCGACGGCGCCTCAAAGCTGAGGTTGAGCGCGTAGCGCGGCTGGCTGGCGTCGGCGTTTTCGGGATGCTCCGTCAGGTAGCCGGCGTACAGACATTCCTGCACGGCTTTGTCCGCGTCGCGGCGTTCCGGGATGCCGGAATTTTGCATCAACTCGTTCAGGCCGACCCAGGGCGCGCTCGCCGCAGGGGGATTTCCCAACGTTTGGCGAATGGCGACGCACAATACCTTCCAGGCGTTGCCGGACAGGGTGGGCATGAGATAGTCAAACACGGTATTTTTGAGGATAATGCAATCTTGCAAGGGGTTGCTAAATAGCCTGTCGCTCATGGTAGTTTACCTCCTGTGGTGTGATTGTCTTTTATTATACAACCAAACGTCAGTCTGCGCAGGTAAACACAACGGGGCGATCCTCTCTGGATCACCCCGTTGTTCTCAAATTCCTAAATCCCGCTTCTTTCCTATGCTGTTGGATGTACCCCCGCCATCAACAACCCTAACTGCTCGCGGGTGGCTTCGGCGGCGTTTACTTCGCCGATGATGGCGCCCTTGTACATCACGATGATGCGATCCGACAGCGCCATGATCTCGTCCAGTTCGGCGGAGACCAGCAGCACGGCCACGCCGGCGTCGCGCTGTTTGACGATCTGGGAGTGGATGAACTCGATGGAGCCGACGTCCACGCCGCGCGTAGGCTGCGCTGCCACCAACAGCGAGAGCTGGCGGCCCAATTCACGGGCGACGACCATCTTCTGCTGGTTGCCGCCGGAGAGGCTGCCGCCGGCCGTGCTCACGCCGGGGGTGCGCACGTCGAACAATTCTACCAGGCGCTGCGCGTGTTTATCAATGGCGGGATAGTCGCGGATACCCCACCCGCGCGCAAACGGCGCTTTGTAGTACTGGTTGAGCACCAGGTTCTCGCTGATGGGGTAGGGGGCCACCATCCCATAGCGGTGGCGATTCTCCGGAATGTGGCCGGAACCTTGCTCCGTGAAAGCGCGCGGCGTCCCCCCCGATAAATCCTGCCCGCCGAGCGTGATGCGCCCGCCGCCGATGCGGGTCAATCCCGTCAACGCTTCGACTAACTCCGTCTGGCCGTTGCCTTGCACGCCGGCCACGCCCAAGATCTCGCCGGCGCGCACCTGAAAACTGACGTTGTTGACCACCTTCGTCCCGCGCGCGTCTGTCACCTCCAGGCTGGATACGTCTAACACTGGCTCGCCGGGATGCGCCGCGCCTTTGGGCACCTTGAGGATGACTTCGCGGCCCACCATCATCGAGGCCAGCGACCCTTCGGTGGACTCTGCCGGCAGCGCCTCGCCGACCACGCCGCCATTCCGCATCACCACGATACGATGCGCCACCGCCAGCACTTCCTTCAGCTTGTGGGTGATGAAGATGATGGAGTGGCCCTGCTCCACCAGGCGGCGCATGACGCGGAACAGGTCTTCGATTTCCTGGGGGGTGAGCACGGCCGTTGGCTCGTCCAGGATCAGGATTTTCGCGTGCCGGTACAACGCTTTGATGATTTCGACGCGCTGCTGGACGCCCACCGGCAAATCCTCGATGATGGCGTCCGGATCCACTTCCAGGCCATACTCGCGGGAGAGATCGTCTACTTGCTGCCGGGCCGCATCAATATTCAGCAGAACGGCATTGCGCATCACTTCGGACCCCAGAATGATGTTTTCCGTGACCGTCATCGGCTCGACCAGTTGGAAATGCTGGTGGACCATCCCCACGCCGCGTGCGATGGCGTCGCGGGGGCTGCTCACGGTAACGCACTCCCCGTTGAGGTAAATCTCCCCGGAATCGGGGTGGTACAAACCATAAACGATGTTCATCAGCGTGCTTTTGCCGGCGCCGTTTTCGCCCAACAGCGCCAGAATTTCACCTTTGTGCAATTGGAGGTTGACGTGGTCATTGGCTAACACGCCGGGAAACTGCTTGGTGATGTCGCGTACTTCAAGGACTGATTCTTCCATAGTGCTCGCTCCACAATTGACTGAGGATGCAAGAGGCAGGCGGCAAGATGCAGGATGTACGATTTTTGCCTCTTGCCTCTTGCTTCTTTTACATTTCCGACTCGTAGACCTGGCCCTCGGCGGCGGGCGGTCGTGAGCGACCGACGAATCCGGCGACGACCACGATGGTCACAACGTAGGGCAACATACTGATGAAATGCCGCGGCACCGCCGTCACACCGGCCAGGAGGAACTCGTTTTGCAGCGCCTGGGTGTACCCAAACAGCAGCGCCGCTCCAAACGCGCCCACCGGCGTCCAGTTGCCGAAAATCATCGCCGCCAGCGAGATGAAGCCGCGCCCGGCGGTCATCCCCTCTTTGAATTGCCCGACAGCCTCCAGCACCAGGAAGGCGCCGGCCAGCCCTGCCAGCATCCCGCCGATGACGGTGTTGATATAGCGCATCCGGTTGACGTTGATGCCCATGGTGTCGGCGGCGCGGGGATGTTCCCCAATGGCGCGGGTGCGCAATCCCCACCGACTGCGGAACAACATAATCTGGGTGACGACGACCAGGAGCAACGTCAGATAGGTGAGGAGGCCATTGTTAAAGAGCACTTCACCTATGACCGGAATTTTGACCAGCAGTGGGATGGTAATGTTGCTAAATTTGCCCTTACTGACCCAATCGGGATTGAAAAGGTAGGTGGTCAGGCCGGCTGCCAGGGTGATGATGACCGTGCCGCTGATGATCTGGTTGACTTTGTAGCGGATGCTAAGCACTGCGAGGATGAACGCCATCGCCCCGCCAATCGCCAGCGCGGCCAACGTCGCCAGAAACAGGCTGAGGGGGAGCGGCAAGGCCGTGGTGGCCACCTTTACGACAAAGGCGCCGAACGCGCCAGCCAACATCATCCCCTCAATACCGATGTTGACGATGCCGGAACGCTCGCACAGGATACCGCTCAACGCTCCCAGGATCAACGGTACGGCGGCGCGCAGGGTGAAGTTCAGCGCGCTGCGCCCGAAGAACAGCCGCAGTGAAGTTTCTTTCAGCGGCGTCTGGTTGACCAGGATGGCGATCAGGAAAAACACCACCGCGCTGCCGCCGACCCACAAGGCCGTGCGCCCGGTGCGCGAATTTTTCTTTTGCAGGGAGTGTGTTTGCGTCATTTTGTCCCTCCCAAACCGCCCTCGGGGGCAATGTGAACGGTAGGGGTGTCTTCTTCCCCCGCCGATTGGCGGTTGCGGAAAATCAGGCGCTGGATTTCGTGGATGATCGCCGGGGCGGCTACAAACGCTAACACCAAAGCCTGCACCACCTGGATGATCTCGCCGGGCACACCGGAGTCGAATTGCATCTTGCTCGCGCCGCCATATAAGCTGCCCATCAAGAACGACGCCAGCACCACGCCCAGGGGATGTGTCTGCCCGAGCAGGGCGATCGTAATGCCCTCAAACCCGACGCTGCCGGTGAATTCCGGCGCGAATTTATAGTTCAGGCCCAGGGTCTCTACCGCGCCGGCCAACCCGGCCAATCCCCCGGCTATTGCCATCGAAAGCATCATCGTGCGGCCCACGCGGATGCCGGCGTATTGCGCGGCGTGCGGATTCTCGCCCACCGTGCGAATTTCAAAACCCAGGGTGGTTTTCTGCAAAATCCACCAGATCAAGACGGCCACTGCAATTGCCAGGAGAATACCCCAGTGGACGCGGTCGAAGACCTGAGGCAGCAGTGGGGGGATGCGCGCGCTCTCAAACACGTCGCGCGTTTGGGAAATCGCCCGCGCCGCTGCCACCGGGTCCGAAAGCGGCCCCGGTTGTTGTCCCTGCGTGCCGCCGGCGTACACCGTCCAACTGACGAACAGAGAGGCGATGTAGTTGAGCATAATGGTGCTGATGACCTCGTGCGCGCCCTTCCACACCTTGAGCCAGCCGGCGATCCCCCCCCACAGCGCCCCGCCGAGAATCCCGGCGAGGATGGCCAGGGGCATGTGGATGATCCACGGCAGACCCTCGAAGTTAACGCCCACCGCCGCCGCACAGATGGTGCCCATGAGGAATTGTCCTGACGCGCCAATGTTGAACAACCCGGCCTTGAACGCAAACGCGACCGACAGGCCGGTAAAAATAAAGGGGATGGCCTTGCGGATGGTGCGCGAAATGGCCTCCAGGCTGCCAAAGGCCCCTTGTAACAGGCCCCAATAGGCCACAAGAGGATTGTCGCCCGAGATCACCATCACCACCGCCCCAACAACCAGCGCCGCAAGAAGCGCCAGCAAGGGCATCCGCAGGGTTTTCCATATAGGTGCAAAAAGAGGTTTCTTTTGTGTGGTTTGCGGGGTTTCCATAGGAACTATAACTCCTTATAAAAACGAGAAAAACGTCCCTAACTCTGAAGCTGGCTTCAACAGATTGAGCAGGTTAAGCAGAGGGTCAAAAGCTGTTTAATCTGCTCAATCTGTTGATTGAAAAAAACAAGGGGGAAGGCGTACAACGCCCTCCCCCTGTATACTCTTGCCTATTGACCGTAGCCGGTCTTGATGGAACCGTCCTTGAGACCCTTATCAACGCGCTCGATCTCGGCCTTGACCTCGGCCGGAATCACGCTATCGAAGTCATGATAGGGGGCCAGCCCCGCGCCGCCGAAGTGGTTGCCGCCGGGGAATTTGCCGTCCTGCGCCAATTGCACCAGTTCCACTACGCCAGGGGTGATGAGTTTCATGGCGCTGGATACCAGGCAGGGATG
>JAKQHY010000100.1 GCA_029555965.1 Chloroflexota bacterium | reverse complement strand
CTTGAGGAATTGAGTGTAGTAGGCTTCTTCCGCAAAGCGTTGGGAGGTGGGACACCACGCCTGCGCCAGTGGATTCAGTGGCGTGACCGTGTACCAAAGGTAATCGGGGGTATAGATCACGGCAAAGGCGGGGACACCGGCGCGTTGACCGAATTCACCGACTATGTTATAGGAAGGAAGTGTGTAGTCCGGCTTTTCACCTGGAATGTCCTTATCGTATTCGATCAACGCCCGCGGATCGCCGTTGGCGTCTGCTAGTAAAAAATCAATCTGGGCAGTGTGGATTGGATCAAATACCACAGCGGTTGTTTCTGCTTTATGGGATACGTCGTGTTCTGTCATCAATCGCCTCCTATGCTCTGTGTTTACTAACCTAAAGACAGAACAGAAAAACGCGGCGATTTTTAGAAAGCCAAACTGTACAAACAAAAAGTCCGCCAGTTTGAACAACTGGCGGACGGCGGTGAGCGGCGCGCGCTATGCGGCGGTTTCTGGCGGCGGTGTTTGGGCTTTTGCCACCAGCGCCAGATACGCATCGTAGGGCAGCACTACCAGATACGGGCGGCGCATATTCGTCACCAGGATGGCTGCTTGAGCCACTATGGCCTTATGCGTAAGCTCACCCCAGTCCCGGATGATGTCCGTGCTGGACACCGTGGTCAGAAATTCGTCTGTGGTCATCTCGGACTCCTTTTAATTCTGTAATATCTGTATATTCGGATAGCATATTTTTATGTAAAGCAATAATATTTGTTCTTATATTCCAAATATTGACAACCTCCATAATGCTGCTATTATAAACCCGTAAAACTGCGAGGGTGCTTTGGCGGGGAATGGACTTAGAGGCAGTGATCGAAACCTCGAAAACGCAACTGACCGGCGCGTTGGCACGATCGGGCGTCCCACACATTACCCGACAGACCACCGAGCTGATCATCAAGAAAGACCGCGTGGTGGGCTATGTGCTGGCGTTTTCCTGGGACGCGACGCTCGATGTGTCGGCAGTCAGACGCTTGCTGCGCATTGTCAAACAGGCGGGTGGGTACGGCGCCGTGAGAAGCGAGGCTGCACCCGAAGGAACCAGGGCCACCCTTGAAGTCAGTTTTAGCCTAAATTAGCCTGACCAGAGACGTAAGATTCCGGGGCTACACCTTAATGGTGTAGCCCCGTTTGTTTTTAAACCACCATAGGAGGGTACGTATGTCAGACGATTGGATTTCCGTTTATGAAGCTGCCGAGATCATCGGCGTGTCGCCGCAGCAAGTGAACAACTACTGCGTGAAAGGGCGCTTGCCCTCGGTCACCGGCCAGAAGATCGGGCGCGGTTTCACCCGTCAGATTCGCCGCGGCGACGCTCAGTCCTTCGTGCGCCCGAAGCGCGGGCCGAAAGGGCCGCGCCAAACGGTGCCCGTAGTCGCTGTCCTGCTGGCGCTGCTGCTCTTCAGCGGCGTCCGGGCCGTGAGCGCCCAAACCCCGGAACCCCCGGCGCTGACCAATCCACAAGACCTGCTGGGCGCGTTGGGCTGGCTGGCGGCCGGCGGGGCTGCGCCGGCCATCTCGCTGCTGCTCTCCAAGCAGAAGTGGTTTAACGCCATTGCCAATCCACAGGCCAAAGTCTGGATCGTGATGAGCGGCGTGGTCGGCCTGCCGTTGCTGGCAAAAGCGTTGGTGGACTTCGTTCCGGCCACTGTGTGGGGGACTGTCCAACCCTGGTGGGCCGTCGCTGTAGCCGCCTTTGAAATTGGCTGGCCGCTCTCGCAGGTGACGCACCTGCTCGTCGGGAAAAACTTGCAACAAGCGTAGGAGCACCCTTGCCCCTACGCTTGTCATTTATGGGGGTAAACCGATGGACAGAGCGAAAGGGATAGACGTCAGCCGGTATCAGGGCGTGATTGACTGGGCGCAAGTAGCCCAAGCCGGGTACAGCTTTGCGGCCATCCGCGCCACTATTGGGGATTACTACACCGATCCCCGCTTTGCCGAAAACTGGCAAGGGGCGCGGGATAACGGACTGTTAGTCACGGCCTATCACGTCGTCAAACCCGCTATTGCCGCCAACGCGCAGATGATGCGCCTGCTCGACGCGCTGGCCGACCGACAGCCCGACTTGCCATTGGCGCTGGACGTGGAGTTGAAAGACGGTTGCCCGGAGCAGCAAGTGCTGGATGTGACGCGGGCGTGTCTGGAAATCCTCACTGGCGAAGGCCTCCGGGTCATCG
>JAKQHY010000073.1 GCA_029555965.1 Chloroflexota bacterium | reverse complement strand
CGGCGGCTACGGCGGCTGCGGCGGCGGCGGCGGCGGCGGTGGTCTCGGCGGCGGCACCCAACGCGGCGGCAACGGCGGCTTTGGCGGCGGCGGCGGCGGCAGCCCCAATTACAGCGGCGGCTGCGCTGCGGGCGGATCGGGCGGCTTCGGCGGCGGCGGCGGGTCGGGCAGCAACGGCGGCTTTGGCGGCGGCGGCGGCGCGAACTGTGGGGGCGGTTGGGGCGGCGGCAGTGGAGCCTACCCCTACAGCACTGGAGGTGGGGGGGCCGGGCTGGGAGGCGGTGTGTTTGTCCGCGCGGGCGCGCTTACCCTCAAAAACGTCACCTTTAACAGCAACAGCGCCAATCACGGTATCAGCGAGAGTAATGGGAAGGGTAAAGGTGGAGGATTGTTTCTCTGCACGTCCAGTATCGCTGCCGAATGTCACGCTAGCGTGACCGCCGCCTCGTGCGGGGCGGTGTTCAGCGGCAATACGGCGCAGGATGACGAGGGAACCGCTACCGATAACGACAATATTTACGGCGACTTGGGCAGCGCGGCCGACCCGTGCGCCGACTCCATCCAGGTCGTCATCGCTAAATCGGTCGTTCCCACCGGCGTCGTTCCTTATCATAGCGTCGTCACCTACACCGTCGTATTAGCCAACCACGGCACGTTAGACGATCCCGCTGTGGTATTCACCGACACCCTCCCCGCCGCCGTGAACTTCGTCTCGTGGATCATTTCGCCCACCCCCACGCTCCGCGTCGGCAATGCCCTCACCTGGACGGGAATGCTCACGGCAGGGGAGGCGTTGACGTGGACCTTCCGCGCGGCGCACATCGGCGCGCCGGCCGAAACGGTCACCAACACCGCCTACTTTAGCGGCAGTCAGCAGACGGGGGCGCAGGCCGCCGTGTTTCTGGCGGGCTGCGACGACCCGCTCACTGTGCAAAATACTCACGACAGCGGCCCTTGCTCACTGCGCGCGGCGATTGCGGCGGCGCAGCCGGGCGACGTCATTGGCTTTGCCAGCAGTCTGGCCGGGCAGACGATCACATTGGGAAGCCCATTGGAAATCCCCAAACATTTGATGATTGATGGCAGCGGCCTGACGCCGCCCATCATGCTCAATGGTCATTTCGCCGTCTCGGTCCTCCTGGTGAACAATAATGCGCGCGTCGCCCTGTCCGGTCTGACCATCGCCCAGGGGCTTCAAGCCGGCGTTGAGATTGCTGCCGGCGCAGAAGTGACGTTGACGCACAGCGCCGTGATCAGCAACAACACGGGCCTCCGCAATAACGGGCAATTGACGGTGTTGGATAGCATCGTGTCCCAAAACTGGAGCAGCGGTATTTACAACGCTGGCGTCGCAACGGTCATACGCAGCACCGTGTCGGGTAATTTAGCAACCGAGGGCGGCGGCCTCTACAACCAGGGAAACGTGACGGTCAAGGATAGTCTGTTCTCCGGCAATTCGGCCAACAGCTTAGGCGGCGGTATTTACAACGCCGGCGCGGCCGCCATACAAAACAGTACCTTTTCCGGCAATTCGGCCACCAACTCCGGCGGCGGTGGTATCCTCAATACGAACGCCCTGACGCTGACCCACTGCACGCTCTCCCACAATTCGGCCCCTCTGGGCGGCGGCGTCGCCAACGGGGGGACGCTCAATTACGGCAATACGATCATCGCCAATAGCACGGGCGGAGATTGTGCCAATGGGAGCGCGATTATCAGCAACGGCCATAACCTGGTAGAGGATGGCTCTTGTGCTGGAACCCCGCTCGACCCCCAACTCGGCCCGCTGGCGCTGTACGGCGGACGCACCAAGACGCACGCGCTGCTGACAGGCAGTCCGGCCCTTAACACAGGCGATAACGCCTCCTGTTCAACTACAGATCAGCGCGGCAAGCCGCGCCCCGCCAATCTCACATGCGACATAGGCGCCTTCGAGCGACAACCGGCGGATGTGGATGGCGTCGCCGTGATGTTCTCCGGGGAAACGCCGGTCGGCGGCAACACGGGGGTCAGCGTCACCGTCACCGGCGGCAACCCAGTCATCATCACCGGCTACAAGCGCGCCGAGTTCCCCGGCTTGAGTCACAACGCCGGCGAATTTCCTATCCTGTGGACGGTGACGGCCAGCAGCGGGCCATTTACGCTCACTCTCAAATTGTGCTACACCGGGGCAGAATTGGCCGCAGCCGGCGTGACCAATGAGAGCAGCCTCCATGCCTATCGCTGGAACGAAACCCTTTGGGCCTGGGAAGATCGCGGAGGCGTGGTGGATACCACGCGCAACTGTGTGACGGTAGCCGGCGTGACCGAACTCAGTGTGTGGACGCTGTCCGGCGACGCCAACGCCCCCACCGCCGTCGCCCTGCGCGGATTCGCGCGTCATTCTTATGCCTGGCTGCTCCTGATCCCGGCCGCAGGCGCGTTGTACGTCTGGCGCAGGAAACGCCACTAAACATCCACTCAGACAGGATGAACAGGATAGAAATCCTGTTCATCCTGTTCATCCTGTTCATCCTGTTAAAGATATGGAAGCTGTACACGAAGTCTTCAACCTGACCATCCCTGAGTTGGGCGAAATCCCGGCGCTGGAAAAGCCCTGCCTGCTCTGCGGGCGGCGGGATTTCACGCCGCTCAATTCCTTCGTGCTGAACCAGCGCCGCTTTCATACCGTGCGCTGCCGGCACGACGGTATGATGTGGCTCGACCCGCAGCCCACAGAGGCGTTTTACCAGGAGTTGTACAGCCAGCGCTACCACGCCGCCGGGCCGGACGATCCCTTGCTCGAACAGGCCACCCTCGACGTTCATTCCAATCCCGCCGAACGGCAGCGCGTGGCCGAGATCCGCTTGCAGCAGATCGAGGAATTTGCCGCGCCCGGTCGTTTGCTGGAAGCCGGCTTCGGCCATGGGGCCATGTTGATCACGGCGGCGTCGCGGGGTTGGCAGGTGGTGGGATTGGAGCTGGATCAAGGCTGCGTGGACCGGATGCACGAGGCGGGCGTCGCCGCGCTGCGCGGCAGTCTGTTGGATTACGACGGGGAAGCGGCCAGCTTCGACGTGGTGGGGATGTACAGCGTGATCGAACACACGTTGGACCCGGCGGCGCATCTGGAAAAAGCGCGGGCGCTGTTGAAGCCTGGCGGCCTCCTGGTGCTGCGCCTGCCGGAGACCGCCGCCGAAGGCCCGCCGGCCTCGCTGATTGCCCACACCTATCACTTCGACGCCCACACCATCATGGTCCTGCTCCGCCGGTGCGGTTTTGAAGTCCTGCGAATTGACAACTTCGCCCTGTGGAAACCCACCCGCTATCCCGGCGAACTGTGGAACATGAACGTCGTGAGCCGGAAAAAAAACAGAAACGTTCCAACGTTATAACGTTTAAACGTTGAGGCGATTTCTTCCTCTGCGTCCTCTGTGTTCTCTGTAGCGACTCTCAGGGAAGGAGGCCGCGCGCTAAAAGGCTCATGAGCGCCGGGCCGAGTAGCACCAGCAACAAGGCCGGCAAAACCAGAAACAGTACGCTGCCCACAAAGAGCACTCCGTGACGCCACGGCAGATGGGCAAGCAGCGGGCCGAACAGGACTGACCGCAGAAAGCGGTGATCCTGCGTCACACCGGCGGACGTATCCGTTGCCCCCGCCAGCAGCAGTTTGCGTTGCAGCGCGTAGGCGCCCACGGTCAATCCCAAAATCGCTGCCGTCATCAGCCAGCCAAGCGGCTGCGCCGCATTGGGTACGACCATCTGTCGCATAAAGATGGGGTTGAGCAACAAGAGGAACATCCCCAACCACAGCGGCAGCCCTGCCAAAGAAAGAATCAGCCAATGTTGTTGCTTGCTCATCGTACGCGCTCCTTCCTGTAAGCTATAAATGTGTTCAACCGTTGCCGTGACGGTCAACTCCGCCAGGATACGCCCCCACAAGCGCACCACTCCTACGCGGCCGGCCTGACGATAGGCGTCGCGGCGCAAATCCCGAAACAACTGCGTCATCAGCGCGCCATACTCGCGCCGATACGCCGCCGGATAAACCCACAGCAAGCTGCGATAGAGACGTTCTGCCGAGGGCAGTCCATCGAAGGCCGGGCGGGACGTCATACGCCGCCTCCCGCACCGCCAAACACTCGCTTGGTTTGCGCCACAGAGACCAAAGCAGATAACCGCTGCGTTTCGGCAGCCAATACTTGTTGTCCCCAATCCGTCAGCCGGTAGTAGCGACGACGCTCATCATCCAGTTCTGGGTCGGGGCGCTCATCCGATTCAGCGATCAGGCGCGCGTTGAGCATCCGCTTGATCGTGCCGTACAACGTCCCCGGCCCCATCTGTACTTGATTCTGCGTCATCGCCGCGACCTCTTGCATAATCCCATACCCGTGCCGTTCCTGATCGGCCAGGGCCAACAGAATTTGGAAGACTGCCGCGGTCAATGGTAAAAGCTCGTTTATTTCCGGTGTGCGATTCTCCATAGGTGTCTTTCGTCAAGTTATTATATCCATTATAGATATATCTGTTACAGATATATAATAGCCGATCCACAGGGTTTTGTCAAGAGGTTAAGCCTGACTTTTTCGTGAACCACATCTCCATGAAATATGCGCTTGTCACACCATTAACCTTGGAGTATTATTGAGAGTAAATTATGATGCCACCACCAAAATCACTAAAGTCACGTTTTCTGTGGCCCAACTAATCTCTATTGGAAAAAACTTATGCAAACTTTTAGTCGTACCCAAAAGACGATCCTGGCTATCCTCGCTATTTCGAATGTCATTGTCATTGGAGGCATGGCCGCGATTGTGATCACGACGATGACGCGGCCACTGGCACCGCCGCCCATGCCGACACCCACAGTCGCGCCAACGCGCATAGAAAAGCCGCTCTGGACGCCCACACCGACGCCAACGGTCATGCCCACCATCCCCCCTCAACCCACACGCACGCGGACGCCGACGGTCACGCCGTTTCCCACCGCCACTCCCTCCCCTACCTTCACCCCCTCACCCACACCGACGCCCGCGCCGATCCTCCTCAACAATGACAATTTTGATATGTTGATGACCAATCGCATCCCCGGCTGGAAGTGGGATGCTTACGTCAACTATCGCCCCGGTCAACAGGCCGATGTTGAAACCTCTTACGCCGAGCCGTTCTTTTCTGCCGCCGACGATCCGCTGCGGCAAATTGACGGCTCAACCCTGAAAATTGAGACTATGCGTTGGCTTAAATATCGAACCTGGGTTCACCAAACCATCACAGTACCCGCCGGAAGTAAGCTCTATTTTCAAATCAAAGTCAATGTCTTCTCTTCCCTGGATCGAGTCATCGTCAAGGCCGGGATTGACCCCTCCGGCGCTGATAACTGCTATGATGCCCAATGGGGAAAAGAAGAACGCCTCAATCAGGACAACGGCATTGTGACTTTGCAGTCGCCAACTATCGTAGTGCCGCCCGGAGAAAGCCCAACCAGCACCCCGGCTCCCACGCCAGAACATGGGGAAGAAAAACCCACGCCCACCGAGACGCCGCCGCCCAGCCTGGGGCGCATTACCGTCTGCTTCTACGCAGAGCCTACTTATCCGCATATCAACAACGCTGCGTTCTTTGACAAAGCGGTCATTGTCGTAAAATAACTCGTTTATGCGCAAAGGAGTCGTATGTCCACAGCCCTAGATACTTACGACGTTGTCATTGTTGGCGGCGGCCTGGCCGGGGCGATTGTCGCCCGTCGTTTGGCTGAGGCCGCGCAAAGAGTCGTGGTGATGGAAGCCCAAGGGCGCGCGGGAGGAAGCGCGGCGCGCGGCGCCGGCCTGGCCCTACTGGGGACGCCAGAACCTTACAGCGCTCTCCAAACTCGCCTGGGGGCTGTCGTGGCCCAACAAATTTGGGAACTGACCCGCGAAAATCTGGCCTACCTCAGTCAGACTTTGGAGGCATCAGGGTTGCCCATCCACCGGGTCGGCAGCCGACGGGTCGCGGAGGCTCCCCAAGAAGTACAGCAACTTGAACAATCAGCCAAGCTCCTGCACGACCAGGCCTATTCGGTCACAATGGAAGCGGCCCATGAGCAAAATCAATTGGCAGCACTCTACACCAAAGACGATATTGCCTACAAGCCGGCGGCCCTGGTGGCCGCGCTGCTGAAGCATCCCAACATCACACTAGAAACGGAGGCCGAGGTTCAAGCTATCAAACAACCCTCAGCAACCTCCACTCCGCCAGCGCTGCTGACCATTTGGGCGCGCAAACGGTATCTCCGAGCCAGGAGGGTCGTGCTGGCCGGCGGCGCGCATGCGTTACACCTCGGCCCGGCGCTGCGCCCCTTGCTGCGCGTCGTCCAGACCCATTGCCTCGATCTCGCGGTAAATACAGCACTGCCGACCCCGCTGATCCTGTCCGGTGGTCAAATAGTCGCGCTGGCAGAGGGGGAAGGGTGGCGGGTAGCGGCCTGGACGCCACAGGGCGAACCCAATGCGTGGCCCGGCCTGCTGGAAAAAGTCAAACCGCTCTGTCCCCAAGCCATCGTCCGTGACCGACATTCCGGGTGGGTTGCAGCAAGCCAGGACGGCTTGCCCATCATTGGCGCACTGCCGGAGCAACCCAACGTCTATCATCTGAACGGGTTGGGGCCGTGGGGCGCAAGTTGGGCATTCGTCGCCGCAGAACGGCTGGCCGCGCTGCTGCTGCAGCAACAGGACCCGGGGGTGTTTTCCATCCAACGCTTCTTGTGAAGCGTGACGCGGGTCTTTACAAGCAAGCTCTGTAAAAAACGGACTCTTTGCAAGCTCCATTCCCTTTCTCAAAAAGCTAGAGTATACTATACGCAGGGGTCACAGAGGACATAAACCATGCCAGGTCAATCGAATAAAAAAGATACTCCTATCCGGGTTGTGGTGGTAGACGACCATCCTTTCTTTCGCAAAGGCTTGTGCGACGTACTCAGCCGAGAGCCGGATATTGACATCATTGCCGAGAGTGGTGATGGTCAGGAAGCATTGGAATTGCTGACGAAAATCACCCCCCATGTCGTGTTAATGGATGTCAATCTGCCGGGATTAAACGGTTTACAGGTGACACACCAACTCAAAAACCGGCGTCCGGAAGTGAATGTCATTATCCTGACCGCTTATGACGATGAGGAGCAAATTTACCATGCCATTCGGATTGGCGCCTCGGCTTATTTTGCCAAAGATGTGGCGCCCAGTCAATTGTTAGACACTGTACGGACCGTGGCGCAAGGCTATTATGTGATTGCCAACAAGCGCCTGACGCCAGAACAGGCCGAGTTATGGTTGTTGGAACTTTATCGGCGTTATGGCATTAAACCGGAGGACACCACTTTTTCGCCGCTGACCACGCGGGAAATGGAAATTCTGGAATTAATTATTCAAGGATTGAGCAACAAGGAAATCGCCTATCAACTCAATATTAGCCAGCAGACGGTCAAAAACCATGTCACCTCCATCCTGGCCAAACTGAATCTATCCGATCGCACCCAGGCTGCGATTTATGCCCTGCGCCATGGGTGGGTACACCTGCCCACAACAGCACACGAAGAAGAATCAGCATAATCTTTTTATAAGAGGAGAAAAAGCTATGTCCGACGCCAACTGGGAGTTTTTCGTCAATTTCTGCCGTCAGGGGTATGATCAGGTCAAGCGCGAACTTAAAGAAGTAGACATGTTAATCCAACAGACGTCTTCAGAAGTAGACCGCTTTATGCAAACCAACTCCCGCGCGGTAGCTCGCACCCGTCAGGTCGAAGCGACTTTTGACACGATCCCCCGTGAAGACATCAAAAGCACCTATACCTATCTGATAGAGAATCAACAGCGACTCTTCACCATGCGTGGGCAGTTGGAAAAATTACAAAGTGACCAACGCAACCTGACCCGCATCGCAGAACTTTACCAAAAAGTATTGGAATACACGGCACCGACCGAAACCTCTGACGCGGAAGGCGGCGCGCTCGAGCACGAAATGACGCCCCAGGCGATGGTCATCAGCATCATTGAAGCTCAAGAGCAGGAACGTCTGCGACTCTCGCGCCAAATGCATGATGGTCCGGCGCAATCGCTCACCAACCTGGTGTTGCAAGCTGAAATTTGCGAACGGCTCTTTGACCGCGACCCGGAACGCGCCCGCACTGAATTAGGCGAACTTAAGAAAAACGTGGTCAGCACCTTCCAGAAGGTGAAAACCTTCATCTTTGACCTGCGCCCGATGATGTTGGACGATCTGGGGTTGATGCCCACCATCAAACGTTACGTCGAGGGGTTGGCCGAGACCGGTTTCGACGGCGTGCGCCTCACCGTCACCGGCAAAGATCGTCGCATCGCGGCACACAAAGAAGTCACGATCTTCCGCGTCATCCAAACGCTGATCCACATCGGGCGCGAACAAGGGCGCGCCACCAACATCAATGTGACGATGGACCTGAACGAAGAGAACGTCACCGTTAAGTTTGAGGCGAATGGCAACCATTTTGAATTGGATGAAGGACTGACAACGCCGGACGCCATCCGCCTGAATCTGCCCACGCTGCGCGAGCGTATCGAAATGCTGGATGGGAAATTTGCGTTTGGCAGCGCCCCCGGACAAGGCCTGCGAATATCGTTCGCGCTCCCGGCCGATCCCACAGAAGGGCAAAAACCCCTTTAAACTACTTGACAAGCCCGGCCATATTATGTTATAGTAGGGCTTGCGTTTAACACAGGGCTACCAAAAACGCAAGAGAATTCAAACAATGCTTTCTTAAACTTGAGTAGTAAGGAATTGAGATCTTGGTCAAAGACGATAGTTTCACCGACACATTGTTAGACGAAAGTCACGAAGAAGAAGGATTTGAAGAAGAACTGGAAGAAGAATTTGAAGAACTGGAAGAAGAGGATGACAGCTTATTAGAAGAGGACGAAGCAGATACTGATACCGAGGCTGAGGGAGAGGCTGAGGTAGAAGCTATCGAAGCAGAACTTACTTCCATAGGCGAAGACCTTACCGGCGAAGATTACCTGATGAACCTGGGATATGACCAGGGCTTCGTGACTTATGATGATATTCTGCGCGCCTTCCCTGAAGCGGAGGAGGATGTCACGCGCCTGGATGAGTTAATCTCATCTTTGATGGATGCGGGCATTATGGTGGGGCAGCCAGACGATGCCGCCATGGGCAAACTGACTGATTTTGATATTGACGATGACAGCGAAGATGAAAAAGCCGAGGAAGATATTTATCGCGCAATTGAGGTAGATGATACAATCGGACTGTACCTGAAGGAGATCGGTAAAGTTCCCCTCCTGACCGCCGAGGAAGAAGTGACTCTGGCTCGACGTATGGAAACTGGCAAAAAAGCGCAAAACAAACTCAGCACCGGCAAATACGGCAGTGAGGAAAAGCGTTGGCAATTAGAAGGGGAGATTCACGATGGGATTGCCGCACGCGAACACTTGATTCGCGCCAACTCGCGATTGGTCATCAGTGTCGCTAAAAAATATATCGGGCGTGGTGTACCTTTCCTGGATTTGATTCAAGAGGGCAATATCGGCCTGATCCGGGCGTCTAATAAATTTGACTACAAGCGCGGTCATAAATTTTCAACCTACGCAACGTGGTGGATCCGCCAGGCCGTCACCCGCGCCATCGCCGACCAAAGCCGCACGATTCGCGTCCCGGTGCATATGGGGGACCAGATCAACAAAATGTTGCGCATCTCCCATCAACTGACCCAACGCCTCGGTCGCAGCCCAACGCCGGAAGAATTGGCCGCCGAGATGGAAATCCCGGTACGCAAAGTGGAACAGATGTTGGATGTGGCCCGCCGCCCACTTTCCCTGGAAATGCCCACCGACGACGAAGAGGAGAGCACCCTCGGCGATTTTGTAGAGGATATTGAAAGCCCGGCGCCGCCCGACGAAGTCAGTTCCGCAATGTTGCGCGATCTGCTCATTGAAATTCTGGCCGACCTGCCGCCGCGCGAAGTAAAGATCTTACAGATGCGGTATGGTCTGCTGGACGGGCAGACCTACACGTTGGAACAAGTTGGCAAAAAATTGGGGGTTACCCGCGAGCGCGTGCGTCAGATTGAAGCACAAGCCCTTAGTCGGCTGCGACATCCGGCCCACGCGCGCCGCCTGCGGGATTTCCTACGTGGGTAAACACCGCTAACACGCCAAGACCCTGAAGGTTCACTCTTCAGGGTCTTTTTGCATCTCCAAATCAATGACCCGTCCGGCGGCCGCCCGGGTCAGCCGATCGCGGATGGCCAACCCCAATCCTGCCGTCCCGAAATCGCGGGCCAGAATCACGGCTACGCCGGCCTGATCTAGGGCGTGCAACCCGGCAAACAAATGACGCGCCACCTCGTCCAAGGCGTCCTCAGAGCCAACCGGCTGGATCACTGCCGACAAGTCTGCCAACGCTGGCACG
Organism: Chloroflexota bacterium; assembly: GCA_029555965.1. Classification (GTDB taxonomy): domain Bacteria; phylum Chloroflexota; class Anaerolineae; order B4-G1; family SLSP01; genus JAKQHY01. The sequence continues at coordinate 15,455 of JAKQHY010000073.1, read as the reverse complement.
TCTTCAATCGCCGTCAACAAGCCCACACGCACACCCGGCGCGGTCAGCCGCACCGCTTCCGCATGCATCGCCGCCAACATCACTGGACGCGGCCCACAATACAAGAACACACGCGCCCGGGGGGCATAGTGCTGCAACGTGGTTCCGGGAGAGGGGAGCGCCGTTGAAACAGACGCTGAGGCAGCCAACAGGGGCGCCACACCCAAGAACTGCGCCAACGCTTCCCGGCTAATCCCGCCAGGCCGCAAAATCGTCGGCGGCGAGGTGAGCAACGATAGCACGGTGGATTCTACGCCCACGCGCGTGGGGCCGCCATCGAGGATCACGTCAATCCGTCCGGCTAAGTCGGTAAAGACGTGCTGCGCGTGCGTTGGGCTGATCCGTCCAAAGCGATTGGCGCTGGGGGCCGCTATCGGAGTCTGCGCAGCGGCAATCAGGGCCAGAGCCACCGGATGCGCCGGTACGCGCACCGCCACCGTCGCGCTGCCAGCGGTGACCTCTGTCGGCACCTGCGGCGCTTTAGGGAGCACCAGCGTCAACGGGCCTGGCCAGAAATGGGCAGCCAGTTCCAATGCCAAGGGCGGCAGTGACTGTGTTACTTGGGCCAAACCGGTCACGTCCGCCAGGTGGACAATTAATGGGTCGTAAAATGGGCGCTCTTTGGCAGCAAAAATCCCTGCCACGGCCCGGGCATCCAATGCATTGGCCCCCAGGCCATACACCGTCTCAGTGGGAAATGCCACCAACCCCCCGGCCTGCAACACGGTCGCAGCATAGCGAATCGGCGCCGGATCGGGGTGTTGCGGGTCCACCTGAAACACGCGGGTTTCGCGCATCGCAACAGTCATTAAGAGGACGGCGGGGCTACTGGCAACAACACCTGGCGTTCACACAACGTGCCGGAGAATTTCAAGACATCCGCTGCTACTTGAGCCATATCGGCGCAAAACTCCTCAGCAATAAGGGCGGCAATATCCCGCAAAGAACGCGCGCCATCGGCCAGCTGCACAACCCGCATCCCCACCCTGTTCAACACAACAAATTTTCCATGTTCGGGCAACACCACTACTAATTCCCCTTCGGCCTCCCGCGTAACGGCCGCCGGATTAGCCCGCAGGCGATCATCCAAGCTCAGCATCTACTACCTCCCAAAATGTCGGTTCACGCCGAAAATGTAGCGCGTAAACCGGAATCTGGCGCATGATTCCTTCCCAACGCGCCATGACCTCAGGCAAACAAAGGGGATCGCCTACCATGACCGGTGTATTGGAGGCCAATTCGCCCAGAGCGCGTCCACAAGGCAGCGGCACAACAAAAACCTCGGATGCCTTCATCAAACGCAAGAAGGCGCATAATGGCGCGGACAGCACATTGCCCCGGCGCTTACCAAAAGGGGTCGCATACATCGTCCAGCCGGCAGAGTCAGGCCATAACAGAAGCAGATCATCATTGAGGACCGGATCGGGAGCCGATAGTTGCGCCGCAGTAGTTTTCCCACTGCCGGAGAGGCCAAATAACGCATAGCCCTTTTCCCGATGAACAACGCCAGCCGCATGAAACAGAAGTCCGCCGCGCGCAAAAGCCTGTACAGCCAGTGTCACTCGAAGAAAATAGCCAATATCGGCGGGGGTAGCGTGGGGGTGTGCTTGTAGATACGCATGCCCCTGTGTCGCATCCACGCATCCCTCAAAACCGGCAGACAACAGTGTACATACACCGCCATTACAACGGGGCAAGGTCTCAAACAGAGGGGCGGTAGGAGGCGAAAAGTCTGGCGCAGGCAATACGTCCACCGACCAGGGAACAACGGCCGCAGCCGGCGTCCAGGCAGCCCATACCATGCGTAGCGGCGAAAGCCACTCCGTTGCTCCCTGAACTTCCAGGGCAGTTCCGGCAATACCAAATTTCAATAACATCAGCAACGTTTACGGTTACGCCAAAACAAGAATGCCGCCAACACCACCAGGAATGCACCTTCAATCTTCGTCCAGACTCGGGGCAATCCCGCGCGCACGATCACGGTCTCCGGGTAGCTATTGATTGTGCCATCCCACTCCACTTCTTCAATGCGATACACGTAACGCCGTCCAACGACGACCGCATCATCCACAAAGCGATAGGAAGCGCCGGTCATCTCATCGCCCTGAGCAGTAATCAGCGCCGGGTTGACGCGCATGAACGTTGGGTCTGCCAGGGAGGAACGGTAAACGTGAAACCCCGCTGTCCCCACTTCACTGGCAGTTTCCCAGGACAACGACACGGGGGGGATGTCCAGCACCAACAGGATAATCCCCCCCAGGCATAACAATCCCAAAAGAACGAACCGTCCCATCAAAGAAACAACCTCCGAATCACGGCATTATGACGCGGAGTTTTCCTCATCGGAAGGAGGCGCATCCCGCACAGCGACAACCGACGCAGAGGTTTCCGGTAATGGAGCGCCCCATACAGAACGAGGAATTTGACCAATACGACGCAGTTGTTGCCACATATAGTACGGCGTGCTCTCCATTCCGACGTAATCAAACAAGAAAGCCCCAAATACGCCCAGCATGAAACCCACGGCCATCCCGACTGCGGTCATCAGTAACTTCCCCGGCCCGGTAGGATTCCGTGGCGGCAGCGCCGGTGACGCAAACCGCACTTCGCTGCTCCGCGAGGCCGCAGCAATATCAACTTCTTGGGATGTGGACAACAAGGTAGAATAAGCTTTCCAGGCCAGGTCACGCCGCTGCTGGAGATCAATCTTCACCTGCTCCAAACGCGCAATATCCGCCTTAAGCTCGCGCACCGAGGACTCGCGGCGGGCAATCTCTTGAGAAAGCGGAGCCTCCAGGGTGCTGTACGAGAGCAATTCCTCCAATCCTTGCATATCTAACAATTCCTGGGCCATCTGATTCGCCAGCGTACCTACCTCCGTCTCCTTCGGAATTGTTTCGGCCAATTCTTTCCAGGGGTCCTTGGCAAAAAGTTCGGGATAGAGCACTTGGATCTCGGCGAACAGAGGGGTATCAGTTGCCACAGCCGTGGCCGACAAAGCAATAGGGCCTAAATCGAATAGATCGGAGTATCTCTCCACAATGTATGCCGTGAGATTACCCGATACAATCGCTGTATCGGTCAGCACAGAATCCCAGGATGATGACCACAACTCCGGGGTCAGGGTGTCCAAAAACGCATACCCCTCGCCCTGCAACAAAGATTCCGACTGGGTTTGAATCTCGGCGTTGACAATATCCAGTTCGGCTTCCATCGCCGCGATCAGGGCATCCAAATCGGCGATTTGCTCGTCGGCATTGCGATCGGGGTTGAGGGCGTCAATGGATGTGGCCTGAAGATCCAAACGCTCAAAAGGCAACCCAACATCGGTAGAAAAAACCTGGGACTTAAACGCCAACAACGCCAATCCATTGCTGCGCGCCGCAGCATCGCCGCCCACAATCAGCTGTTCGCGCATCAAACGCGCATCTGGAAGCAAGCTCTGTAAACGCAATTTGCGCGCGTAAGTCTCATCCAAAGTTGTTAATAAAGCCGCATGTTGCGCATCAAACACCTTGAGTTTAGCATCGGCTTCTGCCGCCACGGAAGTTTCAAACAACTTTAACCGCATATTGCGATCGCGTTCAATAGCGCCCACCCGATTGGCAACTTCGGCATCAATCCATGTACCTAGAATTTTACGATTCGCCTCTTGCCCTTTGTTAAAAGCGAACAGGCGATTATCAATATCATCCTGCATATACGCCTGGATCAATTGTTGTTTGATTTGCACTTCCTTATCCACTACAGCAGAAATGGCCGTGCGACGCGCCGTGCGCAGGTTCGCAATGATCAGCTCCTCTTCCTCAATTTGCCGTTGTAGCTCAAAAACCTGATCATTCTCACTCAAGAAAGTTAGCAGGGTTTCCTGCGCCGTATCGTACTCCGTTCTGGCGGTCGCCATCTGCACACGGATATCTTCAAAGGGCATGAATGTAGCGTCTCCATAGATAGCATTCACGTAAGCAGCATACGCTTTGGCCCAGGCGTTCGCAATAAGCGCCGCCTTCTCTGGATCGCGGTGAGATACAATGATCTGAATAGTATCGCTGCTTCCGCCACCTTCTATTTCCATGACTTCGCCACGAACAAGTTGCTGGAGAACCGCCGGTTCACGTTCCTCTTCATCTAACTGAGTCTGCAATTCCGCAACGACTTGTTCCGCTACCGCCCCATTGCGCACCATCCCGGCCAGGGTGTTGAGACGCAACTTATTGCGCTCAATCATAGCCGCGGCGCTGAGACTGCCCAGTGACGATAAATCCTCATCCGTCACCGATTGGAAACTAGAACCTAACGAAATATCCGCGCGGCTTCTGAGAGAGACTACACCGGCAACGGCTTCATAGGTGGGGGGCCGCAACAGTCCTAGCGTAAAAGCCACACCGCCCGTTAACACTGCTCCTAAAACGATCAACCACCACCAGCGCAACAATATGTCAATGTAGACTCGCAGATCAATTTCTTCTTCCATAGGACGTTTATCTTCTCCTTATCTTCAAACTGCCCATAACAGGAGAATTCTAACACACCCCGCCAAAGGCGCAATCGGTCAGATCTTCGAATGTCATTAGAAATAGTTACCGCCAATGGACACTCCGCAAAAACGTGGAAAAACTTGAAATTGGCAGGAATTTATCAGGCATCCCCATCAAATGATCAGGCATCTGAAAGGTCATATTGCTTTAATAAGGATGAAATCTTATATTGTAGGGAGGTAGGAGATGCTTTCAAAAAACAATCCTGAGCCACTATATTATCAGTTATCCACACGACTGAGACAGGCCATCGAAAACGGAGAATGGACAACAGGGGATCAACTCCCCTCCGAACGCGCATTGGCGCTTACGTATGGCATCAGCCGGGATACAGCCCGTCGCGCGCTGCAATGCCTGGTAGAGGAAGGCCTGGTGCAACCCTGGCAGGGCGCCGGCTCGTTTGTCGCCTCTCAGAAATGAATGCCATGTAGGGTACTTGTCCTGATTGGTTCCAATGCTATACTACCGATGCAGGTAAAGTTGGTTATTGTTCGGTAGAATAGCAAAGGAACCCACGTCGTGTCAGAAAAACCTATCGCTGCGATCATTTTGGCGGCTGGAGAATCCGCCCGCATGGGCGCCCCGAAACAGTTGCTCAACTGGAACGGGCGTCCTCTGATTGTCCACATGGTCGAAATGACCTGGAATGTCGGCTTGACGCCAGTGGTCGTCGTGCTAGGGGCGCATAGTGACCAGATCTTACCGGCGCTGGCTGGCCTGCCGGTACAAATCGTCCAAAACTATCGCTGGCAAGAAGGAATGAGCGCCAGCCTGAATGTGGGGTTGGCCGCCCTCCCCCCGGATGTGGCGGCGGCGCTCATTCTCCCTGTCGATCAACCGCTGCTCACTCCGGGACACCTGCGCGGTCTGATGGCGCAATGGCGGCAAACACACGGCATTGTTGTCTCTGGCGCGCCAGGCGAACGACGCGGCACACCGGCCGTCTTCAGTCGGGAGTTTTTCCCAGAGCTGGCAAGTCTCTCCGGCGACATGGGCGGACGCGCGCTCTTCGATCGTTACGCCCCCCAGCTAAACTATACCCCCGTCCCCAATGCAGAGGTATTTACGGACATAGACACACCCGAAGTCTACACACAACTGCGCGAGGCGGCAGGAACAGCCCGCCCCCCATCCCTTAGCGCCATTCGCGGCGTGATATGTGATATGGACGGCGTGCTGTGGCGGGGCAACACCCCCTTGCCCGGCCTACATGAGTTTTTCACCTGGATGCATGCACGAAATTTGAAATACGTCTTGGTCACCAATAATTCCAGCCGAACCCCGCAGATGTATGTAGAAAAACTGGCCGGTATGGGCATCACCACCACGCCGGAACATGTGCTGACCTCATCACAGGGGGCGGCCGATTACTTGATCACGGTGCAGCCGCCTGACGCGGCAGTCTACGCCATCGGGGGAACGGGGGTGATGGACGCTTTGCGCGCGCGTGGGTTCCAGGTACTCACTGACGATGCAACCGACCAGGCCGACTACGTGGTGGTGGGTTGGGATCAGCAGTTCAGTTGGCGCAAGCTGGCAACCGCTACGCGGCTCATTCGCGCCGGCGCACAATTTATTGCGACCAACCCAGATCGCACCTATCCGACGGAAGAGGGATTGGTGCCCGGCAATGGCGCGCAGGTGGCCGCCCTGGAAGTAGCGACGGGGCAAGCGCCGGTGATGATTGGTAAACCGGAGCCGGTTCTTTATGAGCAGGCGCTCACACGCATGGGCACGACACCGGAAACCACACTGGTCATCGGCGACCGGCTGGATACCGACATTTTGGGCGGCATTCGCCTGGGAATGTCGAGCGCATTGGTGCTTTCGGGCGTATCGGATGCGGAGACGCTGCGCGCATCGCCCATCCGCCCGGATCGCGTTTTTGCCAATCTGCTTGAGTTGGTCCAAGTCTGGCAGGAGGACACCCTATGATTCTGTTCTTTGGAACCCGCGAAGTCAAACAGGATGACCCGGCAGGAATGGCGCAGTTGGCTCGCTGCCCGGCCTGTGGGCAGACGGTAACATTGCAACCCCGCAGCGGTAGGATGTATTTCCACATTTTCTGGCTGCCCATCATCCCCCTGGGGGAGAAGCAGCATTACCTGCAATGCCCCGTATGCCGGACACGTTACGCACACTGGCCGCAATCCAGGGCGACGCAAGCCCAACGGCCCTGATCCCCTATGGGGAATTCCACAAACGTCAGCGAGGTTTTTTTATGTCATTACCTTATCTTTATGATTTAGACCTGCCGACCCTGGAGGCATGGTTGGCCGATTGGGGCGAACCCCGTTATCGCGCCCGGCAAATCTGGGAATGGCTTTACCGGCGTCTCGTCACAGATGTGGACCAGATGACTTCGCTTCCCAAATCGCTGCGCCAACGGCTGACCGAGGCCACCCGCCTGACCGCGCCCCATATCCAGGCCGTCCAAGAATCCCTGGATGGAGAAACTCGCAAAGATTTGCTAGCGCTAGAGGATGGCGAGCAAATTGAAGTGGTGTTGATGCGCTACGCCGACCGACGCAGCGTGTGTGTCTCCACCCAGGTGGGGTGTGCCGTCGGTTGCCAGTTTTGCGCCACCGGTCAGATGGGCTTCCGGCGCAATCTGAGCAGCGGTGAGATTGTGATGCAGGTATTACATTTTGCCCGCCTCTTGGAAGCCCAGGGGCAAAAGTTAACCAATGTGGTCCTGATGGGGATGGGCGAGCCATTTTTGAACTACGAAAACACCCTGGCCGCGCTCCATCGGTTGATTGATTCGCAAGGTTTCCAGATGGGACAGCGTCGCCTCACGGTGAGCACCGCAGGCGTCGCGCCAGGGATCCGCCGCTTCAGTGAAGAAGATACCCAGGTAAACCTGGCAGTCTCGCTCCACGCCGCCACCGATGCCCTGCGTAATATCTTGATGCCCCTCAACCGCCGATACGGATTGGACGAGGTGTTCGCGGCGGTAACGGATTATATTGCCCGTACCAATCGCCGGGTCACATTTGAATGGTCGCTGATTGACGGGGTAAACGATACGCCGGAACAAGCGCTGGCGCTGGCCGCGCGGATTAAAGGGATGCTGGCCCATATCAACCTGATTCCGCTCAACCCAACGCCGGGCTACGCCGGACAACCGTCCACGCCAGAGCACACCACCAATTTTACCGCCATCCTGGACGAACAACACATCCCCTATACCCTGCGACTGCGACGCGGCCTGGACATTCAGGCTGGCTGCGGACAACTGCGCCAAAGTATCAGCCAATCGTAAGGGAATCGTCAGATTCGCGTCAAGTAAAAATGGTTAAAATTTGGTACAGTATAAATGGATACGGAGTCGGGGGCCGTAGACAAAAATGATTCTCCTCCTTCTGATAAACCGGGGGCTAGGGACAGCCCCCGGTTTTGCATGGGCAGAGTTTCAGGGGTATCTCCTGAGAACCACAATCTCACCCCCAACACCCTGGCCGAGTTCTGACAACACTGCTAAAAGACCCTAGAGGCGCACTCACCCTTCAGGGTCTTTTTTGTTGCCGCGCCCTGCCATTTGCCTCATTTCCTATCCGTGATAGACTACACAGCCAGTAAAAACATTGGGGAGTTTAGCATGACGCAAGCCCTTTATCGCAAATGGCGCCCGCAAACGTTTGATGACGTGGTGGGACAGGAACACATTGTCCGCACACTGCGCAACGCGCTGCACGCCGGGCACCTCCACCACGCCTATCTGCTGGCAGGCCCGCGCGGGACCGGCAAGACGACGACGGCCCGGCTCATCGCCAAGGCCGTAAACTGTCTGGCTCCGGTAGGCGAGCGGCCATGCGATCAATGTGAAATTTGCCAGGCCATCACCGCCGGGCGATTGATGGATCTAGTAGAAATTGATGCGGCCTCCAATACCGGCGTGGATAACATCCGCGACCTGTTGGAAAAGGTAGGCTTCCGCCCGGCGCAAGCACAGTACAAAGTCTATGTGGTGGATGAGGTTCACATGCTCTCGACGGCGGCCTTCAACGCCCTGTTGAAAACACTGGAGGAGCCGCCGGAGCATGTCATCTTTGTGCTGGCGACCACCGAGGTGCATAAAATCCCAGAGACGATCCTCTCGCGGTGCCAGCGATTCGAGTTTCGGCGGATTCCACTGGCGCAACTCGTAGGGCGGCTACAGGCTATTGCCGAAGCGGAAAATATCCAGGCCGAGCAGGAAGCGCTCGACTTGATCGCGCGCGCGGCGACGGGCAGCATGCGCGACGCGATCAGCCTGTTCGATCAGATGGCCGCCGGCGGCGATGTCACCGCCGACTACGTGCGGCTTATGCTCGGCGCGGAACGCCGGGAAGTGGTACAATCGTTGCTCCAGGCGTGGTTAGCAGGCGATCTAGGCGCGGGCGTCGCAGTCATCAACCGCGCGGTGGACGGCGGCGCCGACCCACGCCAACTTGCCCGGCAGACGGCGGACTTCCTGCGCGGGTTGTTGCTGATGCGCTTGGGCGCCGGCGAAATGTGGACGGATCCGACGACGGAGGAACGCCCACACTTTCAGGATATGGCCCGCGCTGCCAAGCCGGAACGGCTGGTGGCGGCTATCCGCCTGTTCAGCCAGGTGGCGGCGATCAGCCGCACCGGGTGGCAGCCGCAACTGCCGTTGGAACTGGCGTTTGTCGAAGCGACCCTGACGCCAGCCCCCCCCGCGGCCCCGGCAATCGCGCAGCCGGTCGCCGCGCCGCCGGCCGCCGCGCCATCTGCGGCGCCCGCGCCGGCAGCGCGGCGAGTACGCAGCGTCCAACCGAGCGCGCGCGCGCATACGTCAACCACGGCTGAACGCGCCAAGGAACCGACAACAGCCGTTGAGGTCTCCGGCGCACCGGCTTCTGCCGAAGTATCCCCGGAATTGCTTAGCGCCATTCGAGAACGATGGCGGCAAATGATGGGGCACATCCAGTCGGTCAAGTTGGCCGCGCTGTCGCGCGACGCCCAAATTGCGGGCGTGGACAGCGCCGGTAAGTTGGTTCTGTTATTTCAACACAGTTTTCATCGGGATAATGTCAATCAGGATGACAACCGGCGGATGTTGGAAACGTTGTTAAGCGAAACCTTCAAACAACCCATCTACGTGCGGTGTATGTTGGAAAAGGAATGGGAGACACAGTCCAAAAAGGCAGCGGCCCCGCCCCCCACGGACGCCGGCCAACCGGCGGCGCGCTCTCGCACAACAACGCCGCCTGAACCGCCGCCGCCCCCCGACGATGAGTTGGTGCGCCGTGCTCAGGAAGAGCTGGGCGCAGTTCCTAAATTCAGCGAGTGAAGTTTTTTGTCAGCAGATTAAGCAGATTTCAAAGAACTTTGGACTTGAGACTTTGGACTATTTTTGGAGGATGAAGCAATGAGTAAAGGTGGCAAGATGAGAAAGGGCGCGTTTGGCCCCGGTGGCGGCAGTCCACGGATGAATCCCAATGATCTGATGCGCCAGGTACAAAAGATGCAGGAAGAAATGGCGCGTGTCCAGGAAGAGACTACGCAGCAAAGCATCACGGTCTCAGCCGGCGGCGGAATGGTGGAGGTCATCATCACAGGCGGGTTGGAAGTGCAAAGCATCAAGATCAAGCCAGAAGTAGTAGACCCGGACGATGTCGAGATGTTACAAGACCTTATCCTGGCTGCCGTTAACGAGGCGATACAAAAAGGACAGGCGTTGATGGAAAACCAGATGTCGGCGCTCACTGGCGGATTGAACATTCCGGGGTTACTGTAATTCTATGGGCAACGCTGCCGTCCCGCCCTCCGTTACCACCCTGATCGAAACGCTCGCGGAGCTTCCGGGCATTGGGCCTAAAAGCGCCTCGCGCCTGGCCTTTTACCTCTTGCGGGGCAAGTCGGATCTGGCGCTGCGCATTGGCGACGCACTCAAGAGCTTGGTGGAACACACCCGCTTCTGCTCGGTGTGCCACAATGTCACGGAAGCCGATCCCTGTCCCATTTGCGCGGATCCCCAACGCGACCACAGTCTGGTCTGCGTGGTAGAGGAGCCAATGGATTTATTGGCCCTGGAGCGGACCGAGCAATATCGCGGCGACTACCACGTGTTGCACGGGGCGCTTTCGCCCCTGGAAGGCATCTTTGCGGAGGACTTGCGCATTGCCGAACTGGAAACACGCATTCGGCGGAGCCAGGCGGAGGGACAGCGCAATATCCGCGAGGTTATCCTGGCAACAAATCCCACCGGCGAAGGGGATTACACAGCCGCCTACCTCATCCAACGATTGAAACCGTTGGAGGTGCGGGTGACGCGCCTGGGACGCGGCCTGCCGATGGGCGGTGATTTGGAGTATGCTGACGCTATCACATTGACCCGCGCGCTGGAAGCCCGGCAGGAAATGTAGATGCGCAATCAATGGGAATTGGACACCCGCCGTGGGTGGATTGTGGGGTTGGGGATCGTCATAGTCTTGCTGGCGACCACAGTGATGCTGCTGGTGTGGAACGTGACCCGCCCGGTCTCAATCTGGACGTTTGTGATGGGCGTGACCGCCGTGGGAGCGTTAGGTTTTGCTATCTATCTGATCGCGCAACTTTGGGGACTCATTAATGCGTCCTACGAAATGGACCGCAATGCCGTCGTCATTCACTGGGGCCCCATCCACTATCAAATCCCGATGGCTTCGGTGCGCGCCGTTTTCTCCGGGGCGGAGGTGAAATCCCTGCGTATGAGGTTTGGGCTGCGCTGGCCGGGATATTACGTGGGCTTCGGAGAAGATAAAGACATCGGCCCTATCCTTTTTTACGCAACACGGCCCCTGGCGCAACAGGTGATTGTGCGCACGGAAGGAATGGCCTATGCCATTTCCCCCCACGATCTGGCGGAGTTTTTGCAAGCGTTTAAAGAGCGCTTAGAAATGGGACCGACGCAGGAAATTGAGGAAGTCTCCCAACATCCCAGTTTTCTGGATTGGGAGATTTGGCATGATCGGATGGGGATGCCCTCTCTAACCGGCAGTCTACTCTGGCTCATCCTCCTGGTGGGGTTATTGTGCTGGCGCTACCCCTATCTGCCTGCCGAAATTGCGTTGCGTTTTACGCCAAACGGGGAGCCGCTGCTGCGTGCGCCGGCATCGCGCATTTTTTACTTTGCGTTGATGGGGGTAAGCCTGTGGGCGATCAATGGCGGACTGGGGCTGTTACTGTACCGACGCGCGCGCATCGCGGCCTATTTCCTTTGGGGAGGGCTGTTAGCCGTGCTGAGCGGGCTGTGGATTGCCGTCATCACCGTATTGTTACGTCAATAATTCATTATGATCCGTTTAGCCGCTTTCGATTTAGATGGCACGCTGATGGGCGCCGATCAGCAGATTCGCCCGCGCGTACAAGAAGCGGTAAGGCAAGCTCTGGCGCGCGGGGTGATCGTCACGCTGGCGACAGGGCGGATGTTTTCTGGTGCCGCGCCATTTGCGCAACAACTTAACATCACAGCGCCGTTGATCTGTTACCAGGGTGGCTGGATTCAGGCGCTAGGCGGCGAAGTGCTGCACCGTGTCACGCTCCCCACCCCGGTGGCGGCGGCAGCGGTGCAGTTGGCAGATGCGCGAGGTTGGCATACCGTCCTCTATGCGGATGGGCGGCTTTACATCCAATCGTGGGCCTACCCGGTATCTTTCTACGCAGGGTTGTTGGGCGAAGACATCATCGTCAACGTCCCCTGGGAAGAAATTCTAGCGCGCCATACGGTGGACAAAGTCTTGTTTGTGGCCGAGCCGGAACACATCCCCGCGATGACGCTCGTCCTCAATCAACAGTTTGCCCCCCAGTCGGAAGTGGTGCAATCCCATAAATTTTTCGTTGAAATCGTACCGCAGGGCGTAAACAAAGGGCGCGCGCTGGAATGGCTGGCGCGGCATCTGGGAATTCCGCAGGAGGAGACGCTGTCCGCCGGCGATCAGCAAAACGACCTGTCAATGGTGCAATGGGCCGGTGTCGGAGTAGCGATGGGCAACGCGATTCCGGAAGTCCTCCACGCAGCCAACTGGGTCGCACCGCCCGTCACCGAGGATGGCGCCGCAGTGTTGTTAGAAAAGTTTGTGTTGCACGAGGTTGCCGGGTGAACGCACCGCTCTTGCCCGTCCGCAGTTCAGAAGCTATTGCTCACGCAGTCACAGCGCTGCGGGCCGGAGAGCTGATCATCATTCCCACCGATACCATCTATGGCCTGGCCACCCTGCCGGAGAATACAGAAGCCATTGAACGGCTATACGCCATTCGCCAGCGCGCCAGCGAGCCGGCCTTCCCGCTGGTGTTGGCCGAGAATAAATCTATGTATACGCTGGCGCGTGTCAATCAAGCGGCGGCGCGGCTGGCGCAGCGTTTTTGGCCGGGCGCTTTGACCATACTACTCCCCCCGGGCAGCGATCTATCTACCGCGCAGCGCGCCATGCCTATCGCTCTGCGGATGCCAAATTATCCCGCACTGCATCCATTATTGAGGGCCGTGGGGGATGTATTGTTCGTCAGCGGAGCCACCTGTTCCGGGTATCCACCGGCTATCACCGCGCAGGAAGCCGCCGATTATTTTAGTGAGCAGGTCGCGATCATCCTGGACGGTGGCCCAACGCCCTTCGGCATCCCCTCCACCATTGTGGATTGTACACAATCACCGCCACTGCTTGTGCGGCGCGGCGCCATCCCGGAGGAAAAAATCTGGGCGACGCTGGCCCCCCAATTTGTAAAATTCTCCTGATCCACCCCATGCACAGTCGGACTCGCTTTCGGTTCCTCGTGTTACTCGCATTGCTCCTGGCGACCGGTCTACGTTTCTACCGGCTGGACGCGCAATCCTTCTGGAACGACGAAGGCAACACCGCGCGGCTGGTCGAACGTCCCGTCCCCCTGATTATTGCGGGCGCGGCCGGCGACATCCACCCGCCCGGCTACTATCTGCTGCTGCACGGCTGGCGCAGTCTCGCCGGCGAGAGTGAATTCGCCTTGCGCGCGTACTCGGCGCTGTGCGGCGTGTTGACGGTAGCGGCGGCCGCAGCGGTCGGGCGACGCGCCGGCGGCTGGCTGACGGCGTTGAGTGCGGCATTGCTTGTGGCGATACATCCGTTGTCCGTCTATTACAGCCAGGAGGCGCGGATGTACGCGCAGTTGGGACTGGTTTCGGCGTTGACGCTCTTTCTGGGGGTAAAATTGGTCAAACGTCAAACGTCAAACGTCAAGCGTCAGGCTTTATACTTTATGGATGATTTTTTATTGGCGTTGTGTATTGCGGCGGGACTGTATACGCAGTATGCCTATGTCTTTGCGTTGTTCGGCCTGAACGTAGCGTTCGGTCTATATTGGCTGATTTCACGTCCACGAAATTGGCCGCTGTTGGGGCATTGGGTTGGAACACACGCGCTCGGTGGGTTGCTCTTCGCGCCGTGGGCGCCGATTGCCCTACGGGCGAGCAGTTGGCGTCCGCCCGACTTGGATCAGGGGCAGGCGTTGCACGCGCTGGCGCGCACGCTGCTAGGAGGGATCACGCTTCCGACAGACAAAGGAGCATACCTGATACCGATTGCGGGCGCGCTCCTGCTTTGGGCGCTGTTGACTCGCCCCAAAAATGCTTTCGTCAAATGGGCTGCCCTGGGCATGGCGCTCGTCCCGGCGGCTCTCATCTTCGCGTTAGGTGTCTACCGCCCGGCCTACCTCAAATTCCTCAACGTATCGGTCGCGCCGCTGGCCGTGTGCCTGGCGTTGCCGTTGGGAAGGACAAGGAGAGGGGGAGAGGGGGAGAGGGGGAGACAAGGGGACAAGGTGACAAGGAGGCAAGAAGTCTCCCGGTTTCCTGTTTCCTACTTCCTATTTCCTATTTCTTTTTGTCTGTTCCTGGCCTTACTCCCCGCCCAAATCACCGCCTTGCGCCATCTGTATACCGACCCGGCCTACGCGCGCGACGATTATCGCGGCCTCGCGGCGCAGATTACGGCGGAAAGCCGGCCCGGCGATGCGGTGCTGCTCAGCGCGCCGAATCAGTGGGAAGTGTTCACTTACTACTATCGCGGCCCGGCGCCGGTCTATCCCGCGCCCTACCATCCCGCCGACGGGGAAGCGTCGGCCTGGGTTTCAGACACGTTGAGACCACACACGCGCCTGTTTGCCGTCTTCTGGGGCGATGGTGAATCCGACCCCACCCGCGCCGTGGAAATCGCGCTGGCGCAGCAGGCTTACAAAGCAACCGAGCAATGGTGGGGGGATTTGCGCTTTGCGCGTTATGGTCTTGCGGCACAGGATGTCGCCACGACCACGGTGGATGTCATCCTGGGAAATGCAATTCGACTAAACGGTTTTGCTATCCCGCCGCGCATTTATGCACCCGGCGACATCGTGCCGGTGCTGGTGGAATGGCAGGCCGTCACGCCCATACCTCAACGCTACAAGGTCTTCCTGCATGGTGTAGATGCTGCCGGGCAACTGGTGATGCAAAACGACATGGAACCGCTAACCGGCTCCGCGCCCACCGACCGCTGGCAGCCCGGCAGTCCCCTGACCGACCGGTATGGCCTGTATCTTCCGTCTAACATCCCAGCGGGGACTTACACCCTGCTCATCGGGATGTACGACTATTCCGGCGCGCGCCTGCTCATCACGCAGGACGGGCAGGCGGTAGGAGATGCGCTGAGTCTGGGGGAAGTACGAGTGGCGAATAGCGAATAGCGAATGGCGGATCAGCGGATCGGCGGATCAGCGGATCAGCGGATCGGCGTGTCAACAGCTAAAATTCAGCACTCAGCACTCAGCACTCAGTCCTCAGCACTCAGCACTCAGTCCTCAGCACTCAGTCCTCACTCACCACAATGACGGCCGGCACACGGGTCAGGGAGTCAATTTGGGGGCCACCTTGCACCCACAGGC
>JAKQHY010000066.1 GCA_029555965.1 Chloroflexota bacterium | reverse complement strand
GCGCGCCGTCGCCGATTCCAACCCTCCCTCAGCCTCCGCCGACCGCAGGATAAGGCGCGTCCGACCGTCTTCGCTTTCCAGTAGCCGGTCAGAGGCGCGGTAGGTGTAGCCAAACAACGCGAATACCGCCTTGATCTCCGGCAGCATCTTCAGCTTGAACAGGTCGTAGGTGGCCGTGACGGCAAGGTAATCGCCGGGGCCGCGCTGCTCAATCTCGCGCCACAGCCACCACGGGCCGAAACTCGTCTTGCCCCCCTGTGTGCCAGCCAGCATAAGCACGAAGCGCGCTGTGCTATCCCACACCCGCACCTGACCGGGATGTAGCATCAACTGAGCATTTTTGCCGGCTACGCTGTACAGGTTACTCATCACGCACCAACTTGATGACTTCCACGAGTTCAACCCGCGGCGCAACCTTTTCGCCGCCGCTGGTCACGTCCACCGCCTGCGGCACTTTACCGAAGGCGATCTCAAGGAATAGTTTGGGGTCTTCCGTCGCTATCTTCCGTAGCAGCGCCTCTACCACCGTCTTTTGACTGCCGTCATTGGCGGTGAGCACCTCGTGGCTGATCTGTTGCGCGAGCGCCCGCAGTTGGTCAAACGACTTCGGGCGGCCCTTGCGGTTAATGTGCTGGGGCCGCTTGTCAAAGCCATTTGCTGGCGGGTTATGGTTAGCCATAGTTAATCATTGTATTGCAATCAACTGCCCTGACGCTCCAACAATACCGGCGTTTTGCCTGTCATGTCAGCCCACCGTTGGAGAGCAACGGCAACATAACCGGGTGAGATTTCGACTGCGCGGCATTTGCGGGATAGACGCTCGCAGGCGATTAGGGTTGTGCCGGAACCGGAGAAGGGCTCTAGTATAATTTCACCAGTTAACGAATGTGCTTTTATAGCCCTTTCCGGTAGGCATACCGGAAAGGCTGCAACGTGTCTGGTAAGTGGTTTGTCGTCCGTTGATTCGTTTCGTGTGTCCCAAACCGCATGAACGCTTATATCCCAATCGCATACCCGGTCACCATCACCCCCGGGTGTTCTCCATGTCCAGATATGCTCCCATTCTTGATAATGCGGAATACTCGTATGATATGACCAGAATGGCTGTTGCAAGCGGTTAAATGGCTTATACCAGATTCGTTGAGCGTATAAATCACATTTTCGCTCTTCATGAAATATATGCCAATAATCTTTACTGATAAGATATATACACTGTCGCTTGCTTCCCGTAAGTTTACTGGCGTGAGATAGCGCCGCTATCTCATCAAAGTTTGTAAAAATAAAACCGCCGGGAATGATATGCTCAATAAGTCGATCAGCAACCCCCCTTAATAATTTGAGGTGATCTTCAAACGTTACGCCTTCCTCATACTCCTTGCCCACCGCATAGGGCGGGGACGTTACCGCCAACACACCCGACTCGCCATCCAAGACACGCGCCCAAGAGTTGTTATCCGTGCAATCGCCGCATATCAAACGGTGGTCGCCCAACCTCCACAACTGCCCGCTTTCAACGCCCCACTTGACCCGCAGTTCCTCGGCCCGGTCAATCTGCGGCTCGGCGTCCACTGGCGCGGGCTTTTCGCTGTTCAGCATCTCCCGCAAGTTCGCCGCGTCATCGTTCAATCCGGCCAGTAGATCAGTATCCATGCCCAGGCTCTGCAAAAGCGCCGTGTCCCACCCGGCCAGTGCGTCCCAATCCCAGGAGCCGGCGGCGGTTTGCGAGAGGATAGTCAACGCCTCCCGTTCGGCCTCGGTCAGCGCCCGCGAGGCTTGGAGCGCTTGCACAGTGTAGTCATTGCCGTGCGCCGCTTTTAACACGCTCAAGCGCTGATGGCCGTCGTAAACCTCCCCGCCCGGCCCGATGGCAATCGTCTG
>JAKQHY010000061.1 GCA_029555965.1 Chloroflexota bacterium | reverse complement strand
CCCATAACTCAAATGAAACACACCCATTACATTTTTGCGGTTTGTTTACTGTAGGCATTTCAAAAACTCCACCGCTGTAAGGATGGGAATCTTGCCCACCTGTTTCAGGGCCAGCAGGTCTTTGTCGCCGCTGACCATCACATCGGCGCGACCTACCACGGCGCAGGCGATGACTCGGTCGTCATCGGGATCGCGGCTGATGACCGGGATGTCGTCCGGCAATTCTACCACTTCACTCAGCGCGGCGATGAGGGCTACGAAGCGGTCACGGGTGGCGGCGTCGTAGTAACGGTGGAGACGCGGATAGCGCAGCACGCGCGCCAGTTCTTCCAGTAGAACCGGCGCCGTGACCAGGGTGATGCGTTTCTGAGCCAGATACTCGTCAATGAGGGTGGCGATGGGCGGGCGATGGACGAGTAGGTAGCTGACGAGGCTATTGGTATCGAAGACGGCACGCGGGGTGGGTGGTATCATCCGTGGCGGGCCTCATCCACCAGCGCGGCGGTTTCCTCTTCGGTGAGGGCTGCGCGTGTACTCACTTCTTCGGCAATGGTGCGGAGTTCTGCAAGCCAGGCCTGGCGCTGCGCGCGCCCGGTTTGCCACTCGCGGTACGCGGCGAAATCCGTGTAGGGAATGAGCACCGCCTGGGGAGTCCCGTAATTTTGGACAATCACCGGTTCGCCCTTGAGCCGCACGCGATCCAGCACCTCGCGCGCGCGGCGGCGCAGATCGGTGGATTGAATCGTTTCGACCATAGATCGCCTCCTGTATGGCATAACTTTCGCCCTTTTGTTGTGCTTATTGTGCCATATTTTGGAGGGAATGTAAAGCCAGGAGTCGGAATCGGGGGCGTTTTTTTGAAACGCCCCCGATCGGTTGACCGACTTGCTCAGATTTTCAGGCGGCGTATACTCGAAAGTGAATCCAGGCATCAGGGCGTCAGGTATCGCCCCTCACATATTCATACAGGAGATCGTGATGGCCGAACCCAGAATTACTATTCCCCAAGAACGTATTGCCGATTTCTGCCGCCGTTGGAAAGTAAAGGAGTTGGCCTTGTTTGGTTCTGTGTTGCGTGAAGATTTTGGTCCGGAGAGCGATATAGATGTGCTGGTCTCGTTTGCGACAGATGCGCGTTGGGGCCTTTTTGCTCTGGTCAAAATGGAAGAAGAGTTGAAGGCCACGTTAGGGCGCGCGGTAGACCTGGTGGATCGGGCGACGGTGGAGAGAAGCGAGAATTATATTCGTCGTAGGAGCATTTTGCGCCAGGCGGAGGTGATTTATGCGGCGTGATGATGCGTATTTGTTGGATATTCTGCTAGCCGCGCAGAAGGCGCGGCAGTTCTTGGAGGGGATGACCTGGGCTGATTTTCAACAGAGTGAACTACATCAAAATGCTGTGATGCATCCTCTGACTATCATTGGCGAAGCTGCTGCTCGCATTTCACAGGGAACTCGTGATGCGCACCCCGAAATACCCTGGACAATGATGACCGGGATGCGCAATCGTTTGACGCACGAATATTTCCGGGTCAATCTGGCTGTAGTTTGGGAGACGGTTCAAACTGATCTGACCGACTTGATTGCGCAGATCGCGCCCCTTGTTCCACCTGATGATGGGGATTGAGTTGAAAACCTTCCGGGAAGCACTGCCTTGGGAGAATAGCCGCTGGGTGCTTCCCGGAAGAGCGTGGCAATTAT
>JAKQHY010000227.1 GCA_029555965.1 Chloroflexota bacterium | reverse complement strand
CGTTGCCGAGGATGATAATCACAAAGCGCGAGAAGAACGCAGCGATCTGCGACACGTCGCCGTCAATGCGCTCAATCAGTTCGCCGGGCGTTTTCTCGTTGTGGAAGCGCATGTCGAGGTCGAGGCAGCGCCGCAGCAGCGACACGCGCAGCGTGTTGGTCGCCGTCCACGCCACGTTCTCGCCCGTGTAGGTCGCGCTCACGGCGACGACTTGCTGCGTCAGAGCGATGGCGATGAACGCCAGGGCCGCGTAGAGCAAGTTTTCGGCGCTTGCGCCGGTCTGCGCCGCGTCAATGAAATGTCGCACGATCTGCGGGTTGATGAGCTGCAAGCCGATGCTGCCCAGGAGCAGGATCGCCAGCAGCGCAAAGCGCGCCTTTTGCGGCTTGATGTGGTCAGACAGCAAGGCCCAGTAGGATTTGAGGGAGACGTTCATCGAGGGAAGTGTAGCACGGATCAGGGGGCAGGCAAAACCTCGGACTTGATTTACACCCAGGCGGATTTCTGCTACAATAAAACAATATTGGCACAATCGAGCCGTTCCCCAAGTTCATAATTTGCGGCATAGCCTATCGGATGGCAAGGAGGGCGCACGATGGCACAATCCGAATCCCCGTTTTGTGATCTGGAACTTCGCCTCTTTCAACGCACCGACCTCGGCTACCCCGTCGAAATCACCCTGGCCGGGCAGCAAGAATTCCCGCGCCGCTACGCGCCCCTCGAGCTGGCCGAGTGGACGCCCGGCACCGATCTGGCCGCCGACGGGCAACGGCTGCGCGATCTGCTCCTGAGCGATGGCGACTTGCGCAGCGCGTGGGCGCAGGCGCGCGGGCAAGCGCCCCGGCGGCGCATCCGCCTGCGCCTTGACCGCGCCGCCCCCGAATTGCACGCGCTCCCCTGGGAACTGCTCTACGAAGACCCGTCGCAGGAAGACGCTGCCGCGCGCCCCCTCTCGGCCCAGGCCGACACACCCTTCTCGCGTTACCTGCCCATCGCCCTGCCCTGGGGCGGCGCGGCGGAGGAGCGCCCGGCCTGCATCCGCATCCTCGTGACGATCTCCAATCCCGCCGACCTGGGGCGCTACGAGCTGGCTGCGTTGGATGAAGCCCAGGAGCGCGAGGGGCTGGCGGCCCTGGGCGGGCCTGAGCTGCGTGTGGATTTTCTGGCTGCCCCCATCACGTTGGAACGCCTGGAAGCCAAGCTGCGCGAGGGGTATCACATCTGGCACTACCTGGGCCACGGGGCCTACAACGTCCGCCGCCGGCAGGCCGCGTTGTTTTTGCAAGACGCCCAGGGGCAGACCCGCGCCACGTCCGACGACGAATTGGCTGGGATGCTGGTCGGGTTGGAGGCCGAGGTCAAGCCGCAACTGGTGTTCCTGGCGGCCTGCCAGAGCGCGAAGCGCGACACCGGCGACGCCTTCCGAGGGCTAGGCCCCAGGCTTGTGTCCATCGGCGTGCCGGCGGTGGTGGCGATGCAGGATTTTGTCAGCATTGAAACAGCGCGCAAATTCAGCGCGACCTTCTACACACGCCTGCGGGAACACGGTCAGGTGGATCAGGCCAGCAACGAGGCGCGTAGCACGCTGCTCACCGCCGGGCGGCCCGATGCGGCCGTGCCGGTGCTGTTTATGCGGCTGAAATCCGGGCAATTGTGGAGCAAGGAGGCCGACGCGCGGGGCACGGCGTTGGATCCCACGCTCTGGGACACGCTCCGCAGCCGGGTGGAGGAAGGCACGTGTGTGCCCATCATCGGGCCGCGCGTGCATGGCCGTTGGCTGCCGCAGCCCGGCGAGATTGCGCGGCTGTGGGCGGGCAGCAAGAGCCGGAGCTATCCCTTTGGCGACAAGGAAGACCTGGCGCATGTGGCGCAGTATTTCGACGCGACCGGCGGCGGCGACTGGTCGCGGGACGAATTGCAGCGCACGCTGGCCGGGCAATTCCGCGCCCGCTTGCCGGAGGCGCTGCGGCCCGAGGGCAAATTCAAGACGCTGACGGCGCTGGTGCAGGCTGCCCTGCATCAGGAATTGCCCGCCGGCGCGGCGGGTGAACCGGCGCCGCCGCCCGGTTGGGCGCGGTTGGCCGCCGACGATCCCAACGAACCGCACCGGGTGCTGGCCCGGCTGAATCTGCCGCTGTATATCACCACCAATTGCGACAATTTTATGGTCGAGGCGTTGCGCGCCGAGGGCAAACAACCGCGTCGGGAATTCTGCCGATGGCAGGATGAGCCGCAATCGCAGGAGGAATTGGCCGCGCTGTATGAGGAGCCGACGCCCGAAGCGCCACTGGTGTATCATCTGTTCGGTAGCGACGAGGACAAAAAATCGCTGGTGGTGAGTGAAGACCATTACCTGGACTTCCTGACCAACGTACTCTCCCGCCAAGAACGCATTCCCCGCCTCATCCGGGGGATGCTGGCGCAGAGCGCGTTGATGTTTATCGGCTACAACCTGCGCGATTGGGAGTTCAGGGTGGTGCTGCGGGGGCTGGTCAAGACGATCACCTTCAAGTTTGACTATATGCACGTGGCGGCGCAGTTGGAAGACGTGGACGAAGCGGCGCAGGACGCGGTGCATCTGTTTATGCAAAAATACTTCTTGAAGACCAAAGCCAACGTCTTCTGGGGCAGCCCGGCGCAATTTATCGCCGAGTTGCGGGGGCAGCAAGCGCAGTGGGAAGAGGAGGGCGGCCTATGAAAGCCAATCCCTACATTGGGCCGCGCCCCTACGGACGCGGCGAAGGCAACTTCTTCGGGCGTGACCGTGAGGGCCAGGAACTGGCGTGGCTGATCCTGGCCGAGCAAGCGGTGTTGTTTTACGCGCAATCCGGCGCGGGCAAGACCTCGCTGCTCAATGCGCGCGTCATCCCCATCCTGGAAAAGAAAGGGATGCGGGTCTTGCCGGTGGCGCGGGTGGGCGGCAGTCCGCCGCAAGGCATCACTCTGACACCGGAGCATAACATCTTCGTTTACAGCGCGCTCCTCGACCTGGCGGCCAAAACCGAGCTGCCGCCGGAGACCTTGCTGGAACACACCTTGCTCTCCTACTTGCAGACCTACGACCGGCGACCGGCGACCGGCGACGACCACTCCCCAGTCCCCAGTCCCCAGTCCCCACTCCCTACTCCCTACTCCCCCACGCTCCTCATCCTCGACCAGTTTGAAGAAATCGCCACGACGCACCGCGCACAGTGGGAGCAGGCCGAAGGCTTCTTCCGGCAGGTGCGCGAGGCGTTGGACGCGCTGCCGGGGCTGGTCGTGCTGTTCGTGCTGCGCGAGGATTACGTGGCGGAACTCGATCCGTACATCCCGCTGTTGCCGAGCGCCTTGCAGGCGCGGTTTCGGATGACACTGCCGACGCGCGCGCAGGCTTTGGAGATTGTGCGCGGGCCGGCGGCGCAGGTGAAGTGTCCTTTTACGGAGGAAGCTGCCGCGAACCTGGTCACGAACCTCAGCCGCATTAAGACCAGTGGTAGCGGGGAGAGTTGCGGCCAATACGTCGAGCCGGTGCAGTTGCAGGTGGTCTGCCGCCAGTTGTGGGAGAGTCTGCCGGATTCGGTGGCGGCGGATGGAGAAATCACGTGGGATGAAATCAAGCATTACAACGTGGATGACGCGCTGACGACGTTTTACGAGAGCACGCTGGCGCAGACCTGTCAGGCGACGGGGATGACCGAGCGACGCTTGCGGCGTTGGTTTGCCGAGGCGCTCATCACGCCGGAGGGCCGGCGCGGGCTGGCCTTGCAGGGCGCGACGGAAACCGCCGGCCTGCCGAATGAGGTCGTGCGCGTGTTGGAAAGCCACTACCTCATCCGCTCCGAGTCGCGCGGCGGCTCGCGGTGGTATGAGTTGAGTCATGATCGGTTGGTGGAGCCGGTGGCGCAGTCGAACCGGGCGTGGGAGGCGGCGCGGCAGACGCCGTTGCGGACGGCGGCCAGGCAGTGGAAAGATAGCCAAAATGAGGGGTTGCTTTATCGTGATAAGATGTTGGCTGAAGCGGTAACCTGGGCCAAAGCTAACCCTGATGTGGTTGAGGACTATGAGAATGAGTTTTTGCAAGCAGGAGAGAAAGCGCAGCAAGCCCGGCAAAAGCTAAGGCGTTTACGCAACACAATGATCGTCAGCTTATCTGTCAGCCTTGTTATTATGATTGCTCTGACCGTTTGGGCTTTGACGCAAAGCAAGATTGCTACATCTCGTCAATTGTCTGCTCAAGCTCAAGAAATTGGTGTTGCTAAAGAGGGCGCGGTTAGGAGTGTGCTTTTAGCCACTGAATCTATGCTTAGATCGCCTTCGGCTGAAGCGGCCCGGAGTATCTATGCTGGATTGGATCTTTTGCCCGACACGCCGTTATTTGTTAACAGTGCGGTGACGTACACAACCTGGAACACGGCTGCCAGTCTTGATGGCAAATGGTTGGCAGCAACAAACCTCGATAAGTTGTGGGTGTTGGATACAGCCACTTGGAAGGTAATTCTTCAAGACAAGGGGGACTTGACGCTTGCATTTAGCCCAGATAGCCGGTGGTTAGCAACCGGCGGGATGGACCATAGTATCCGTTTACGAAATACGACCACCTGGGCAGTGGAAGCTCAATTAGACCATGATGATGTAGTTAATGCGATTACATTTGGACAAGACAATCAATGGCTGGCAGCTATGAGCACGGCCGGGACCCTCCGTATCTGGCAGAAAACACCGGATGGTTGGACCGAAACTATGACTGAAGTATCCGGCCCAAGCCCTCAGCGACTGCCCAATATGGCAGCAGAGCGTGTTACGTGTGATACAGAGAGATCTGTAGCTCTTCGTAAAGACTTTGAATATGCTTTGAAACGCTCTGTGGTGGTCAGCCCGGATGGAAAGCGCCTGGCGGCGATTGGTAGAGACGATATCGTTCGCGTGTGGGAGACCCACACATGGCGACCAATCATGAATTTGGAACATGATAACACTGTGTTATCTGTCGCTTTCGACCCGGATGGGGTATGGTTGGTGACCGCCGGTAGGGACAATATTGCCCATATTTGGAATATCAATACCCAGACCGAGGCGTTTTCTGTGACTCACCAGTGCAATATCTATGCTTTGGCGTTTAGTCCTGATGGACAACGTCTGGCGACAGCCAGCGATGACATGACGGCCAGATTATGGACTATTCCAGAGGGCACTCCTAAAAGTCTGTTGAAACACGATGGAGCCGTATGGGCGCTCGCTTTTAGTCCAAATGGTAAATGGTTAGCCACCGGCAGCCTGGATGGAACGGCCAGATTGTGGGAGGCAACGACCGGGCGCGAGATGAAACGTATGCCAAAAGGACTCGTATGGGGTTTGACCTTTGCCCCAGATAACACTTGGTTGGCGACCAATATGCTCAGTGTATGGCCTATCACGACACAAACCATTACGCCGCGTATCGAGCATCAAAATGCAGTGGTGGTTACAACGTTTAGCCCAGATGGACGTTGGTTTGCAGCGGCGAGCTGGGACGGAACTGTGAGTGTATGGGATACGCAGGGGAGTTTGATACCAACTTTACTCAAATATGATGAACCAATAGGAGAACATTCAGTATGGAGTATCGCGTTCAGCCCCAACAGCCAATTACTGGCTGCCGGTTGTGGCGACGGCTATACCCGGATATGGAACGTCGCTACAGGCTCGCTGGTAACTAAATTACAACAGGGACAAGCATGGGATAAAATCATGGCAGTTGCCTGGAGTCCAGATGGTCAATGCGTGGTCTCAGGTAGCCGATTGACTGCTCGCGTGTGGGATTGGGGCATAGCCGACAGACAAGAAATAACACAGGCGATTGCTACAATGAATAATGGAGCGCAAGTGCAGGATCTCGAGTTTAGTCGGGATGGGAAATGGCTGGCGACGGCCGGTTATGACGGGACCGCGCGGGTTTGGGATGCGGCTACCGGACAACCGGTGGCGCGCTTTGAACACCGCGGGCTATATTGGAATTCCTCGGTGTGGGCAATAGCCCTTAGCCCTGATGGCACACAATTGGCAAGCGCCGGTGAGGATTGGACGGCCCGCTTATGGGACCTTACCGCTAGAGAAGTTATAACAGAGGCCATTCAATGGGGTTATCAAGCCTATGTGCATGATGTGGCCTTTAGCCCAGATGGTTGGTGGCTAGCTGTTGCAAGCATGGATGGAACGGTCACAATTTGGAGTACAAAAATCTTGACACATCGCCCCCTGGTTACATTAGATCACGAAGGGGATGGCGTGTGGACGCTGGCTTTCAGCCCTGATGGGCAATGGCTGGCGACCGGAACCCGTAGGGGAACAGCGCGAGTGTGGCAAGTCCTGACCGGAAAAGAAGTCTTCCGCGTTCAACACTCTGACGTAACGGGTTATAGAGGAGGTTTGGATGGGCTTCTTTATTCCAATAGTCTGGTCACTACAGTAGCCTTTAGCCCGGACGGACATTGGTTGGCTAGCGGCGGCATGAATGGTACCGCGCGGATTTGGAACTGGCGGTCAGAAGACATCATAGCTGAAGCTTGTGCGCGTTTGCCGCGTAACTTGACGCGCCAGGAGTGGAAGAAATACCTGCCGGGACGTTTCTATCGCCCTACCTGCCCTGATTTGCCTATCCCGCAAGAATGATAGGTTGTCTGTCATATTAAACGGGATGAATTGAGGAGCGTATGATGACCCCATACCCCGCCAAACGCATCCCCTACGGCATCGCCGGCTACCGCCGCCTGCGGGAGGCGAATGTCTACGATGTGGACAAAACGCGCTTCAGCGAGGATGTATGAAAGCTAACCCCTACATCGGTCCCCGCCCCTACCAACGCGGCGAAAGCGCCAACTTCTTTGGGCGTGAGCGCGAAGGCCAGGAGCTGGCGTGGCTGATCCTGGCGGAGCAGGCCGTGCTCTTCTACGCGCAATCCGGCGCGGGCAAGACCTCGCTGCTCAACGCGCGCGTCATTCCCACGTTGGAACAAAAAGGCGTGCGCGTCCTGCCCGTCGCCCGCGTGGGCAGCGGCCTGCCGGCCTCCATCGCGCCGGCGAAGGTGGACAACGTCTTCGTCTTCAGCGCGCTGCTGGCGCTCGCCGCCGAAACAGCCATCCCGCTGGAAGCGCTGCTGGAACACACCCTGCTTTCCTACTTGCAGACCTGCGACCGCCGACCGCCGACCGCCGACGGCCAGCCCCCAGTCCCCAATCCCCAATCCCTACTCCCTACTCCCCGCTCCCCACTCCCTACCCCCCACTCCCCCACGCTCCTCATCCTCGACCAGTTTGAAGAAATCGCCACGACGCACCGCGCGCAGTGGGAGCAGGCCGAGGGTTTCTTCCGCCAGGTGCGCGAGGCGTTGGACGCGCTGCCGGGCCTCGCCGTGCTGTTTGTGCTGCGCGAGGATTACGTGGCGGAACTCGACCCGTATATCCCGCTGTTGCCGAGCGCGTTGCAGGCGCGGTTTCGGATGACGCTGCCCACGCGCGCGCAGGCTTTGGAGATTGTTAAGGGGCCGGCGGAAAAAGCTGGTTGCGCCTTTGCAGAGGATGCGGCGGAGAAACTCGTTGCCAATCTCAGCCATATCAAGACCGCCTCCCCCCCACCGGGGGGGATTGAGGGGGGTGGGGGGATCGGCCAATACGTCGAGCCGGTGCAGTTGCAGGTGGTGTGTCAGCAGTTGTGGGACAGCCTGCCGGAGGCGGTGGCGGCGGATGGCGTCATCACCTGGGACGAAATCAAGCATTACAACGTGGATGACGCCTTGACTGCTTTCTACGAAAGCGCCCTGACTCAGACCTGTCAGAGCGCGGGCGTCGCCGAGCGCCGCCTGCGCGCTTGGTTCTCCGAAGCGCTCATCACGCCGGAGGAGCGGCGCGGGCTGGCTTTGCAGAGCGCGACCGAGACGGCGGGGTTGCCCAATGCCGTTGTCACCCTGTTGGAGGCCCACCACCTGATCCGTTCTGAGATGCGCGCCGGCTCGCGCTGGTACGAGTTGTCACACGACCGGTTGGTGCCGCCCATTGTGAAGTCCAACCGCGAATGGGAAACGGCGCAGGATCACACGCATCCCTGGCGCCCCCTCGCGCGCCAATGGCAGGCAACGCGCAGTGAGACGTTGTTGTATCGCGGGCGGGAGTTGGCGGCGGCGCAAGCCTGGCTGGACGCGGCGGCGCCGGGCGACGTCGAACCTTACGAGCGCGAGTTCATCCAGGCCGGCCAGCAGGCGCGGCGGGCGCGCGCGCGGATGCGCGCCTGGCGCACCGTCACAGTGGCCGCATTGACGATTCTGGTTGCGGTATTAAGTGTTCAACCGCTGCGCCGACAGTGGCTGCGTTGGCAGGCGCGAAGGTTGGGGGGGAAACCCATCGTTCTGGAACAGGTCACCGCGTCTTTGGGAAATGACGCTTTGGAGGATAAGGCTTTGAAAGCGGATGACTATTTCGTGCAGACTTTTGCCATGGAAGCGCATGAGGTCACAAATCAACGTTATCTGCTATGCGTGGCTGCCGGGGTGTGTAGTCCGCCCAATACCTCACCTCTGCAATACACCCCACCGGAACGCAGCCAACATCCTGCCACCAACGTGACCGTCTTCCAGGCTCAGCGGTTTTGTGATTGGATCGGACGCCGTCTGCCGACCGAGTTAGAATGGGAACGGGCCGCCCGTTCTATGGATGGTCGTCTGTGGCCGTGGGGGGATACTCCTCCGGAGGATATAACCCAGGCGTATTTTTCCTATGGAGAATCTCGCCTTGAGTCTGTGCAGGTGGTTGGCAGCGCCTCGCAGGATCGCACGCCAGAGGGGATCTACGACCTTGCCGGCAACGCCTGGGAATGGACATGCACGGCTTACAGCGAAGAAGGGTATAATGCTAATGGTTGTGTGGATTGGGATAACGATGATCCCGAACGTCTCATTGTTAAGGGTGGGGATGCTTCCATATCGCCGGATGGGATTCAAAACACACTGGCCTATCACGCCCCTACCAGACCTTCCTACTCGGAATCGTTCGGGGGATTCCGCTGCGTAGAGGAACCATAATCGGAATTTTCTATCATTAGACTATCTGACTGACAACTATCAGACTAATTTCGGAGGAGGTAAGGGTATGAATGCCAATCAACTGTCTTTTGGCGAACCGCCACACATTCAACAAGTGCAGGATATGTGGCAAGCCGTCGGCTCCCTGACGACGTATGATCAGGGATACAGAAATACCTTTAATGTCTTCGTCTCCGGTAAAACGGAGGATATCGTCCGCGACTTCATTGCCTCTCAACGAGAACACTGTAGCATCAACTTGCAAGTGGTTTCCGGTGAAACGGCGTTGGCCGAGGCGAAAACCCCGCTTCCTGAGGCCGGGTCTAGCGCTTCTACGCCCGCATCGGAAAACTCATACGCAACCCTTGTGGATGGCAGCCAACTGAACCTTGGTATTTCCCGCGTGGATATCCAGACCCCCCCGCCTTACAAGATTATCTACCAGGTTGCCATGATTTACCGACTTACCGATGATGACGTTGCCGGCTTCAGCTTTGCCCCTTCATGGGAACTTGCGGCAGGAGAGAAAAAGACGGAGTCGGTCAGTTTTGAAATGCCGGAAGCCCAGGTGCGTTGTCAAGTGAAGCAAGGCTCAGTTGAAGTGCGCCTGGAAGAAAAGGCTGGAAATAGCCTGATTACCTATGGCCCCCTAAAAGTCAAAGAGAAGCAGGAGTGCTGGCTACCGGAAAATCGCACCATTCCTGTCGCAGATTGCGCTGAGAAGAAGTGGCAGGTTTTCGTTGTCGGTATTGACCGCCCCTGTGAATGTTCTGTCACTTACGAAAGGCGCGTGGCGAGTTTGCCATAACCGTCCCCTTCAGGGGCGCGCCCGCAATATCCGCCCGCTGAGGAAAATCTTTCACCACAAAGGACATAAGGAACACGGAGATTTTCTCTGTGGCTCCTGTGTCCTCTGTGGCTATGTTACGAGGAGATAGAATGTCTACATTTTCACCCCCAGAAACCCTGTTGCTCAAACAACCTACTGTCAGCGCCGATTATGTGGCCTTTTTGTATGCCGGCGAGCTGTGGCGCGCCGACCGGGACGGCGGCCACCCGCGCCGGCTCACCGCGCATCCGGGCGAAAAAGCCACGCCGCTGGCCTCGCCCGACGGCCAGTGGATCGCCTTTTCGGGCATCTACGACGGCGCTACCAGCGTGTACGTCATCCCATCTGATGGCGGCTCGCCCACGCGCCTGACCTATCATCCCGGCGCCGACTGGGTGCGCGGCTGGACGCCCGATAGCCAGCGTGTGCTCTTCGCCTCCGCGCGCAGCTCGTCCACGGCGCGCTACAACCGGCTGTACACCGTCCCCATCGAAGGCGGCTTCCCCACCCCGCTGCCGCTGCCTATGGCCGAGCGCGCTGCATACTCGCCCGACGGACGGCGGATCGCCTACACGCGCCTACAAGAGCAATTCTGGTCGTGGAAGCGGTATCGCGGCGGCACTACGCCCGCCATTTGGGTGCTCGATCTGGAGACCTACGATTACGTGGAAATCCCGCACGTTAACGCCAGCGATACGTTTCCCTGCTGGCTTGACGACACCGTGTACTTTCTCTCTGACCGCCATGGCGTGATGAATCTCTTTGGCTATCACACCGAGACGCACTCCGTGACGCAGCTTACGCACCATGACGATTTCGACATCCGCTCGTTGACCGCCGGCGCCGGCCTCCTGGCCTACGAGCAAGGCGGGCGCGTCCACCTCTTTGACCCAACGACGCAGACGGCCGCGCCGCTCCAGATCCGCATCCGCGCCGACCTGCCCGCCACGCGGCCGCGCTTCACCAAAGCCGTCCACGCCATCCGCAACGCCGGGCTGTCGCCTACGGGCGCGCGGGCTGTCTTCGAGGCGCGTGGGGAGATTGTCACCGCGCCGGCCAAGAAGGGCGACCTCCGCAACCTGACGCAGACGCCGGGCGTGTGCGAGCGCGATCCCGCCTGGTCGCCCGACGGGCAGCAGATTGCCTACTTTTCCGACGCCAGCGGCGAGTACGAACTGGTCATCGCCGACCAGACCGGACTGAAAGAGAAAACCTTCATCTCGCTGGGCAAAAAATCATTCTTTTACCGGCCTACCTGGTCGCCGGATGGGACTAAAATTGCCTACACCGATAAGGCGTTGAATCTGTACTTCATTGACTTGACTGAGAAAACGCCGGTGCTTGTGGACACCGACACCTACGACCACCCGTGGCGCAGCCTCAATCCGGCGTGGTCGCCCGATAGCCGCTGGCTCACTTACACCAAACGACTCCCCACGCACATCCACGCGGTCTTCCTCTACGAAGTGGCGACCGGCGCCGTCCACCCAATCACGGATGGCCTCAGCGACACCACGTGGGCCTGTTTCGATCCGACGGGCAAATTCCTCTACTTTACGGCCAGCGCCAACTTCGGCCTGAACACCGGCTGGCTGGATATGTCGTC
Source organism: Chloroflexota bacterium (assembly GCA_029555965.1). GTDB lineage: Bacteria > Chloroflexota > Anaerolineae > B4-G1 > SLSP01 > JAKQHY01. Next base: position 32,672 of record JAKQHY010000227.1, on the reverse strand, counting down.
CTATGAGCGCGCGGCGCTGCGCGGCCTCTACCTGACCGTCCTCAGCAAAGACGACCCTTCCCCGTTGGCCCCCGAAAGCGACGAGGAACCGGAGAAGAAGGCGGACGAGGAAAAAGAGGGAACGGGGGAAGAGGGGAAAGAAGAGAAGGAGGAGAAAAAGGAGAAAGATGAAGAGGCGGTTGGGGTCAAGATTGACCTGGAGGGGATAGATCAGCGCATCCTGGCGTTGCCTGTGCCGGAGCGCGAGTACGAGGACTTGCAGGCCGCCAAGAACAAGCTCTTCTATCTGGAACTGCTGCCGCACCAGCGAGGGTGGAAGCAACTGTACGCGCTGCGCGTCTACGACTTTAAGGAGCGCAAGGATGAGGTATTTGTGGACAAAGTGCGCGGTTATTGGCTCAGCGCCGACGGCAAAAAGTTGCTCTACCAGGGCGAGAAGAACGGCGACTATTTCATCGTCGAGACGGCAAGGCCGCCGGAGCCAGGCAAGGGCCGGCTGTCTCTGGACGCCCTGGAAGTGTACGCGGACCCGCGCGCCGAATGGCAGCAGATGTTTGACGAAGTCTGCCGCATCGAGCGCGACTACTTCTACGACGCGGCCATGCACGGGGTGGATTGGGCGGCGGTGTGTGCGCGTTACCGCCCCTTCCTCGACCACGTGGGGCACCGCAGCGACTTGAACGGCCTCTTCGCCGAGTTGATCGGTGAACTGGGGGTGGGACACGCCTACGTCAGAGGCGGCGACGTGCCCGGCGCGCCGCCGGGCAAATGCGGCTTGTTGGGGGCCGATTATGAGATCGTGAACGGCTATTACCGCATCCAGCGCATTTACGCGGGCGAAAACTGGCACCCCGAACTCCGCGCGCCGCTGACCGAGCCGGGCGTCAACGTCGCCGAAGGCGACTACCTCTTGGCCGTGAACGGCCGGCCCCTGCGCGCGCCGACCAACCTTTACCAACTCTTCGAGCAGACTGCCGACCGGCTGATCGAACTCAAGGTGGGGGCCACCCCCGACCTGGCGGAGGCGCGCTCGGTGACGGTCAAGCCGATTGGGGACGAAAGCGCGCTGCGGCATTGGGCCTGGGTGGAGGAAAACCGCAAAAAGGTGGACGCGCTGTCCGGGGGGAAGGTGGCCTATGTGTACATGGCGAATACGTCGCTGGAGGGCTACGATTCGTTCAACCGCTACTACTTTGCCCAACTGGACAAGCAGGCGGTGGTGCTCGACGAGCGCTTCAACGGCGGCGGCTCGGTGGCCGACTACGTGATTGACATGCTAGGGCGCTCCTTGCACTGCCACTGGGCTACCCGCGAGGGCGGCATCTTCCACAGCCCCAACACCTCCATTTTTGGCCCGAAAGCGATGATCATCAACGAGTACGCCGGATCGGGCGGCGATGCGATGCCGCTCTTCTTTCGCCGGCGCGGCCTGGGGAAGCTGGTGGGCAAGCGCACCTGGGGCGGCTTGATTGGCATCTTCGACTATCCGGTGTTGCTGGATGGCGGCTTCATCACTGCGCCGCGCGTGGCGATTTTTAGCCCGGATAACGAGTGGGAAGTGGAAAATGAGGGCGTCGCGCCGGATGTCGAGGTCGAGATGACGCCCAAACTGGTCATCGAAGGGCGCGACCCGCAGCTCGAAAAGGCGGTGGAGATCGTTTTGCAGGAACTGGAGCAGTCGCCGCCCCTGCCCGTCCGCCGACCGGCGCCGGCGCGGCGCGGGTAGGGTGGATACCCGGTCGCGTTTTATCAGTAGATTTAGCCATCAGACTGAAAATTATATGGGGGAGGATATGCTTCATGTTCAAAAGGTTGTCCATCCGAAGGGCCTGGTCTCTTATCCCTATCACCGTGGCGGCGCTGTGGGTCGTCACCGCCTGCCTGTCTACGCCTGAGTCCCCACTTCCGCCTGAGCCGCCGACGCCTACCGCAGCGCCCACTGCATTGCCGCCGACTGCGGAACCGACTGCGCTGCCGCCCACCGCGGAACCCACCGCGCCGCCATCTCCGACAGCCGCGCCGACAGCTACACCATCTCCCACCGCCACCCCTGCGTCGTCCGCGCCGCCCATGGAAATCGTTGTCCAATATGACTTTGAGGATGGCCTGGCCGGGTGGACGCCGCGCGGTCAGCCCTCTGTCAGCGTCGTGGACGATGTGGCCCATGCGGGCCAGCAGAGCTTGCTGGTGACCCAGCGCACGGCGGCGTGGCACGGCGCGGCAGTGGATATGTCAGGACTGTTGGAGCCGGGCAACACCTACGAGATCGGCGGGTATGTGCGCCTGGTCGAGGGCGCGCCGGACAGTCGGGTGATTATCTCCATGCAGCGCACGCCGACCGGGGGCGAGACAGTGTATGAATGGATCGCGCCCAGCGCGGAGGACGGTGTGACGGATGGCGAGTGGGTGCAGCTCCAGGGGCAGTATTCCTTCAGCGGCGCGGTCTCGGAACTGTTGCTTTATGTCGAAAGCCCCGACGCGGAGCTGGTCTCCTTCTATCTTGACGATGTCACGATTGGCGGGCGAGGGCAGCCCCCACTCCAGACCGATCTCCCTTCGGTCTATGAGACGCTCTCTGCTTATTTCCCCGTTGGCGCGGCGTTCAGCGCGGCCCAGCTCGACAGCGAGCGTCATGCCGGGTTGTTACCGTATCATTTTAACAGCCTCACGCCGGAAAACGAGATGAAGCCTGGCCCGATTCAGCCGGCCGAGGGTGATTTCAGATGGACCGGCGCCGACCGGTTGGTCGCATTCGCCAGAGAGCGCGGCATGGCGGTTCACGGGCATACGTTGGTGTGGCATCAACAGACGGCGGAGTGGATGTTTCAGGATGCCGAGGGCAACCCACTGCGGGCGACGCCGGAGAACAAGGCATTGCTGTTGCAACGCCTGGAAACCCACATTCGCGCCGTCGTCGGGCGCTACAAGGACGATGTCGCCATTTGGGATGTGGTCAATGAGGTGGTTGATCCGGCCCGCCCTGATTGTATGCGCAGAAGCGCCTGGTACAACATCACCGGCATAGATTATATTGTGACGGCTTTCCGCGTGGCCCATGAGGTGGCGCCGGATGCTACGTTGATTTTGAACGACTACGACACCGCCTCGCCCCCCAAGCGCGAGTGCATCTACCATCTGGTGCAGGATCTGCAAGCGATGGGGGTGCCGGTAGATGGCATTGGCATGCAGATGCACATCAATGTGCGCAACCCCGTACTCTCGGCCATCGAAGCGGCCATCGCGCGGTTTGCCGAGCTGGGTGAAGTCCACATCACCGAATTGGATATGAGCCTCTATACCAATAGTACCGCTTCGTATACGACTGTGCCGGATGAGATTCTACTTCAGCAGGCCTATCGCTACAAACATATCTTTGAAATCCTCAAGCGCTATGCCGATTCCATCGGTTCGGTAACGTTCTGGGGTCTGGGCGACGATTTGACGTGGTTGAAGACGCATCCCACCCCCCGCCTCAACTTGCCGTTGCTCTTTGACGAGCAGTTGCAGGCCAAATACGCCTATTGGGCCGTGGTGGATCCCGCTCAACTGCCCGTGGAAATCCGGGAAATGGATAGCACGCCAGGCACGCCTGTGGTTGATGGGGCGCTCGACGCGCAATGGGCGGAACGTCCCTGGACGAAGTTATTGGCGACCGGCACCACAGTGGTCAGCTTCCAAACCCGGTGGGATGCGGACGCCTTGTATCTGTTTATAGACATCCCGGCTAAGGCGCAATACCTGGACACAATTGAGGTCTTCCTGGACACGAACAACGGCAAAACTCCGACCTACGAGAGCGACGACCGGCGCTACACCTTCCAGGGCGATGGCTGTCCAACGTGTGCGGACGTTACCTTCGTCGTCACGGCCGACGCTCAGGGCCGCCGTTTGGAGGCCGCGTTCCCGTTGCGCGCGGAGGCGCGCGTGGGGACAAAGATCGGCTTCGACCTGCGCCTGGCTGCCAGTAGTCAACCCGACGCCCCGATCTCGTGGAACGACCTGACGCATGCCCAGAAGACCGACACATCCAAATTTGGGACATTGACATTGGCGGCTGCCCCATAGTAGAACGGCGCTTGGGTTAAGGTTTGAAGAATTTGTGTTATACTGGTTTTTCACACTGAGAACCCATCCGAGAATTCATTGTGACCCGCCATTTGCGGACTTGAGGCAGTGTTTTTTCGTTGGCGGGCGTAAACCGCCAACGAAAAAACACCCTCTGGAAAGCGGCTTTGGGTGTAAACCCCGCCATAAAGACCCGTCATTGCCATAGTTTTCGGATAGATTCTAAGCAGAACACGCGTAAGGGGACAGGGGCATGTTCAGATTGATTCTAAGGTTTTTCTCTTTGGCGCGCTTTGCATTTGAACGCTTGCGCCATCATCCAGGGTTGACGTTTCTGGCTTTGTTGGGTGTCGTGCTTTCGGTGGGCCTGGTATGCAATGGCTCATTTTTCGCCCAGGCTGTGGATCAGGTCATTTTGAATCAGGAATTGGCAGCGTTCAGCAAGATGACCGGTCGCCCCTCATTTTCCACCAGTGTGTATACCTTTCCCACTGGTCGCGCTCCTATTGCCTTATTGGGCGCAGAAGAGTTGGCGCAGCATGTGGCCGAGACGTTGGCTACCGAAGTTGATTTGCCCTTGCGGCACTTGGGGATGCAGATTCACACCGGCAACATGATGTTGCAGCCGGTGGAAGGTGTGGAAAAGTACGCCGGCAAAAATTTCTTGGGGACGGTAGATATGGTCTACATTGCCGGTGTGGCCCCGCACATGACGATGGCATTGGGCGACCCCATAGATGAGGACGGAGTTTCGGGCGATGTGTTGGATGTGTGGATGCACACCAAGCTCGCCGAGAAAATGGGGATCAACATTGGCGAGGAATTTGAAGTCGGGCAGAACATCAACGCGCCTTCGGTGAAGATCCGCGTGCGTGGTATCTGGCGCGCGACGGATGTTACGGACCCTTTCTGGTTTGAAAACCCAGACGGCACGTTGCAATCCGCCTTGTTGGTGCGGCGCGCGGACTATATCCAGGTGTTGGAACCGATGGTGCCCTCAAAAAGCTGGTATATTAGCTGGCACATCATTTTGGATGACAACTTTGTGTATCCCGAATATGCGCAGGAATATCTGCGGGGCTTTTCACGGGCCGAGGCTATCATCAACAAGTACCTTCCCGATGCGAAGATCAATACGCCGCCGTTGGATCCATTGAAATCATTTGTCACCCGCGGGGATGTTCTCACGATTTTGTTGTTAAGCTTTAACCTGCCGGCGTTTGGCTTCTTGCTCTACTTTTTGGTGTTGACCTCCGCTATCATTGCCAGTTGGCAGCAGCGGGAAACGGCCACTCTGGTCGGACGCGGCTTGCAGGTCTCAAGCATTTTGACGCTCACGTTTATGGAACAGCTCCTGCTTTTCATCATTGGCTATCCCCTGGGCGTGCTTTTTGGGATGGTGTTGGCGCGGACAATGGGGTACACCGCCAGTTTTCTGTCTTTCACGATGACGCGCCCGCCTTTGCCGGTGTCGCTGCGCGGCCTCAATATCCCCTTGACACTGCTGGCGTTGAGTATTGCTACCCTCTCCCGCTTGATCCCCACCGCGCTGGCGACACGCTCGAGCGTGGTGGAGGTTGACCGGGAGCGCGCGCGCCCCCAGTCGCGCCCCTGGTGGCAACGCGCCTACCTGGACTTTATCCTGCTGTTGCCGACAGGGTATGCCTATCAACAACTCTCCCGGCGCGGCACGCTGGCAATGTTGGTGCAAGATCGCCCCGAAGATTTGTATCAAGACCCTTTGCTGGTGTTGGTGCCGGCGTTGTTCATCTTGACCGTCGCGCTGCTCTCACTGCGAGTTTTTCCCTGGATTATGCGCTTATTGGATCTGCTCGCCAATCTCATTCCCTGGTCAACCCCACATTTGGCCCTGCGCCAATTGGGGCGGCAGAGCCAGGTCTATATCAACCCCCTGTTGCTGGTCATTGTTTCCCTGGCGCTGGGCGTCTATATGATTTCGATGGCCGCCAGTCTCGACAAGTGGTTGATCGAGCGGATTTACTACCAGGTCGGCGCGGATGTCGCCATGGGCGTGGCTCCTCCGTCTTCGGGATCCTCCTCCTCGATGGCCGAGGCTTCCGCCGGCAGCACGGAAGTGATCACCGGCGAGTGGATTCCCATGCCGGCTGAATTTAACGACTTGCCAGGTGTGGCGGGCGCTACCCGGGTGGGCGATTACAGTATGACTGCCAAGTTAATTGAAAGTGGCGATGTGCGCGGGCGTTTTCTTGCAATTGATCGCACGGCTTTTGCGCAAATCGCCTGGTTCCGTGACGATTTTGCCAATGAATCCCTGGGCGGACTGATGAATCAACTGGCGCTGGCCGATAATGCGATCCTGGTGTCCGAAGAGATCTTTAAGCAAAATCACTTAATGATCGGGGACAAAGTGGATGTGCGCATAGGCATCAACTACGCCTTGAACGTCTACTCGTCCTTCACGGTTGCCGGTACTTACAAATACTTTCCCACAGTTTATGAGGAAGGAAAAAATATCACCTTTATCGGCAATATGGACTATCTCTCTTTCTATTTCGGGATGATTGTGCCCCATCGCATCTGGCTGAGCCTGGAGGAAGGCGCCGCCGGCTCGGAAGTGCTGAGCGCCATGACGCGCCTGAGCGTATTGCCGACCGGCGAGCAGGACGCCCCTGCTCTGATAGCGAAGGAGCAGGCGCAACAGGAGCGCGTTGGCGTGTTCGGCACGCTGACGGTGGGCTTTCTGGCCGCGGTGGTGATGGCCGCTATGGGCTTGCTCATCTATACGTATGCCTCTCTGCGCGATCGCCTTAAGCGCTTCACCATTTTGCGCGCGGTGGGATTGCTGCGGAGCCAAATTATGGGGCAGGTAGTGTTGGAATACGCGGTGTTGACAGCCTATGGCGCGATAGGCGGCTCACTGGTTGGCAAACTTGCGTCAGACCTGTTCATCCCCTTCTTCCGGGTGACAGGGGAAAAGGGGATTGTGCCGCTGCCGCCGCTCATCCCGATCATCGCGCAGGACGAGGTGGTGCGGTTGGTGTCGTTCTTTGTCGGTTTCATCGTCCTGCTCGAAGTACTGGTCATTTCGCAGGCGCTCTCGCGGAAAGCCTTCTCGATGCTCAAGGATTTGTGGGGATAACGTCCTATCGTTACAAGCGCCACAGGGGAGGCAGTGCAGCAGCTTCCCCTGTGGTCATGGTTCTCTCTCTATCCAATGGTGGTGAATTACTGTCCTGCCTCGGCCTGTCTGGGGATGCCTATCAAGTAGCCGAACTTTTGCTTGAATTCCTCCAACGTGAGCTGCGTCTGTCCCACCATTTTGCTCAACAGCGTCGCATCCTCCGCATCCTCCGGTTCCAGACGGATCATCAGATTGCGCGCCGACTGATAAGTAAAAGAGTTAATATTCACCAACCGCACCGCCGTTCGCCCGGTTTGAGGATTCATCAACGAGACAAAGGGGATGGGGGTCGCCTTATTTTCCTGGATGGTCATAATGGCATCGCTGCCGCCCTGAAGCAGGAACTGCACGGCGGCCTGCCCCAGACTGCGGGTGTAGTCAATGTCGAAGGCGATGGGATCGGCGCAGCGCAGCACATAGCCAATGTCAATATTGACAAAAGTGGGCGCATTTTTGACGCCCAATGTTTTCATATAATCGCTCAACTTCGCCTTGAGCCGTTCCGCGAAATTGACCTCGGCCATCCGAATGTGTCCATGTTCATCCAGGGGGATGTCCTCGCTGAGTTGTTTCATGTCCTCCTCGTCCATGTGCTCCATCAACCCCTCGGCAATCACGGCCACCCCGTCCTGCTTATCGTCGGCCAAGCGTTTGATGACGGAGCCGGCCAGAGTGTCCAGCACTTCTTGCAGCCGCACCTTCTCTTGCCCCCATTCTTCCGGGATGACGGTGATGGTGGCGCCGGAACTTTTGCCAATCCCTAACGCCAGGTGCCCGGCGCTGCGCCCCATCGCCACCGCCAGATACCATCGCTGGCTGGTGCGCGCATCTTCCATCAAATTCATCACCAGGCGCGTGCCCACCTCGCGGGCCGTCTCAAACCCAAAGGTGGGAATACCTTCGGGCAGCGGCAGGTCGTTGTCAATGGTCTTCGGGGCATGGACAATCTGCATCGGCACGCCCATCTGCTCCTTGGCGTAACGGGCAATGCTGTAGGCGGAAAAAGCCGTATCATCGCCGCCGATGGAGACGAGGTAATTGATGCCTTCGTCCACCAACTTTTGTGCGCAACACTCCAAATATTCCGGCTTCTTGGTCGGATTGGCCCGCGAAGTGAACAGGATAGACCCCCCGTCGCGGTAAATGCGGCTGACCTTGTTGATGGTCAACGGCTCCCCGACCAATTGCCCTTGCATCAAATATTTGTACCCCTCGTAAATACCAAATACATCCATCCCGTTGCGGATGGCTTCGATGGTGGCGGAATGAATTACCCCATTCAATCCTGGCGCCGGGCCACCGCCGACGAGAATGGCTAACCGCTTACGCTGGCTTTTAGTTGTCATGTTCTCCTCCCTAAAAGTTAATATTGATCAAACCATTAGCATCATACTCAAAGCCGGGCTACTGTCAACTCACGCTTGCAATCACCCCTCATCCCCTCCTCCTTGGCTGGCCTTCGCCGTGCCGTACCGGTGTTGATACCGGTCGTAATTTGCAGCGACTTCCTCCGTCGGCAGCTCATCCGGCTGGCCGATCTGCAACGCGAGCCACACCGTTCGCGCCACATCCTCGACCATCACGGCGGCCTTGAGCGCGGCCTCCGGCGACTTGCCGAGGGTGAACACGCCGTGATTCTTCATCAAGATCGCCGGCGAGTGACCGATGCTGCGCAGAATCTCCTCGCCGATGGCCGCGCCGCCGATGCGCGCGTACCCCCCGCACGGCACCGGCCCGCCGAATTCGTCGGCGATGGCGGTGAGGTATACCGGAATCGGCTTGCCGGCAGCCGCGAAGGCCGTGGCGTAGTTCGAGTGCGTGTGCACCATGCCGAACACGTCCGGGCGATGACGGTACACATACGTGTGCGCCGCCGTGTCCGACGACGCGCCCAACGTCCCTTCCACGATTTGATTGTCCAGGTTGACGACAACCATATTCTCCGGCGTCAGCTCCTCAAACATCACGCCGCTCGGCTTGATCACCACCAGCCCCGTTTCGGGATCGCGCCCACTCACATTCCCGCTGGTCCACGTCACCAGCCTGTTCTTGGGCAATTCCAAATTTGCGCGCCACACGCGCTCGCGTAGTTCAGTAAGTAACATTGGCAGCCTCCTATAATGTAACGAGAAATGAGTAATGGGAAATGAGTAGCGAGGGGAACTACTCATTACTTCTTACTTATTACTGATTTCTAATTTCAGTTGACCCTTCTCACACTGGCATTATACTAATTTTGGGAAAAATCAAAGGAGTCTATCTTGCCAACTTTCTCGGTAGATTTAGAGCCGGTGGGACGCCGTGTGACGGTGCGCGCCGATCAAACACTGCTGGACGCCGCGCAGCAAGCGGGCGTGGAAATCGTGGCCGTGTGCGGCGGCGCGGGTGCGTGCGGCAAGTGCCGCGTTCATCTGATCGAGGGCGACCTGACGCTGCCGACGACGGTGGAGGCGCGCTTCTTCCACACAGAGGAACTGCGCGCCGGATACCGGCTGGCGTGCCAGGCGCGGCCCCTGAGCGACGTGAAGGTGGACATCCCACCCTCTTCGTTGAGCACGCCGCAGCGTTTGCAGGTGGAGGGGCAGGAAAGCGAAGTCGAGTTAGACCCCGTGGTGCGCCCGGTGGACGTCACCGTGCCGCCGCCGCACCTGCACGACTTGCGCGCGGACACCATGCGTCTGCGCAGCGTCCTGGCGCAGCAGGGTGTGCCGCGTCCCTTCTTCTCCCAGCCGGTGCTGCGGGATTTCTCGGAGCGACTGCGGCAACAGCAGTGGGCCGTGCGCCTGGCGCTGCGCCGGCAACCACCGCTTTTTGAAGTCGTCGGCGCTGTGCCGCCGGGGGAGTCTCTGGTAGGATTAGCGGTGGACATCGGGACGACGAAGATGGCCGGCTATCTGGTGGATCTGGCAACGGGGCATACGCTGGCGAAGGCCGGGATGATGAATCCACAGATTGCCTACGGCGAAGATGTGGTCAGCCGCATCGCCTACGCCAACGAGCATACGGAAGGGCGGCGTGTTTTGCAGCAGCAGCTCATCGAAAGCCTCAACACTCTCATCGGGCAGTTAGCGCGCGAGGCCGGCGTGGTGCACGATCAAATCGTGGACGCCGTGGTGGTGGGGAACACCGCCATCCATCACCTGTTTGCCGGGCTGCCCGTGACGCAGTTGGGGGAGTCGCCCTACATCGCGGCGGCGAGTGAGGCGTTGGACTTGTGCGCGGTTCACCTGGGCCTGGAGCTATCTGCCGGGGCCAAAGTCTACTTGCCGCCGAACATTGCCGGCTACGTGGGGGCGGATCACGTCTCGATGCTGCTGGCGACCGGCGCCTGGAACGCGCCGATGCCGACCATCGCCCTCGACATCGGCACGAACACCGAGATCAGCCTGGCGGTGGACGGGCGGGTGTTGAGCTGCTCCTGCGCGTCCGGCCCGGCATTTGAAGGGGCGCACATTCACGCCGGAATGCGCGCGGCGCCCGGCGCGGTGGAATACGTCCAGATGTCGGGCGGCGAAGTCCACGTGCAGACGATTGGCGGCAAACCGGCGGTGGGCCTCTGCGGTTCCGGCATCCTCGATGCGGTGGCGGAGTTGCGCAGGGCCGGCGTGGTGGGGCGCACTGGGCGCTTCCAGCCGCAGCATCCACGCCTCGTGGCGTGGGACGGCGGCGGCGCGTTTGTCCTCGTGCCGCAGGCCGCATCGGGCAACGGGCAGGACATCCTGGTGACGCGCAAGGACGTGAACGAAATCCAGTTAGCCAAAGGCGCGATCCGCGCGGAGATGGAGATGCTGCTGCGCGAGGCCGGCCTCACCTACCGGGAGCTGGGCGCATTTATCGTGGCGGGCGCGTTCGGCACGTACCTGGATTTGGAGAGTGCCACGCACATCGGCATGTTCCCGCCGCTGCCGCTGGAGCGCTTCCACCAGGTCGGTAACGCCGCCGGGACGGGCGCGCGGGAAATGCTCATCTCTGGCGCGCGCCGCCGCCTGGCCGAATCCATCGTGGACAAAGTGGAATACATCGAACTGACCGTCCACCCGGAGTTTATGGATGTGTATATGGACGCGATGTATTTGTAGTGCTGAGGACTGAGGACTGAGGACTGAGTTAGGCGTGGCGAGTTAGGAGTTAGGCGTGGCGAGTTAGGAATTAGGCGTGGCGATTCACTCATCCACTTTCTCGCCGATCCGCCGATCCGCCGATCCGCCGATCCGCCGATCCGCCGATTTCTGACTATGGACATTTCCGACACCGAAGACCTGTTGTCGCTGCGAGAGCATTTCCGGCTTTCGGAGCACGCGCTGCGCGAGGCGCACAAGGAAGGGCTGCGCGCGGAGGATGTTCTCTATGCTGTGCTTCATGGCGACATCATCGAGCAGTATCCGGAGCGCCAACGGGTGTTGATCGTTGGCCCGGTGCGCCAATCGGAGACGCCGGTCCATGTGGTATGCGACTATGGCTCCGCCGAGCTGGTCGCTGTCACCGTCTACATCCCCAACCGTCCGCATTGGTTGACGGCGGTGAACCGGGGGTAGGCGCGATAGGCGCGTGGATGTTCTTGGCGGGAACTTTTGGGGAACGCTCAGCGTTTAGGATCGGAAAAGGTTATGGGAGATGCTGCGTTTTAACGTCTCAACGTTTCTTTTAGGAGGGGATTATGTCTCGCAATAAGCTACTTTGGTCGCTATTGTCTGGTTTGATGTTGTTGGCGCTGGCGTGTAGCCTGGCGCCGGGCGGCGCGCCGACGCTCACGCCGACGCCCGCGCTAACGAGCACGCCGCGTCCGACGGGTACGCCCTTGCCGCCCAAGCCGGTGGTGGCTTACACGCCGGTGCCGGCGGGGATGCTCGCGCCGGTGGTGGTGCAGCGCAGCCCGCAGCGCGGCGAATCGTTGACGCCCGACGGCGCGATTGAAATTGTGTTCGACAAGCCGATGAACGCCGGCGCCGTGGCGAAAGCGTTCAAAGTAGTCGTCGCCGGGCAGGAGACCGCCGTGAAGGGCGATCTCTCCTGGGCGGACGCGCGCACGTTGCGTTTCCAGCCGGCCGAAACCCTGGCGCGCGAGACCGTCTACGATGTGATCCTCACGCAGGACGCCGCCGCCGAAACCGGCGAGCCGCTGCGCGAGCCACTCACCTTCCGCTTTGCGACGGCCGGCTACCTTGAAGTCGCGCAGGTCATCCCCAACCCCGACACGGTGGACGTGGAAACGGACGCCGCGATCACGGTCATCTTCAACCGGCCCGTCGTCCCCCTGACCTCGCTCAAGCAGATGGAGGGGCTGCCGCAGCCGCTCGCGTTTGATCCGCCGGTGGCAGGGAAGGGCGAATGGCTCAACACCTCGATCTACGTCTTCAAGCCGGAGACCGCGTTTTCCGGCGGCATCCCGTACCGCGCGACTGTCGCCGCCGGGCTGACGGACATCGGCGGCGCGGTGCTGGCGGAGGACTACACCTGGACTTTTACGACGATCCCGCCGCAAGTCACCTGGGTCAGCCCGCGCAATCAGGAGACGCTGGTGGACATCAATACCGCCGTCACCGTGCAGTTCAACCAGCCGGTGGATTTGGAGTCCTTCAAGCGGGAGTTTACGATGACGGGGGCGGGGCTGCTGTCGCCCAATGTGAGCGGGGAGTTTGCGCTCAACGACCAGACGGTGACGTTCACGCCGACGAAGGCGCTGGACTTCAACACGAAGTACAGCCTGCGGGTGGATACTGGCGTCACGTCGGCGGCGGGCGGCGAGGGGATGCGGGAGCCGTTCGCATGGGAATTCACGACCGTCCCGCTGCCGGAGATTGTCTCGACGTACCCGGAGAACCTGGAGCGCAACGCGCCGCCGCACACCGCGTTCCAGATTCGCTTCAACACGCGCATCAACCCCGACACGGTGATGCCCAACCTCACGATGACGCCGCCGTTGTCGCCGACGCAGGTGTACACGTACTTCTCCGAGTACGACAACACCTTCACGTTGTACTTCGGCGCGCAGCCGTCCAGCGAGTACGAAGTCGTCATCACCGACGGCATCGCCGACCCCTATGGCAACACTATCCCCAGAGGCCGCACCGTCAAGTTCCGCACCGCGCCGCTGGATCCGACGTATCAACTGCGCGTGCCGGACATGGTGGGGACGTATGACGCCGCGCTCCCGGCGCAACTGGTGGTCGGGTACGTCAACCTCACCCGGCTGGAGTTGGCGTTGTACTCCGTGCCGGTTTCGGCCATCACTGGTCACTATTGGGACTGGCGGGAGAAGCTACCCGACGGCGCGGAATTGTTGCGCGAGTGGCGGCAGGCCCTCGAAAGCCCGCTGAACAAGCAACAGTACACGGCGCTCAACCTCACCGAGTCGGGTGGGGCGCTGGAGCCGGGCGTGTATTTCCTCAAAGTTACCGCGCCGGAGATTAAAGAGGAGTACGCCCGCAGCCAGTTCCACGTCCTGGTGGTCTCGAATCTCAACCTCACGCTCAAGTCGGGGCCGAAGGAGGCCGTGGTCTGGGCGACCGATCTGAGCAGCGGCGCGCCCGTCGCCAACCTCGCGCTCAACTTCAGCCATTACGACGGCGCGTTGGGGACGGCGACAACCGACGCTGACGGGATCGCGCGGCTGGCGCTGCCGGAGTATCGCAACAACCTCATCGTGGTCAGCGACGTGCCCTTTGCTGCCGTGGCGGAGGGGTGGGGGCGCGGGATCGGTCCGTGGGATTTCGGTATGGGCGGCGGCGTGTATGCGCAGGATTATCGCGTCTACATCTACACCGACCGCACCATCTATCGCCCCGGCCAGACGGTGAATTTCAAGGGCGTGCTGCGCGCCGAAGACGACGTGACGTTCAGACTGCCGGGCGAGCGTAACGTCGTGGTTAGCATCCGCGACGCGGCCTACGAGGAAATCTACCGCGAGACACTCCCCTTGAGCGGGGTGGGGACGTTTGACGGTTCCGTGACGCTGGGCGCGGGCGCCAGTCTGGGGGCGTATTTCATCACGTTGGAGTTCGGCGACCAGTATCACCAGCAGGACTTCCTGGTGGCGGCCTACCGCGCGCCGGAGTTCGAGGTGATGGTGACGACGGACGCGGCGGAGGTGCCGCGCGGCGCGGACGTGCCGGCGACCATCGCGGCGGCCTACTACTTCGGCGGCCCGCTGGCGAACACCGCCGTCCAGTGGAACGTGCTGGCCGAAACCTACAGGTTCTCCGTCCCCTGGGGCGGGCGCTACAGCTTCGATGACGTAGACGATCCGTTCTCCTGCCGAGGCTGCTGGTGGTGGACGCCGCCCTCCTCCCCCGAACCCATTCTCAGCGGCAGCGGGACGACTGACGGCAACGGCGCGCTGGCTCTCACGCTGAACGGCAAGGAATTGGAGGCGGCTTTGATGACGCGGGATAGCGGATCGGCGGATCAGCGGATCAGCGAATCAGCGGATGACGTTTCACGTTTCACGTTTCACGCATCACGTATCACGCTAGAGGCAACGGCGACCGGACCGGACAACCAGCCGATTTCCGGGCGCGCGTCCGTCATCGTCCATCCGGGGCCGTACTACATTGGCCTTAGCCCGCAGCAGTACGTCGGGGAGGCCGGGGACGAGAGTCCCATTGACCTGGTGGCGGTGGATTGGGCGGGCAACCGACTGGCGGGCAAGGTCATCAAAGTAGAATTGTACCGCCGCGAGTGGATCAACACGTTTATGGAAAATGAGTTCGGCGGCGGGTACTGGCGGTGGGAGACGGAGGAAACGCTGGAAAACACCCTGACGGTGACGACCGACGACCGGGGCGAGGCCGTCGCCACGTTCATTCCTGCACAGGGCGGCTCGTACCACATCGTCGCCATGCCCGCTGAGCCGACGCCGGAGACGGAGGCGATCCGCTCGTCCATCTTCATCTGGGTGGCGGGCAAGGATCAGGTCTCCTGGCGGCGCGAGAATAACGACCGCATCACCCTCATCAGCGACAAGACGAGCTACAAAGTCGGCGAGACTGCCGAAATCCTCATCCCGTCGCCCTTCGAGGGGCCGCACTACGCGCTCATCACCGTCGAGCGTGAGGGCGTCCGCCGCCACGAGGTGGTGCGCCTGGAATCCAACAGCGCCGTCTACCGCCTGCCGATCACCCAGGGCGACATCCCGAACATCTACGTGTCGGTGGTGTTGGTGAAGGGCCGGGGACAAGGAGAGGGGGAGAGGGGGAGAGGGGGAGCGCTGGCGGACTTCAAGATGGGATTACTGCCATTGGACGTTGAAGTGCAACCGGTAACTTTGAACTTGCAACTAGAAACTGATCTGCCGCAGGCGCAGCCGGGCGATGAGGTGCAGTACACGCTCCGCGCGACGCTGCCCAACGGGGAACCGGCGGCGGACGTGGAGCTTTCGCTGGACGTGGTGGACAAGGCCGTGCTTAGCCTGATGCCGCGCACTAGCGACATCGTGCAGGGCTTCTACGCGCGGCGGTCGTTGCAGGTGACCACGGCCAGCGCGTTGAGTGTGTCGGTCAACCGCTATCTCAAAGAACTGGCGGAAGATCTGGATTTGTCTTTGCATCAGAATGCGCAGATCGCTGTGGGCTATGTGGCGGAGGCGGAGGAGTCCTTCGCCGCACCGCCGGCAGCGCCGGGTGTGCAGGCGACGGCCTCGCCGATGATGATGGTAGAAAAGCAGGCAGAAGCGGATGGCGGCCGCGCCGAAAGCGTCGCGCCGCCGGCCGGGGTGGAAATCCGCGAGGAATTTGCAGACACGGCCTTCTGGTCGCCGCGCGTTGTCACCGACGGGCAGGGACGCGCCAGCTTCGTCTTCAAGCTGCCAGATAACCTCACGACGTGGGCGCTGCGGGCTGTGGGGCACAACGCGCAGACCTTCGTGGGCGAGGGGACGGCGGCCCTGGTCGCCACCAAGCCGCTGCTCATCCGCCCCGTTGCGCCGCGCTTCTTCGTGGTGGACGACCGGGCGCAGCTCGCGGCCAACGTCAGCAACAACACCGACGGCGATCTTAACGTCGAAGTGACCCTCAGCACCGAGGGCGTGGGCGTCAGCACCGAGACGCCGCCGCGCCAGACGGTCACGATCCCGGCGCGCAGCGAGCGCAAGGTGACGTGGTGGGTCACGGTGGATGATGTGGCAAACGCACAACTAATTTTCGCGGCGGTCGCCGGGGACTATAGCGACGCCAGCAAGCCGCGTCTCACCACCGGGCCGGACGGCTCGCTGCGGGTGTTCCGCTACACCACGCCCGACATCGTGGGGACGGCGGGGCAACTCATCGAGGAGGGCGCGGTGACGGAGGGCGTCGCCTTGCCGCCGGATTACGATGACCGGCGCGGCGCGCTCACCGTCCAGCTCGATCCGAGCCTGGCCGCCGGGATGCAGGACGGCCTCGAATACCTGGAACATTACGAATACGAGTGTACCGAGCAAACCGTGAGCCGTTTCCTGCCCAACGTGTTGACGTACAGCGCGCTCAAGTCGCTGGGGATTCAGAACCCCGAATTGGCGGAAAAATTGCCCGGTCTGATTGACGAGGGGCTGAGCAAACTTTACTTACAGCAGAATCCCGACGGCGGCTGGGGCTGGTGGCCGCGCCGCGAGGGATGGGACTGGTATAGCAGCCCGTATGTGAGCGCCTACGTGGTCTTTGCGATGCTCAAGGCGCAGGATGCCGGGTGGGAGATCAAGTCAGACGTGCTGAAAAGCGGCGTCGCCTACTTGCAGCAGCAGCTCGTGCCGGTGGCCGAGTACAAGCATTACCGCAACGCCAACCGGCAAGCGTGGCTGCTCTACGTGCTGGCGGAGGCCGGCGAAGCGCCGCGCGCCACACTGGACGAACTGTTCGAGAACCGCGACAAGCTCAGCACCTACGCGCGCGGCTACCTGGCGCAGGCGCTCTGGCTTTACGACGCCAACGACGCCCGCCTGGATACGCTGCTCTCCGACTTCAACAACGCCGCCATCCTCAGCGCGACGGGCGCGCACTGGGAAGAGTCCAACTACGACTGGTGGGCGATGAACACCGACACGCGCTCCACCGCGATCATTCTGGACACGTTGACGAAGCTCGACCCTGGCAACGCGCTCATCCCCAACGTCGTCCGCTGGCTGATGGTGGCCCGGCGGGCCGGCATCTGGGAGACGACACAGGAGACAGCGTGGTCGCTGATCGCGCTCACCGACTGGATGGTGGAAACGGGCGAACTCGACGCCAACTACGAGTTCGCGTTCTACCTCAACGACGGCGAGCAGGGGCGTGGGACGGCCACCCGTGAGACGATCCGCGAGAGCGTCAAGAAGGTCATCCCCATCGCCGAACTGCGGGCGGACGTGACCAACGCGCTCACCATCGCGCGCACTGCCGGGCCGGGCCGTCTCTACTATACGGCGCACCTCGAAGTCTACCAGCCGGTGGACAAGGTGGAGCCGGCAGATCGGGGGATCATCGTGCAGCGGCGGTACTCGCTGGCGGCGTGTGTGGCAGAGAAAATTGCGAATAGCGAATCGCAAATGGCGTGCCCGGATGTGCGGGAAGTGGCGCTGGGGGACGTGATCCGGGTAGACCTGACGATTATCGTCCCCCACGACCGCTACTACCTGGTGGTCGAGGACCCGCTCCCGGCGGGCGGCGAGGCGATTGACACGGGCCTGGCGACGACGAGCCTGCTGGCGATGGACCCGACGCTGCGCGGGACCGGCTCTCGCTCCCGCTACTGGTGGTGGTGGAACTGGTACAGCCGCAGCGAGTTGCGCGACGAGAAGGTGGTGCTCTTCGCCGAGTATCTGGCGGCGGGGACATACGAGTACAGCTACACCTTCCGTGCCACGCTGCCCGGCGATTACCACGTCATGCCCACCGTGGCGAAGGAGTTCTACTTCCCGGAGGTCTTCGGTCGCAGCGACGGGCGGTTGCTGACGATAGGGGAGTAAGGGTGTTTACCAACACGGGCGGCGCACACAGCGCCGCCCGTGTTTGTTTGCTCACGGGTTGTTTTGTTTGACGCTCTGCCAGGTCCATTTGTACGCGCCGGTCTGGAATTGCTATCGCGCGGTGGTTGGATACGGGTATAATGACGGAAGCGCGGCCCGCGAGAAAGACGGGCGGCGAGCCTTGAATGGAGATGGGACGATGATGAAAGACTGGCGTCAGAAACTATGGTTGGGCGGATTATTGGCTTTGCTCCTATTCCCGCTCGTGACGCGCGGCGATGTCACTGCCGCGCCCCCCGCCCCTTTGCGGGCGGCTGTCGGCGCGGCGCTGCGGGCCGACTTGTCGCCCCCCCTGCGCGAGATGGCGGATCGGGGGGCGCCCGCGCGCGGCGAATTGCGCCGGGAGACCAGCCTGCCCTTGCCGACTTTCCGGTTGGCGCCCACGCAGGAAGACCCGGTGCTGCAAGCGCGCTTGGGGCCGCTATCTATGCCGGCGCCCTTGTACAGCTTCGATGGCGTGAACAACGTCAATAACATTCATCCGCCTGACACCCAGGGGGACATCGGGTATGACCCGGCGACCGGCAAAAAATATTACGTGCAGTGGGTGAACCTCTCGTTTGCTATCTGGGATGTGACCACGGCAACGCCGGTGCAGGTTTATGGACCGGTCGGCGGCAGGACGCTGTGGCAGGGTTTTGGCGGCGTTTGCGAGACGACCAACCACGGCGACCCGATCACGCTGTTTGATACGATGGCGAATCGCTGGCTGATGAGCCAATTCTCGTATGGTGGGCCATATTACCAGTGTATTGCCATCTCCCAAACTGCCGACCCGACCGGCGCGTGGTATCGTTACGCTTTCCAGGTCAGTGCTACCAAGATGAACGATTACCCCAAGTTTGGCGTCTGGCCCGACGGTTACTACATGACGGCTAACCAATTCACCGGCGGTTCCTCCTGGGGTGGGGCGGGGGTGTTCGTCTTCGACCGCAGCAAATTGCTGCTTGGCGATCCCACCGCCACGTTCCAGTACTTTGATCTCTACGGCGTCAACCCCGATTTTGGGGGGATGCTGCCGTCTGACATGGACGGAGCCAATCCGCCGCCGTCCGGCGCGCCGAACTACTTTGTGGCGGTGGACGACGGTACATGGATTGGCCCGGACGATGCTATGCGCATCTGGGAGTTTCATGTGGACTGGGCCACGCCTGCCAACAGTACGTTTGGTCTCAATGGACAGCCAAACCACACGCTGCCCGTAGCCGAGTGGACGCCGGTTGGCTACAACATTCCGCAGCCGGGCACTTCCTATACCCTGGACAGCCTCGGCGACCGCCTGATGTACCGGTTGGCCTATCGTAACTACGGCGCGCACGAGTCCCTGGTGGTCAACCATACCGTAGATGCCGGAGGCCATGCCGGGGTGCGCTGGTACGAAGTGCGCGACCCGGGTGGCGCGCCGGTGATCTATCAGCAGGGCACTTTCGCGCCCGATGCGGAGCACCGCTGGATGGGCAGCCTGGCGATGGACGCGGCGGGCAACATGGCCCTGGGCTACAGCGTGTCCAGCAGCAACGTTTACCCCTCGGTGCGTTACACGGGCCGGTTGGCAAACGATCCTTTGAACCAGATGCCGCAGGGGGAAGAATCGTTGGTGGTCGGCAGCGGCGTCCAGCTAAGTTCCTACAGCCGTTGGGGCGACTACAGCATGATGGGAATTGATCCGCTGGACGATTGCACGTTCTGGTTCACGCAGGAGTATATGCAGTCTACCGGCGTCTCAAGCTGGAGCACGCGCATCGGCGCGTTCCGTTTCCCCAGTTGCGCGCAACTCCAGTTGGGAGCGCTGCGCGGCGTCGTGAGCGATGCCGCCACGGGGTCGCCGGTCGGCGGCGCTGTGGTTGCAGCGCAAGGCGTGGAGGCTGCTGTCTCCACGGTCAGCGCCTCCGATGGCTATTATGCCCTGGCCCTGACCGGGGGCGCGTATACTGTCACGGCGCAAGCCTACGGCTACCAGCCCTATCAACAGCCCCACGTCACAGTTGACGCGACTCTTACCACAACGTTGAACATCTCTATGACAGCGGCGCCGCCGGTTGTCGTTTCCGGGGTCATCTCGGATGCGAGGACCGGTTGGCCGCTTTATGCGCGCGTCCGGGTTACGGGAACGCCTTTCAATCCGCTTGCCCCTAACGACGCCGTGTGGTCGGACCCCGTCACCGGTTTTTACAGCCTGACCCTGGCCTCTGGCAGCGCGTACACCTTCGCGGCCACGTCGTGGGTTGCGGGTTACACACCGGCAACCGCCGCCGTTGGTCCGCTGATTTCCGACACAGTGCGTGACTTTGCCCTGTCGCCGGATTTGGCGTTGTGCGCCGCGCCCGGTTATACGCTCGTGCGCGCGCCGGCCTATGCGGAAGGGTTTGCGGATGGACTGCCGGACGGCGCAACGCTCATAGACAATGCCGGGGATGGCGTCGTCTGGCGTTTCGACGATCCTGAACTGCGCGACAATCTGACCGGCGGGTCGGGGGCGTTTGCTATCGTGGACAGCGACCACGAGGCGGCGAAAGAGGTGGACGCCGAGTTGCGCCTGCCCTCCCTGGATTTGTCGGCGCTCTCGACGGCGCTGTTGGAATTTAAGTACGACTTCCGTTGGTATTCCTACGGTCAGAGCGAGAGCGCCGACGTGGATGTCAGTGTGAATGGCGGGGACACCTGGACGAACGTCTGGCGGCGCAGCGGCGGCAGTGACCGCGGCCCTCAGACGGCGCGCGTAGACCTTTCTGCCTTGGCCGCCGGCCAACCCGACGCGCGCATCCGTTTCCGCTATTACGACGCGCGCTCCGAATGGTGGTGGCAGGTGGACGATGTCTTTGTCGGCCCGACAACTTGCGCCCCGGCGGCCGGCGGGCTGGTCGTGGGGGAGGTGCGGGATGCCAATACCCAGGCGGCGGTCGCGGCCCAAGTGACCGCCGCTGCGGCAAGCGTTGTCGCCCAACCTTTGGAAGCGGGCGGCGGCGCGTTCTACACGCTTTTTGCGCCGGCCGGGCCGCTCTTGCTGACGGCCACGGCCGGTGGGTATGGGCCGGTAGTCTTAACGCCGACAGTGATCCAGAGCAGAACCGTGCGCCAGGACATCACCCTGCCGGCCGGACAACTGCGCTCTCTGGGCGGCTTCACAAAGCCGATCACGGTGGATGCCGGCATCACGATCACGCAGTTTGTGACCCTGACCAATGCCGGAGGGTATCCACTGGACTTCAGCGTTCAGACTGTTCATGCGCCGGCGCCGTCCGGCGTGACCGGTCCCTTTGCCACCCCCGTGCGCCGCAACTCTCCCAAGCATCCTCATGACCTGGACGCGCGCACGGTCCGCAGCTACGCGCCGCCCGCCGTCCCGGCCTGGCCCGGCGGCGAGGTGGTGTTGAGTTGGACGAGCCACCTGACCAGTCCGTGGGGCATCGTCGTTCTGCCGGATGATACCGTGTGGATCAACGACGCGCGCTTTGGCGGTGGCCGGGAGCGTTACTATCAATTCTCCGTGGCGGGCGTTCCCACCGGGGAAGAACGCGACACCTTCCCCCAAGTCGCCATTTTCGCCGCGGACATGACTTACGATCCGGAGGCGCATACCGTCTGGCAGGTCAATGTGGGGGAGGACAACTGCGTCTATGAATTGGACGCGGTGACATTCACGGGAACGGGGCGGGCAATCTGCCCTGATTTTGGCGTCTCCGTGCGCGGGCTGGCCTACGATCCGGCCACACAGACGTTTTTTGGCGGCTCTTGGAACGACCAAATCCTGTATCACTTCGACAGGACCGGCCGCATCCTTGCGTCCTGGGATGTTGCGTTGAACTTTGCGGGCATGGCCTATAACCCGGTCTCCGGCCATCTCTTTGCTTTATCCAACGCCGCCGTTGGGCGCGACATCTACGTCCTCGATATGCGCGACGCCGGCGCCTTCCTGGGCGGCTTCGACATCGCCGGGCTGGGTGATTATGCGCAGGCCGGTTTGGCGTTGGATACTGCCGGCTATCTCTGGGCGGTCAATCAGAGCACCGGCGAGGTGTTCAAAGTGACTCTCGGCGAGCCGTTGCTCCCTTGGGATCACGTGCCGTGGCTAACTGCCGCGCCGCTCACCGGCGCTATCGGAATGGGGGAGCATCAGCCGCTCACGCTGACACTGGATACCTCCGGCATGGCCCCCGGCGATTATTCGGCCCACCTGCGCGTCAACAACAGCGCGCCTTACGGCCCGCTGAATCTGCCGATCACAATGACCGTCATCTATCGCCACAATGTGGCCGTCGCCCCGCTGACGCTGACGCAGACGGCTGCGCCCAATATGGCGCTTCACTATACGCTGTGGGTCACCAATACCGGCCTGGAGACCGACAATTACCACATCACGGTCAGCGGCGATCCTTGGCCGCTGGTCTTTCCCTTAACCGTTGGCCCGTTGACCGCCGGTGAGAGCGTCCCCCTGTCGCTCACGGCGACGGTTCCGCCGGAGGCTCTGTGCGGGGCGCGCGCCTACTTCACTGTCACTGTCACTTCTGGTGCGGATGGCTTTCGGACGGCTCAAGCCTATCTGACCGTGGCCGCGAGTGCCGTGTATGGCGTCCAGGCGGCGCAGCCGTCTGCGCTTGCCGGCGACCCCGGCGAAACGCTGGAGAGCGCGGTCCTTGTGACCAACACCGGCAACTGCCGGGACACGTTGGCCGTGAGCGCGTTCGGCGGCTGGGCGCTTCCACCGCTGACACCGACCGTCACTCTTACCGCCGGGGCGTCGGCGCCGATCACTGTTCCGGTGCGCATCCCGGCCTCGGCGCCGGGCGGCGCTAGCGAAACGACTGTCTTGACGGTACAGTCACAGAGCGCTGCTGCCCTATCGGCGACAACCTGGCTCACGGTGACGGCCAACTCGGTCTATACGGCGGCGCTCTCCCCGGCGGCGGCTTCTCGGCGCGGCTTCCCCGGCGCAGACGTGACCTACACCTTTGTGTTGACCAATCTGGGCAATGTGACCGACACTTTTACGTTTTCCGCCCTCGATGGGCAGTGGTCGGCAATTGTGCGACCTTTATCGGCGACTCTGGCGGCGCAGGGTATGGCCCCGGTTGTGTTGACCGTCACCGTCCCGGCGACCGCGACGCCTGGCGTTTACGACACCCTCACCCTGCGCGCCGTCGGCGGCGGGGAGAGCATCAGCAGCGCCATCACGACCACGGCGGGCTGCTTGCCGGTGTCCGCGCCATCATTCGTTTATGCGCCGGCGCAACCTATCGCGGGACAACCAGTCACGTTTACCGGCGCGGTCGGTGGGGGGACGCCGCCGATCACGTACGCCTGGAACTTCGGCGGCGGCGCGCTCGGCGCAGGCCAGGTCGTGTCGCACACCTTCACCGCCGAGACCGCGCTGACTCCCTATCCGGTGGTGATGACTGCCACCAATGCGTGCGGCCAGGTATGGGCGCGCGAGACCGTTCCCGTGCGACTGCATCAGATGTATTTGCCGTTGGTGCTCAGGTCTTCCGAATCGTTCACGTTAATTCGTTGAGGCTATTTTCAAGGGAATTTGTCATTAATCGGTGGTTCACCAGTGGGTGGATGAAAATGCCGTCAACGATGGCGATTACGATAGCGATTACGATTTCGCTATTCGCTATTCGCTATTTGCTATTCTCAGAGGAGGTTCTATGCGTAGAGGGTGGGTGTTTCTTGGGGTGCTATGGGTTTCTCTGGCAGTCGCCTTGCCGCTGGCTGCGAGCGGCCCGGACGATGGCCGTGTCGTGCATATTGTGTTTGCTTCGCCGGCGGAATTGGCGGAATTGGCCGCGCGCCTGGATGTCTGGGAGGTTCACCGGGATGCGCAAACTTCCGGGGCCGGCTACGTGGTGGCGTACGTTTCTGCGGCGGATGCCGAGCGCTTGACCGCCGGGGGCCTCGAACTCCAGGTGGCGTCCGGCGCACCGGCGCAGCCGGAGACAATTCCCGGTTTTGCGTGTTATCGCACGGTGGAGGAAATCTATGCGCAGTTGGAGCAATGGGTGGAGGTATATCCCGAATTGACGGAATCATTCACCATTGGGCAGAGCTATGAGGGCCGCCCGTTGCAAGTGTTGCGCTTGACCAACGAGGCCACCGGCGCGGAGCAAAAACCCGTTTTCTTTTTGATGGCGAATATCCATGGGCGCGAGTTGATCACCCCGGAGACGGCGTTGGTCTTTATTCAACGTTTGCTGGAAAATTACGGCGTAGATCCAGATGTGACGTGGTTGCTGGACGCGCACCTGATCTACGTCCTGGTCAGCGCCAATCCTGACGGTCACGTTAAAAATGAGGCAGGCCAGCCGTGGGCCTATTGGCGCAAAAATACGCGGCCCTATGGCTCGTGCAGCGCGGACACTTATGGTATAGACCTCAATCGCAATTCCAGCTTCCACTGGGGCGGGCCGGGCGCCAGCAGCTATCCCTGTGATGACACCTATCGCGGGCCGTCCGCCGCCTCTGAAAGTGAAACGGCGCAGTTGGAGGATTTTGTCGCCACCCTTTTTCCAGACCAGCGCGGCTCTGATGTTGCCGACGCCGCGCCGGACGATGCGACCGGGGTGTTCATCACACTGCACAGCTACAGCAATTTGGTTCTCTGGCCCTGGGGGGATGTCTCCACGCCGGCGCCCAACCATCTCCAGTTGCAAATGTTAGGGCGACGACTGGCGGCTTTTAATGGGTATGAGCCAGACCAGGCGGTGGGTCTGTACCCCACCAGCGGCACGACCGACGACTGGGCCTACGGCGAACTGGGCATCGCTGCCTATACGTTCGAGATTGGGAACAGTGGGGATGGGTTCTACCCGGCCTGTTCGCGCTACGACACACTGATCCAACCCAACGTGGAGGCGCTTCTCTATGCCGCCAAAGTCGCGCGCACGCCCTATCTTACGCCTTTTGGCCCACATACCCGCGTCGTCACAGTCACGCCCGCGTCGTTGTTGATCGGGCAGCCTCTCACCGTGCAGGCTGTACTCAATGACGCCGATAGCAAGAGCACAGGACAGACGGTTGTGGCGGCGGAGGTGTATCTGGCGGCGCCTCCGTGGATGGGCGGCGTCCCCATTGCATTAGCTGCGGCAGATGGCGCTTTCGACGCGGTTGAAGAAATCGCGCAGGGCCTGGCGCCGACGACCGGCCTGACGCCGGGGCGCCACCTCGTCTACGTGCGCGGGCAGGACGCTCAAGGGTTCTGGGGACCGGTCTCCGCCGCCTTTGTGCAGTTGATGGAAGGCAGCGGGCTGACCGGCACGGTTGTTGTGTCGGGGACCACCAATCCGCTGCCCGGCGTGGAGATTGTGGCGGAGGCTGGCGCGGCCCGTTATATGACCCATACCGACGCTGCCGGGTACTATGCCCTGTCGTTGGAGGCCGGGATTTACACGGTGACGGCTTCGCTCTGGGGGTATGCGCCCGATACTACGCGCGTTTCTGCCACTGCCGGCCAAATCATGCAACAAGACTTTGCCCTGGCGCGTCTCCCCCAGGGGATGCTTTCCCTGATGGTGGCCGAGTTGGGCACCGCGCAGCCCTTGACGGCGGCTATTGTTTTGCAAGGAATGGGATGGACTCTGACCGCAGCCCCGACCCTGACCTTAGAACTGCCGGTGGGCATGTACACGCTGACGGCGACAGCGGCCGCGCATCAGGCGCGTTCGGTCTCCGTCTCGATTGACGCGGGTGCGTGGGTGACGCACACCTTCCGCCTGCCGCCCACGCCCGCCCTCCTGGTGGTGGATGATGACGCCGGGAGACCCTATGAAACCTACCTCTTGCCGGCGTTGGATACCCTGGCGATTCCCTACGTAACCTGGACGGTCGCAACGCAAGGCCCGGTGATGAGCCATACCCTGGCGGGCTATACCGGCGTGCTGTGGTTCACCGGCGATGACGCCCTCGATAGCCTCAGCCCCGCCGAGCAAACCGCGCTGGCCGCCTACCTGGCGGATGGGGGGCGGCTGTTTCTGACCGGGCAAAACATCGGGATGGACATCAAGGATGACGCCGGCAACTTCTTCCGAGAGGTCCTCCATGCCGGCTTCATTCAAGACAATGCCAACGTGATGGAAACGCTTGGCCTCTCGTTCTACACCGGCATCACGGCGACGCTTGCGGGTGGGGATGGGGCCGATAATCAAAGCGCTCCGGACGTCATCGCGCCCTACGATGCGGCGGCAACCCCGGTCTTCACCTACACCACCGGCGCGGCGGGGTTGGCCGTGGAGGAGGGCGCGCCCCGCCTCATCTACCTCGCCTTTGGGTTGGAGGGCGTCTCCGACATTGCGACGCGCATCGCCATCCTGCGCGGCGGGCTGGCGTGGCTGGGGCTTTCGCGTCCCCCCGCGCGCCTGCACCTGAGCCTGACGCCTCAACCGTCGCACGTGTATCCCGACGTTCCCGTCACCTACACTTTGACGCTGCTCAATGATAGTCTTCTGCCGATGACCGAAGGCGCCCTGACGCTCACACTCCCGCCGTCGGTCACACTGCTATCTCACGCGACCGGCACCGGCTTACTCGCGCCGGGGATGCTGCTCTGGGATAACCTGGCGTTGGACTCCGAGGCCGCCCGCGTTTTCACGTGGACCGTTGTGGTTCCAGGAGATGCCGGCCTGTCTTCGTTTACCTGCCATGTGGCTGCGTTCTGGTCGGAACTGATGGCGCCGGTCGAGCTGACGCTGACGGCCAGGGTCGCCAGCCCTTACGCCCTGCACATCGCGCCGCCGGTGTCTCACCGGATGGGGCAGCCCGGAATGTCCGTGTCTCATCATCTGACCATAAGCAATACCGGGGTGCTGTCCGCGACCGTTACCTTGGCCGCATCGCCGAGTGCGTGGCCGGTGCGGATTGTGCCCACGCAGACCCTCCTGCTGCCCGGCGACCGTGTTCCGTTGACCATAACCACCGTCATTCCCGTTACGGGGACTTTACTGCTGTCGTCCCCGCAGATTTTGACTGTGACGGCCAATTTGCTTGAAACCCCGGACGTGCGCGCGCAGGCCGTGTTAATGACTTCTTTGGAGACAATCGTTTATCTACCCTTGATCTTGCGCGCCCCATAGCTAGGGGGCCTTTTCATCCGCCGAAAAAAGGTGAGGGCAGGTATAGCCCTTACCTTTTTTCTTTTTCGTTTCCGGCGAGAAGGAAAAAACTCCCATCATTATTGCGTATCTGCCCATTTCAGGGCATAATATAGTTAGAGTATGCCTTGTCAACAAGGATGAAAATTTCACGCAAATCCGTCAAGCGTGCTAAGTTTTGTTTCTCACTTGGCGTCTTTGCGCCTTTGCGTGAGCTTCTTTCTATTTTCGGAGGAGCCAAGGTATGGACGAACTCCAACTAGGGATACAAGCAGCGAAGTCTGGCGACCATGCGGCCGCGCGTGCGCACCTGGTGCGCGCGGTGCAGCGTGACCCCAATAACGAGACCGCCTGGATTTGGATGGCCCAGGTGATGGATGATCCGGCGCGGCGCGTGGATTGTCTGAAACAGGCCCTGCGCATCAACCCTCAGAACACCTTGATCCAGCGGGCGATCCAGGCATTGACTGCCGCCGCGCCCGCGTCATCCGTGTCTGAGCCTGAACCGGTCGCCGCCGTCGAGTTGGAACCAGAGCCGGAGACGCCGTGGGCCGCTGCGCCCGCCTGGGATGCTGCCGCGTCATGGGCCGCGGAACCGTCCCCTGAGGCCGAAGCCGCAGCCGAACCGGAATCAGAGACGCCGTGGGCCGCTGCGCCCGCCTGGGATGCTGCCGCGTCATGGGCCGCGGAACCCTCTTCTGAGGCCGAAGCCGCAGCCGAGCCGGAATCAGAGACGCCGTGGACCGCCGCGCCCGCCTGGGATGCTGCCGCGTCATGGGCTGCCACGTCCGCCGCCGAAACCGAGGCGGAGCCGGAATCTCCCTGGGATTTGAAGCCCGTCTGGGAGGAAGAGGCCGAAACGGAGCCGACCGCCGAAACGCCTCTGTGGGCGCCGGGGACCTTTGAGACGGAAGAAGCGGAAGAAGAATCGGTTGCGCCGGCAACTTTATGGGGGCTGGAACCGTTGAACGCCGGGACTTCAACCGAGGAGGAAGCCCCGGCCGCCGCAGCCATTTGGGACTTCACCTCCGCCTGGAGCGACACTGCCGACGAGGAGGAATCCGCCCTTATCCCACCCTGGCAAGGAGAGACTGCGGAAGACGCTGATGCAGGCTGGAGCCTCGACACTGCCCTGGGATTGTCCGGTGAATCGGCGCCCGCAGAGCCGGAAGTTGCGTCCGAGGCGGCAGATGAGGGGACCGAATGGAACTTTGAACAACTGTGGGGCGAGGAAGAAAAGATCGAAGTGACGCCCCCCGAGCTGGGCGCCGGCGCGCCGCCGGCGCTCGAGAAAGAAGCGCCGATCGCGCCGGCATTCATCCTGGACGATGATTTGAAGCAGGTGTTGGAAGGTGTGCCGGAAACGCCGGCGCCGATGGCCCCTGCCGCCCCCTTTACCGTTCCTGTGACCGAATCTGCCCCACCGCAGCGCGTGAGTCTGCTGGATCGCCGACGGATGTCATACTTCCAACCACCGGCGCCCGCGCCGGAACTCGTCGCGCCGGGGGGCGCGGTCGAACTATTTGATGAGGAACCTGCGCCGGAATCCGCGCCCGTCGCAGCCGTCAAAGAGAAACGCGGGCGGCGCGCGAAGCAGCGTAGCGCCAAACGCACTGAGGAAGCAAGCGTTTCCGCAGAGGCCGCCCCCACGTCCCGCCGGAGATTCCGCCTTCTTGATGCGCGGACATTGATCGGTATTTTTGGGATGCTGGATGTTGCCATTATCTCGGCGCTGTTGATCGCCTTCATGACGCGCGAAGTGACGAAGCCTCCTGCGGCGCGGGTAGCGGCGCAGTGTGCCGCCTTGGATCGCACCGGTTTCACGCTACAAACCCCTTGGGAGGTCAGCGGCACCTTGTCCGCCAGCACGGTCTATACGGCCGGCGCCAAATACCTCATCCGCGAGACGCTGGTTATCTCTCCAGAGCAACGGTTGTTGCTCGAACCCGGCGCGCAGTTGGTCTTCGAGCCGGGGGCTGGATTGGAGGTCTATGGCGCGCTCTACGCCTGTGGGACAGCGGACGCGCCGGTGTTGTTGACTTCCGAGCGGCAGACGCCGGGAAGTTGGGCCGGTATTCGCTTCCACGGAGTCGGCCCGGATGTGTGGTTGAGTCATGCCGAAATCTATTTCGCCGGCGAGCGCGCATTATATCTGGAAAACAGCGCGCCGGTCCTGGCGAACGTCACGATTGCCAACAGCGCGCGTTTCCCCATCAGTGTGGAGGGCGAAGTTTTCCCTGACCTTTCAATGGGCCTGACTTTGCGGGATAACCCTTTCCACGGGGTGGAAATTCGCCAGGGCGCTCTGCGCTCCGGCAAAGTTTTCTGGCCCAAGCAGGATATTCCCTACATTATAGCCGGGTTGCTCACGGTGGGTGCGGATACGACTCTGGATATTGCGCCGGGCGCTATCGTCAAAGTGTGGACCGGCCCCTATCGCGTGTCGGGCCTGTGGGTGCGCGGCATCCTGCACGCCGAGGGCGCGCATTTCACCTCCGTTTACGACAGCCGTGAGACGGTGGGCGGGAAGAGTGTGCAGGAGACCCGCGCGCCGCGTCCGGGAGATTGGGGGGGCATCACCTTCCACCAGAGCAGCGACGAATGTACGCTGCGCGACGCGACGATCGCCTACGCCGGGCAGAAACGCGGCGCGATTACCCTGCGCGCCAGCTCGCCCAACCTAACCCAGGTGACGATTGCTGATTCTGCCGGTTATCCGATCAGCGTTGATGGCGACTCCCTGCCGACGCTCTCGAAAGTGCGCTTGCGGGACAATCACCCCAATGCGTTGGAACTTCGGGCGGGTTCGCTCCTCGGCGCCGGCGCACAGGTCTGGGAACCGCTGCGCTGTGAAATTTTGCCGTCCGAACACCCTACCGAGACTTTCTCGCTGCAAGACATTATGTTCGCCGAGATGACGCCGCCGCGCGCGACTGCGCCGCTCAGTCCAACGCTGGCATCCGGGCAGACGCCTACGGCTACTGTAGCCGCTCAAGCGGCCGGCGCAACACCTCGACCGACGTTGGCGGCGGCACAACGGCCCTATACGGATACCCTCGATGTGGGGGAAGATGTACCGTTGGTGCGCGTCATCCAGGGGGATTTTACGGTGGCGCGCGAGGCCGCGTTGACGCTCAAACCGGGCGTAGTGGTTAAGTTCGCCGCGTCGGGACGCCTGGTGGTGCAGGGGACTTTGGATGCGACCGGCGGCGGGGCGGAGGGCGCGCGCATTGTGTTCACCTCGCTGCACGATGATGATTACGGCGGGAACACGGACGGCTTGACCCGCCCCAGCGCTGTGTACGATTGGGGGGGGGTGGTTTTTGATCAATCCGGCGGCGACTCCGTTATGCAGAACGTCTGGGTGCGCTATGCGCCGATACAGGTGGAAAACGGCGCGCCGCGCCTTAGCAATAATTACATCAGTGACAATCTTGGTCCGGCGGTGGCGCTGTCGCCGGACGCGCAGCCGGAGCTATTGAACAATACCCTGGTCAACAATGGATTGAATGCCGTTGCCATTATGACTGGCACGGTGACGCGGGAACAAAACTGGGCGCGGCTGGGTGAGTTGAAGGATCAGGCGGTGCGCGTGTTGGTGGGGCGCGTGGTGGTCACCGACGGTGTGACGTTGCGCATTGGCGGCGGCACGGTCATCAAGGCGGATACTGCTGGTCAGTTGGTGGTGAGCGGCACGCTGCGGATTCCGGGTCAGGCGCACTTGCCGGTTGTATTGACTTCACTGCGCGATGACAGCGTCGGCGGCAACACCGACGGCGGCATCCTTGCTGCCGCGCCGGGGGACTGGCGGGGGCTGGTCGTCGGCGCGGGCGCGGACGTGCAGATCGATCATACCAGCCTGCGTTATGCCGAAGTGGGGGTGACTTTGTACGGCGGCGTGGGCGTCACTGTGACCGAAGGGCGACTCCAAATCACCGGAAGTCGTCATGCTCTGTGGTGTGACAAACCGTCGGAAATTTCTACCGGCTTTCTGATCGAGGAGAACCAGGCCAACGAACGGGCGTGCCCTACCCGCTGGTAGCGCCTCCCGTATTCACCGGACATACACTTCTGTTTTTTCACCACAGAACACACAGAGCGCAGAGATTTTATGAATTCTCTGCGCTCTCTGCGTCCTCGGCGGTAGAATCTCCCCTCAATGACTTAACGCGGCTCTTCCACGTCCCAATAAACCAGCGCCGAGCGCGTGCCGCGCGGCCAGACCCATTGCCCGTCCACCTTGGTCAAATGCCGGGCAAGCAAGTCGCGCAAGAAGGCGTCGTGCGTCGGATCGTTGACCAGGTCGAAGCGGCGTTTCATGTCGGCCAATGCTTCGTCAAGGCTGGTGTTCGTCCACGGTTTCCACAGGCCGCTGTCTTCCAGCACCACGTTGGCGAAGATGCCCAGTTGCAGCAGTGCATTGTACCCCACCTGGAAGTTGGGGCTGTCGTAGGGCTGTCCCCAGACATGCCGGGCGGCCTGGGCCATCACACTGTCGGGCGTGACGATGCGCAGCAGCAAGTAACAGCGCCGCCGCGCCGTGGCGGCCAGCTTGCGCACCGCCGTCTCGAAATCGGCGATACCATAGAGCGAGTGGGAGCACAACACCACGTCGTGCGGGGGAACGTCCGCGTCGGGCCAACTACCTTCGAGGACGCTCACGTTGGTCAGTCCCTCCGCCGCCACGTTCTCCCGCAGCACGTCCAGCATCGCCAGTGAGGGATCGAGCGCGGTGACGTGTTGCGCGTAGCGCGCCAGAAACACCGCCCAGGCCCCGGTTCCCGCGCCGATGTCCAGCAGCGTCTCGCCGGGATGCTGTTCCAGGTCGGCGGCGATGAACGCGCGGCTGGAATCCGGCTTCGCCCAACGGCGCTGCACCGATTCGTGAAATTCGCGGGCTTTGCCGCGCCAGGCATAGGGCTGCGCGTCCACCTTAGCCGCCGCGCGTCCCCGCGCCTGCGCCTCCACCAGGTCTCGCCAGAGAGATAGCCAATCAGGGATAGCTTGCATAGTCAACCTCCAAGAAGATGGGAGTGGGAAATGGGTAATGAGTAATGGGAAATGGGTAATGAGAAATGAGAAATGAGTAATGGGTAATGAGTCACAGAAAACTCATTACTCATTACTCATTACTTCTTGCTCATTTCCTGTTTCAATACACCACCACCAACGGTCGCCCTTGTCGGTCTCGCAACACGTCAATGGGCACGTCGTAGGTGGCCGAAAGGTGTGTGGCGGTCAAGGCTTCGGTCACAGCGCCGGCGTGCAGGACGCGGCCTTGCCGCATCAGGACGACGTGATCGGCGGTTGTGGCCGCGGCGTTGGGATCGTGCGTGGTGAAAATCACCGTCTGCCCTTGCGTGCGCAAATCACGCATAAGGTTCAG
>JAKQHY010000048.1 GCA_029555965.1 Chloroflexota bacterium | reverse complement strand
GATGGCGTTGTCCTCATACTCCTTCCGCGTACCCAACACTTTGGGGCCAAACACACAGAACATTTCCGTATCAAACTCGGTCTCGCGGCTGCCCGACCGGGCCACAAACCCCTGGTTGGCGTCGAAACCCACGTTGAGAATTTTGGCGATGCCCGCCGCCTCATCGCTGTCCTTGAAGTCGCCTTCATCCAGGCAGGTGGTGCCCCGGATGCGGTCAATGGTGCGGAAGATGGGCGAGAGCGTCCAGCCGCCGTTGATGTACAGGCCCCGGAAGCAGAGCTTGCTCATCACTTCCAGAAAGCGGGACTTTCCCGTCCCGGCGTCTCCTTTGAGACGCAGGTAGGGCAGCGTTTTGAACACATCGTAAATCCAGGTAAAGAGCACGTAATAGGCCGCCAGCGCCTCGTAGAAGATCGGGCCATCCCAATATTTGTGGATAAAGCCTTGCAGCCAATGTACCAGTGTGGTGGTGGGGACGCTCTCCCCAATGCCGGGCGGCAGGCTCAACACCCCCGTTAGCAATTCGGGCTTGGTGGGGGGGATAGGCACATAGCGCACGTTGTTGATGTCCAAATGCGCCACCATTTGCAGCGCGCCATCGGGAAAGCGGACGGCCAGGAACGTCTGGCCGACATCCAACCCCAGGGTAGATTTGCGCTGCGCGGGCGGGATGTAAATCGTTTCCAGGAGGTGATCTTCGACCCAGCCGCCGATTGTCTCCACGCGAGCGCTCGGTTCGCTGTCTTTTTCCGCCTGCGCGGCCTGTTCGGCTTGCACTTTCTGCATTGCTTTGAGCAGACTATCCAGTTTGCGGACGCCCAGCCCGGCCCGGCGCGCCACTTCCTCGCGGAAGGTCGCGTATTCCATTGCGCTGAGTTGCGCGCAGAGCGTGACCAGGGTTTCCAGGCCGCCCGGCTTATGCTCAGCCGGCAGCGCGCCCACCTCGCGGGCGATGTGCAGCAGGGCGAGTTCGCCCCGCGTGAGCCAGTCGTGAGCGCGTTGGCGCTCGGCTTGCAATTCATCCGCCGTGGGGGCGGCGGGGTCGGCGCGCTCCGCCCGCCATAGCAGCAGCAGCTCATTCGCATCTTTAGCCATTGGCGGCCTCCCACGTCACGAGCTTGACCAGCGGCCCCAGGAGTTGGGCTAGTTCCGCCATCCCCGACTTCCCGGCCATATCCGCATCCAGGGCGATGTATACTGGTCGGTGATCGCGCAGGATTGCGACCAACTCCGCGTGCGCTTGTGTCTTGGCAGAGGTGCATCTACCCAGCGCGACTGCGGGCAAATCCCACTGCGCCAGAGTCACGGCGTCGGATTGCCCCTCGACCACCACGATGCTCCCCCGGCCCGGCGTGGCGACATAATTCCAGTAAGGTTGCGCCTCCCCGGCCGCGTCGCCGGGCAGGTTGTGATGGCGCTTGGCGGCGTCGCTGGCCGCCTTCGCCACTGCCGCCTGCGTCTCCGGCGTGAAGGGGAAGTATTGCTCGGCGGCGGTCAGCGCGCGCCAGACGGCGTAACGGTCCGGCTCGGCGCGCAGCGTCGCTGCCAGCCGCGCTGAGAGGGTGACGATGTGTCCCCGAAATACGTGCGGGAAAATCAGCATCCCGGGCGGCATCCCCGCGATGGCCTGCGCCAACGGGGTCAGCGCGTCACAGCCGGCCTTAGCCCAGGCCGCGCGGAGGGCGCGCGCGTCGCCATCCCAGAAACCCAGGCGGGCGGCCTGCACCGTCTCCCATTGCCAGCCCCGCCACTCGCAGCAGTAGGAGCGGGCTGCCGGATGTCTCGCCAGGGTCAGTTCGTAATGCGTCGTGGCGACATCCAAACTGGCCTGCCAGGCGCGCGCCGCCAAATGCGCGCGTTGCGCTTCCGGCGTCCAGTCGGGGGGGCGCACTCCCGTCCGGTCAGCCAGTAGCTGCACCGCATCCCCGAAGTCCAGGCGGCGATACTGCGTCAGCCAGGTGAAGACATCCCCACCCGGAATCTCCGGGCGGCTGTACCACTTGAACAACTGATTGACGACATCCACCTTGAGTGAATCGTGCCGCACCCCGCGCCAATAACGGCGCCCCGTATCGTGCAGCGGCTCGTCTTCTGCGATGATGTCCTCAATTTGTATTTTTGCTTTTAGCTTCTCCACATAGTCCCTAAACGCCGTATCCACCCTTGCACCTCCGCTAAAATTACGCACGCCGCAGACCTAGCGCCTGCCGCGCAAAATTCCAGAATTCCTCCCAGGGGGGGGGGATTAAACTATAAAACTATCTTGGAAATAACTTCCGACTATGTATCTTATGTAAAGCAACCCATAAAACTGTAAAGTTTTTTCCCCGGCGCGTGGCGGGCGGCGCGCGTGGCAAAGTTGGGAAGTTGCGGATTTACTCTGCTACTGTTAACTATTGGCGCGCGCCGCCGCTTGCCACCTGCGTGTAAACCTGCTGCCACACCTGACCCAGGTAATCGCGCAGGTCGTCCAGGTCAACGCGCATCGCCGCAGACTCATCGTAGATGGCGTCCCAACTGCTGCGCTGCCAGGCGTGCAGGCGGATAACGCGCCGCCGGTCCTCGATGCGAGCAAGCACGGCCAACAGGTCTTCCACATTGCGCACCGCCTGCCAGGTTGCCCCGCGACTTGCCAACATGCCTCACCTCCAATGGACGTAAAGCGTCCACTTTGACCTACACTGGAGATAGCACTTTAACTTGGGGGTGGGGATGACGGCAATCGCCGCCATCCCCGTAACGGAGCACCCCCGTTCTCCGTTGCGCACTGCGGGCGGGGAACCCGCACAGGGCCTTCAGCTACCGGCAGCAGCCCCAGGCGCCGTCCCGTGAATCGCCGGTATTCGCCGCGTCACGCCTGACGCGGGTGCGCTCACTATGAGTAACTCCGCGCCGTCGCCGTTGGCGGTCAGGCGCGCTTCCAGATCGGACTCCTCGCACGCCCGGCAGACGTAGTACGCAGCGCCATAGTCGCGCAGGTCCCGCTGAAATTCTGCTGCGTTGACCACCAGCACTGTATTCCCACATGCCGCGCAGCGCACGCCCACCACGCCCACACCCTGTTCGATGCGTCCCTGGGGCGTCACTTGCTTAGGTTGCGGCGCGGCCGTTTCTCCGTTAACGCGTAACATTGCTGTCCTCCCTGTGTGAATTCTTATGTGTAGCTTATGACTATAACTGTATTCAATTATAGAGCGATTACACCTGTAGTCATCTTCACTATATCACCCGATTTATATGACATTCTTCCTGAAATACTATAGTATTCATTTGCGCTATCAAAGAACTTGGATACTAACGTATTCTAATTGTATGCAAGAGGATTTTATGGACTGGCTTAAAAGTGAGTTAAAAAAACGGGGATGGTCTAGTAGAGAATTAGCCGGACGCGCGGGCTTAAGCTCTGGATCAATCGCTCACGTTTTGCGCGGAGAACGCGGCGCCGGATTTGATGTTTGTTCAGGAATCGCCCGCGCCCTCGAACTGCCGCCAGAGGAAATATACCGGCTGGCCGGGTTATTGCCGCGGCTGGAAGCGGGGACTGAGGCCGATCCGACGATCCAGGCGGTGTTGGATCGGCTGAAATACCTCACGCCGGAGGAGCGGCAAGAGGCGCTCAATCTGGTAGACGTGGTCTACCGCAGGAAACACAAGGGGCCATAGCCCAAACAAGGCCGCGCCCGGGGGTGGGTGCGGCCTTGTAGTACCGTAGCGCTAAAAGCCATGATAATGCGGAGACTACCGCAGAGCTAACGGTGGCGCGTAATCGTCACCCATTATATCTGCGGCAGGCGGGGGAGTGATCATAGTTTGGGTCCGTGAGGCCCTGGGTTCAAATCCCAGCGCCCCGACTGTAAAACTCGCGGCGGCTCAAAGTGGGCCGCCGCGAGTTGCGTTTCTCTCTATTTCACCAGAGCCTGCACCGCCTCATAGACATCCCGCACTACCATCCCCATGCGTTCATAGTCAAGTGTGTCGAGCGTGTCCGTAGGTTCGTGATAATTCCGGTTGCGGTGATAGGCGGTATCCGTTATCAATACAGCCTGACTGTAACCGGCTGCCCAATAGCTTTGATGGTCGGCATACGTGATCGGGGTGTGAATCCAGGGGGGAAGGTTCAGCGAGTAGACCGGGAGTACAGACCCACGCTGCATGGCCTGTTTGACGCGGCGCGTGAGCCATCCTTGCTCCCAATTCCCGGCGACGAGAAGCCAGTTGCCGGTCGCCGGATAAAATGGCCGCAAAAGCAGCGGGCCGGCCTGGGTGTGCGGGGCATCCGTGAAGTAGCCGATCATGTCCAGGATGAGAACCGCCCGAACGTGGGTATCTCCAAGCTCCAGGAGTGTGGCGTGACGTTGGCTCCCCACATAGCCGTATTCTTCCAGGGTGTGGGCGA
Source organism: Chloroflexota bacterium (assembly GCA_029555965.1). Lineage (GTDB taxonomy): Bacteria > Chloroflexota > Anaerolineae > B4-G1 > SLSP01 > JAKQHY01. The sequence continues at coordinate 9,926 of JAKQHY010000048.1, read as the reverse complement.
CCAGTTCCACTTGCAGCGGTAACTCCGCCTCACCCAGTAAATAGGCCAGTTCGATCAGTCCGGCCACCCCGCTGGCATTGTCGTCGGCGCCGGGGGAGGTTGTTACAGCATCGTAGTGCGCCCCCACGATGAGCCGCTCGGTCGTGATCGGGCCAAACGTCGCGCTCACGTTGCGATACTCGGCCCCGTCCGCCATCATAAAGTTCTGTTCCGCCACCCTGCCCCCGGCCTTTTCAAAGGCCTCGTGGATGTACGCCGCCGCGCAGTCCAGATTTTCCGGGTGATCGGTATCGCGTGGGGCGCACGTTGCGGTCAGCATACGGACGTGGGCCGCAAGGCGGGTAGGGGATACCGGTTCGCCGGAATTGATCGGCCCCGGAAACGTCAAGGGCTGCGTCATCCAAAAGCATGCCGCGACCAGCAGTCCCACCAACCCTATCGTGATATTTGCGAGCCGACGCCGCCGGCGGGGCGCGCGGGCGATGTCAGGGCGTGGGGGCATGATATGCTCTCAGGCGCTCAAGCAAATCGGTGATTTGCGTTTGTGAGGAGGTAGTCTCTGTCGAATAGGCTTCCAATTCAGCAATGACCTGGGGCAAATTGCCGATTTGGGCGCTTTCGGCCTGTGCGAACGTGAGTCTGGCAACCGAAGGGGCCAGGATGGAAAGGGCCTGATTGTAGTCCTCGGCCGCCTTGGCCCATTCTCCCCTATCCGCGTGGATGTTGCCGCGCACGGCATAGCCCATCGCCATCGAAGTATCCAATGCAAGCGCTTGATCGGCGTCTGGAAGCGCCCGATCAAGCTGCCCGGACAGGCGATAGCTGTCGGCCCGCATAAGATAGGCGACGATAGCGTCCGGTTTCAATTCGATGGTTTTACTGTAGTCGGCAATCGCTTCTTCCCATAGGGCCTGTTTGAAATACGCCATAGCCCGGCTCTGATAGGCATAGTAGGCGTACTCCGAGTCGGGGGCGACCGCAATCGCCTGGTCGAAATCTTGCATGGCCCGGTCGGTCGCGCCGAGCTGTTCGTAGGCGTTGCCGCGATGGATATAGGCCAGTTGGGATTGAGCAGGGCTTAACGCAATGGCCTGGGAAAAGCCCTGGATGGCAAGTTCATAGTCGCCCGAATTGTAGGCGACGACCGCAGCCTCATAGTACCGGGAGGCTTCCGTGTCTGGGTTGGGCGTCTTTTTACAAGCCGCGCTGACCACCATGACGAGCGCCAACAACAGAAACAGCCTGATTCCCCGATGAGCGCGTTGCGACATCGTTATCCCCTGACCTTTTCGATTCTGGCCGCCCACCCGCCGCCGTTGGAGAGCTGGATCGGCATTGTGGCGCCGGACGCGAGTTGCAGCACGTCTTTCTTGTAGTCGGTAGCCTCGCGATCCGCATTCACCCCGTCTTTGAACACGACCGCTTGATAACGCCCCGCGTCCAGGAAGGAGAAGTCCAGGATCAGTTCCCTGGCCTCCCAGTTGGTCATCGCGCCCACGTACCAGACGCCGTCCTTTTGGCGCGCGACGGCGACGTACTCACCCACTTTGCCATCCAGGGGAACGGTCTCGTCGAAGATGGTGGGGATGCTGGTGATGAAGTCGGTACATTCCTGTTCGCGCATGTACAGCGTCGGGCTGTCGGACAACATCTGCACGGGGACTTCAAAGACGACGTACTGTGCCAACTGGTGGCAGCGCGTGCCCTTGCTCATCGGCGCGTGGTTGCGCGCTTTGAAGTCGGCCTGGGTCGCGTTGATCATCGCGCCGGAGGTGTAGTCCATCGGGCCGGCCATGTTGCGCGTGTAGGGGATTGTCACCGCGTAGCGCGGCGCGTCCATGTCGGCCCATTTGAAGTTCTCCATCCCGTAGACGCCCTCGTAGCCCACCACGTTGGGATAGGTGCGCTGGAGGCCGGTCGGTTTGAAGACGCCGTGAAAGTCCACCATCAGGCGGTACTTCGCGGCCAGTTGGGCGATGGCGTAGGTCGAGGCCACGGCGAGCTGATCGTCCCGGTCAATGAAGTCAATCTTCCAGCCCTTGACGCCCAGGGCCGCGTACTGAGGGAAAATCTCATGCATCTGCTGCGTGATGGCGTGCCAGGTGGCCCAGAGGATGACGCCGATGCCCTTTTCCTTGCCGTAGGCCACGATTTCCGGCACGTTGACGTTGGGGTTGAGTCGGGTGAGATCGAGTCCCGCCGACCACCCCGCGTCTATGATGATATACTTCGCTTTATTCGCGGCGGCGAAGTCAATGTAATACTTGAAGGTCGGCGTGTTCATCCCGGCCTTGAAATCCACGTGCGTGAGGTTGTAATCGTCCCACCAATCCCACGCCACCTGCCCCGGCACAATCCACGACACGTCGTCAATCCGAGGCGGAGAGGCCAGCTTTTGGACGATGTCGTTATTCAGCAAGTCTTTGTCGGCTGCACTGAGGGCGAGGATGCGCCAGGGGAACGTGCGCGCGCCCTGGGTTTTGGCGATGTAGTCGGCGCGGCGCGTGGGGATGAAGTTGATCGCCTCCCCACCGCCGCCAATCTCCGCCAGCCGTGAGCCGCCCAGTCTGGCTTCCAACGGATAGGGGGCGTACACCCCCTGCAATCCCATGCCGGTCGCGTTGAGATTTAAGTACATGCCGGGGTAGTCTTCCAGATCGGCCTCCAGGATGACGGCCTTTTTCCCATGTCCCACGTCCACCAGCAACGGCAAAATCGCTACGGCGCCGGGCGTAAATTCCGACAGCGATTGCTCGGTGTAGGGGGATTCAAAGGAGGAAACAAACATCTGTCCCTCCCGGTAATCTCTCAGATACGGGATAAAGGCGGGATGGTCGGCGATAAAGTTGAATTTGGCCTCCTCATTTTTGACAATGAGTTCCTCATCTCTCTGGACAAAGAACCGGTAGGCGACCGCGTCATTGTACACGCGAAATTCAACGCCGAAGTCGCCCGCAAACGTGAGCGTCAGATGCGTGTAGCGATCCTGGATCACGGCCCGGCGGAAGTTGATGGCTTTGAATTCCGTATCTACGGCCCTGATTTCGGAGGATTTCACCACAGCCTTATCCCCCAACACCTCGCCGGTGGCGAGTTGGAGGGAGATGGGCGACGGCTGGAGGATCGGCTGGCCCTGGTGCTGCACCGACCAGCGCAATTTATCGCCGGCTTCTACCAGCACTGTGAGGGCTTCATCCGGCGAATGAAGCTCGTAACGGGGATGCTCCTGAGAGGTTTCCATAGATTTTTGGTTCATTGTAGGCGCTCCTTTGTCAGATATTCAATAGATTTCTCGGTCCATCGTCTCCGTGGGATGCCATCCGGCGCGTTCCCTCTCCACGTCGTCCCCCTCTGGCTTCATCCGATACTTGGGAAATCGCTCCTGAATGGCCTTGACGATATCCTTCGCTTCCGCTTCGTCAACCCCGCCGCCAAAACGGATCGTTCTGGCGCCATAATCAAAGGCGATCATCCCCCAGGCCCATCCCCAATAATACATACGACTCGACCACAACCACCACGAGGAGGAAAAGGGGTTCGCTACCGTGCGCAGTTCCTTGATGTGCTCTGCCCGATAGACTTTGGGACGGCCAAGGTTAAGAATGAGTCGTCGCACCGTGATCGTCTGCGCGTCCACCTCAATCCTCTCTACGCCCGTGAACTGCCACAACAGCAAGACGATTGAAGCCAGGCCGCCGAACAGCCACATCAAAGATACTGTGCCGATCACCGCAACGGCAAAGATAAGGGCCGCAAACCCCTCGGCCATCCCCGCCTCGCCACCCCACCCCAGCAGAGTGCCGAATAAAATCATGGCGCCAAACCCTATGATCATGATCTCGCCGATGAGCCAGGTAACCAACCCGAACACCGTCATCGTGATCGTAAACCATTCCTTACGGTTAGGGATGGTAATGATCATCGCAGACGCCACATTTTGAATTGTACTGCGTGGTGAATAAGGTTTCATGACTGGCATAGTACCCTCCTGAAAATCGCGCCCTTGTATCGCAGGGATAGCGCCACAAAGCGCCCGCTCCTAATGCCTCTTGCCTGTAAGTATAGAAAGGTTGCCGGTTTAGTCAACGACTTTATGCTTGCTGGAAAAATGCTCTCCTTGACGTATAATCATTCTATACGATTTTTACAGACAGGATGGGTTTTATGACCACTGTAGATGAACTTTTCACCCTGGCCATCGCCGCCGAGCGCGCCGCCGAGTCTCTGTATCTGGGTTTGACTCAAAAATTCGCCGCGCACGCCGAAGTCGCTCAATTCTGGCAGCGCTACGCCGCCGAAGAGGGCGGGCACGCCCAGTGGTTGGCGCAGCGCCGAAGCGCGCTGTCGCCCGAAACCCTCGCGGCCCCCGCCGACGAATTTATCGCGGATCAGGTGCGCTATGTGTTGAAGTTTCCCGTCGCCGACGCGCTGGCCGACGTGGAGGATCTCGAAGACGCCTACCAACTGGTCAACGACATCGAAAACTCGGAGACCAACGCCGTCTTTGAGTTCCTGATCGAGCATTTCGCTGCTGACGCCGCCACGCAAACGTTTCTCAAAGGCCAGCTCCGCGCGCACATCGGCAACCTGCGCATCGAATTCCCCACCCAATTCAGAACCGCCGCGCTGCGTCGGGGTATCAAAGCCGCGTCATGACGGAATCTGTCAACGGTCTTGTCATCGTCCCCATCACCCGGCTGGACGACGAATGGTTGTGTCCCTGGCTCGACCTGTACGAAACGTCCTTCCCGCCTGAAGAACGCACGCTGGTTTCGTTCTTCCTGAACATCCTCAAAGGCGCTTACCCCGATCACGTTATGCTGGCCGGTCTGTACGATCAGGCGTTTGCCGCCCTGGCATACTACACCCTCATCCCGGAACAGCGATTGGCCTGGTTCTGGTATCTCGCCGTCGCGCCCGCATTGCGGGGGCGCGGCCTCGGCGCCGCGCTGTACCGCGACATGCTGGCCCGGCTTCCGGCGGACACGCGCGCCGTACTTCTGGAAGTAGAACGTCCCGACCTGGCGGAGACCGCCGCCCAGCGCGCGGTCCGCGAGCGCCGCATCGCGCTTTACCGCCGCCTGGGCGCGCGCACCCTGGGCGGCGTCCACTACCTGCAATGCGTCGGCCCGCACCAACCGCCCATTCCCATGCAGGTGATGCTCCATCCCCTGGAGCCTTTGGATGCGACGGCTGCCTTTGCGTTGGCGCACGCCATCTTCGGCGACGCGCTGACGCAAGCCGGCCCGCTGACGTTAACGTGAGGTCACGATGTCCTTTTATTCCGCTTTTGCAACCTATTACGAGGTCATTTTCCCCTTCAGTGAAACGGTGTATGCTTTCCTGCGACGCTGTCTGCCCTCCTCGGGCGTGGTGTTGGACGTGGGTTGCGGGACGGGGCACTACGCCGGACAGCTCGCGGCGGATGGCTTCGCGGCTGTCGGCGTGGACCTGGATGCAGCGATGATCGCGTACGCGCAGGAGCATTACCCGCAGGCCGCGTTTCAGCGCCTGAACATGCTGGACATTGCCGCTCTGGGGCAGACCTTTGACGCTATCTTCTGCATCGGGAACACCGCCGCGCACCTGACGCAGGCGCAATTCGCCCACTTTCTCGACGCGGGCCGGCGCAGCCTCACGCCCGGCGGCGTGTGGATCGTGCAGGTGATGAATTGGGATTACGTCCTGACGCAGCCCGCCGTGACGTTCCCGGTGATGACTGCCGGCGACGCGACGTTCTACCGGGAATACCGCGACATTTCTGAGCAGCAGGTGACGTTCCACACGCGCCTGATGGTGGGGAATGTGGCGGTTTTCGAGGACGCCACACCGCTTTACCCACTGCGCTCGGCGGACATCCGCGCTGCGCATACCCGCGTCGGCTTCACCCCGCTTGCCCACTTTGCGAACTATGCCGGCCACCCCTTCAATCCCACTGCCTTTTCGGCGAACCTTTTTGTTTTTACCAGGGAAATATAGGGTATAATACACCCTTGGTAATTCTCATGCCAGGGCGCAAAGACACAAAGCATTTGACTTCCTTTGCGCCTTTGTGTTTTGCATGAAGCGAGTCTTTGTTCTTGGAGGGGAGAACAATACTTATGGCAGAGAAGCAGGTAGAGCGGGTCAATTCTTTTGAGAGGCTTCATTCACCCGAAGATGCCGAAGAAAAGGTGCGGCGGGAAGCTACAAACTTCGATCTGGAATTGCACTTTACAGACGTATATCGCCGTTATCAAGATGCGCACGTTGCCGTGCGCGAGGCCATGTGCCTGCGCGTGCTGTTCCCGGCATTGTGCGAACCCATCCGTATGGGAGATCGCCTGGTTGGGCGAGTCTCCTATCGCCAAGTGGGCTTTGGGCTGGAGCGCGCCTCCGGCGGGCCGGGCTATTATTGTCACACCGAAGGATTGCGCCGCGAGTTGGACGACGCGCTCATAGATGACGAAACCCGCGTGCGCGTCGAAGAAATGATCGCCTTCTGGCAAAAAGAAGCGACCATTGACGGCCGATTGAACGCCATTCTGCCGCCCGATATAAAGACGGCCACCACTAACGACATCGCCACGATGGAAGGGCGGTTGGCCGGCGCCCTGCCGGATTTTGCCCGCCTGGTGCGTCTCGGATTGCCGGGGCTGCGGGAAGAAGTCGAACAACAGCAGGCGCGCGCGCTGTGGCGTCACGGCGACATGCATTTGTACGCCGCGTTGCTGATGATCCTGGATTTGCTGGCCGATGTGTGCGGCTACTATGCCCGGCAGGCGCGGGATATGGTGCGCGCGGCGGAGGACAATCCGGCCTGGCAGGCGGAATTAGGCCACATTGCCGACAACCTGGAACACATCATGGTGGCAAAGCCGGCGAATCTGCGGGAAGGGACGCAACTACTCTGGTTGTATGCCTTAGTTTCCGGTGTGGTCAACTACGGGCGCATGGATGTGGCGCTGGGCGACCTCTACGCGCAAGACCTCAAAAGCGGCGCGCTGACCGAAACGGAGGCCCTGGCGCTGCTTCAATCGCTGTGGCAATTGATTGCTGACCGCAAAACCCCCTTCAACGGACGGATAACACTGGGAGGGTTGGGGCGTCCGAACACCAGCAATGCGGATCGTTTTGCGCTAACCGCATTGGAAGCAACCCGCACCGTCCTTGCGTCTGCCCCACAGTGTACATTGCGCTTCTATCAAGGACAGAACCCGGCTTTGATGCATAAGGCGCTGGACGTGCTCAGTGAAGGCCGCACGTGTCCTATGCTGTATAACGACGACGTTAACATCCCGGCAGTGCAGCGCGCTTTCGACGTCAGCCGCGAAGAAGCTCTACAGTACCTTCCCTACGGCTGCGGTGAATATGCTCTGGATCATCTCAGCTTCGGCTCACCCAACTGCTCCCTCAACTTACTCAAGGCGCTAGAGGCGACTTTGCACAATGGGCGCGATGGACACACCGGCGAACTGTTGGGTCTGGCGCTGGGCACCTTCCGTACCTTTGCCACGTTTGAGGAGCTATTGGCAGCCTATCAGCGTCAGGTGGAGTATCACATTGAATACCTGGCGCAGCGTCATGCCCTGGAATACAAAGCTGAACGCGAATCGGCGGCGTTTCTCTATCTGACGCTCCTTTATGACGATTGCCTGCAACGCGGAAAAGCCCTTGTGGACGGCGGCGCGCGTTATCTGGGGGGCGTTATTGAAACATTTGGCATGGTCAACGTAGCCGACAGCCTGACCGCGATCCGGCAGTACGTCTATGACGAAAAACGCCTGACGCAAGATCAACTCTTGATGGCGTTGGATGCAAATTTTGAGGGATACGAGGCCGAACGGCGTCTGCTGTTAGCGGCTCCCAAATATGGCAACGACAATACCCGCGCGGACGATCTGCTGTGCGCCATCAGTCGGCACGCGGCTGAAACCGCGCGACAGCAAGCGGCCAAAGTGGGATTGGACTATTATCTCATTGTCAATATTGACAACCACGCCAATGTGCGCCTGGGGCAACTTACCGCCGCTTCTGCCGATGGGCGCAAACTCGGCGCGCCGCTGGCTAAGGGTAATACCCCAACCGTCGGCATGGAGAAAGGCGGCGTGACGGCGTTTATCAATTCCATTGTCAAGCCGGACCCCGGTCTACACGCAGGATACGTGCATAGCCTGAAGTTCAATAAGCAGTTATTCACAGAAGAGCGGCCTAAGTTGGAAGCCTTGCTGCGCAACTATTTCGCCAAGGGCGGCGCGCAGGCGATGATTACCGCTCTGGGGCAGGAAGACCTGGAGACAGCGCCGCGTGAACCAGAAGGGTATTCCCACCTGCTATAGGCCGCTGGATCAGGTAAAAAGACCAGCCGTGAAAAAAGCGAGGGGGCCATTGCGCCATACGCATCAAGGTAATTTAGGTTGTACCAACAGTACGTTTACAATTAAGGAAGTGCGGGGTCAGATACGGTGGTAGTGTCCGGGGCAGCTTGACATGGAGGCATTCCGCCGTTTCATAGCCTTATGACCAGCCAGGCTGAGAGACAGGAGGCGCTATGACCCCCACCGTACCACAGATCACAGACTTGCTCACGCGGTTCTGGGATGAAGACACCTTGGAGCAAATCGCTCGTGACACGCACTTCGTGCAACGCCAACCGGAGGTGAATGGCGTGGTGTTTGCCCAAGCCATGGTGTTTGGGTGTTTGGAACAGCGTACGCCCACCTTGGCCCACTGGGCCCAAGTCTGCCTGGATTTGGGGGTGGACGTATCCGCCCAAGGTTTCGACGCGCGGATTACGGAATACAGCGTGGCGTTCATGACGCGCCTGTTTGAAGCGAGTCTGGACACCTTTCGCAGTCAAGTCGCCCTCCCGTTGGCCGTGCTGGCACAATTCACCGCCGTGAATCTGGTGGATAGCACCTATATCAGCTTACCCGCCCGTCTGGCGGCCCTGTATCCGGGCAGCGGTGGCGATGCTTCTCCGGCGGGCCTGAAGATCCAACTTGTGCTGGACTTCCTCTATGAACGCCTGACCCATGTCGCGGTGCGCAGCGGGCGCGAACCCGATCAAGCCTACGGCGCCTACCTGGCGGCGGTGGGGGCTGACTCGCTGAATCTGCTGGACCTGGGCTACTTCTGTCTGGACAACTTAGCGACCGTGAGCCGGGAGAAACACGCCTACTGGCTCAGCCGCTATTTGTACGGCACCACGGTCTACACGGCGGCGGGGGAAGAGCTGAACCTGTTAGCGACCTTGCGCGCGACCACCGCAAATCACTTGGACCTGGCGATTCAGCTAGGCGCCACCCACCGGTTGCCGTGCCGGCTGATCGCCAGCCGCGCCCCACAGGAGGTCGCCGACCGCCGCCGCCAACACGCCTACGAGCAGGCGCGCAAGAAAGGGCGCACCCCTAGCGCCGACTATCTGGCGCTGCTGGCCTGGACGCTGTTCGTCACCAATGTCCCTGCGGCCATGCTGACCGGGGAGCAAGTCATGACCCTCTACCGCGTGCGTTGGCAAGTGGAGTTGGTCTTCAAACTCTGGAAGAGCTACGCCGGGTTAGCGCACGTCGCCGGGCGCCGCCAGCCGCGCGTCCTGACCGAGTTGTATGCCAAACTGGTGGGTTTGGTGCTGACCCATTTTCTGCTGGCCCCCCTCCGCGGCCAGCAGTGGCTCGCCGCGCCCCGGGCAGTCAGCCGCGTCCAAGTCCGCCAGATTTTCCAACGCTTCGCCCGCGACCTCAATCGCGCCCTCGGCGATGCGGCTGCGGTGACTGTCACGCTGACGGCTCTCTTGCAGCATCTGCGCCGCTTCGCCTTCAAACAACGCCGCGTCAAACAACCCAACGTCGAACAACTGCTGGACTTACTGGCGGCGGCGCTCGATGTGCCCGAAATTGCGGAAATTGCGCAGGATATGCAATCTTAATTACCTTGATGCGTATGGG
>JAKQHY010000032.1 GCA_029555965.1 Chloroflexota bacterium | reverse complement strand
GATCAGCGGAGCGGCAGATCGGCGGATCAGCGGCGACACTCCGCAACTCCTAACTCCTAACTCGCCACTCCTAACTCGCCACTCGCACCTCCTATCTTTGCGCACCCGCCTCACCTTGAGCTTCCTGGCCGTCATCGTGGTCACAGCCGGGGTGATTGTGCTGCTCACCAACCGCATCACAGCGGAGCGCTTCACCACGATGGTATCCGCCGGGGGCCGCGCCTACGCGCAGCGCCTCGCCCCGACGTTTGCGGCCTACTATGCCCAAACGGGCAGTTGGGAGGGCGTGGAAGCGTTGTTGGCCGACTACAATCCCACAGAGGCAACGGCTTCCGGCAATGGGGAAGCCGGGCGTGGGGGAATGATGCAGGGAGCGGGCGGCAATGGCCCTTCCAGGGGAATGCACGGAATGATGAACGGCGCTATGATGACCGGCACTGTCGAGCGCATCCTCATCCTCGACGCCAACGGCCAAATCGTGGCGGACAGCGACCCGGAGGCAGCCTTCTCCCTGACGCCCGCCGTCCTGAGTAAAAGTGTGCCCCTCACCGTCAACGGACAGCAGGTTGGCGCGCTGATCGTCGCCTCCGCGCTCGGCGACTTAAACTCCGGCCAGCACGACTTCCTGCAACAAGTCAACCGGCTCGTATTGCTGACCGCGACGCTGGCCGGCCTGGCCGTGCTCGTCATCGGCCATTTCGAAGCGCGCCGCCTCACCGCGCCCGTGCGCGCGCTGGCCGCCGCTGCCCACCGCATCGCCGCCGGCGACCTCACACAGCGCATCCCCCCCGCCGGCGCCGAAGAGCTAGTGGAGATGGCGACCGCCTTCAACACGATGGCCGCCCGCCTTGAGGAGCAGCAATCCCTCCGCCATCGGGCGATGGCCGATATTGCCCACGAACTGCGCACGCCCCTCAGCGTCCTGCAAATTGACCTGGAAAGCCTCGAAGATGGGTTGGTGGAGCCGACGCCGTCCGTGATCGCCGGGCTGCAAATCGAGGTAGTGCATCTCAAACGCTTGGTGGAAGACCTGCGCACGCTCTCCCTGGCCGACGCGGGGGAGCTACGGGTGGAGCTACAGCCGTTGGACGCAGGCGAACTGGCCCGCGACGTGGCGGGGCGCGTACAGACCGCCGCCCGCGAGCGTGACATCACCCTCACCGTGGCCCTGCCGGACGTCGCGCTGCCCATTCAGGGCGACCCGCAGCGGCTGGCGCAAGTTCTGCTGAACCTGTTGACCAACGCCCTGCACTACACCCCGGCCGGCGGCGTCATCACCGTCAGCGCGACCCGGCAAGGCCAGGAAGTCTGGCTGAGCGTGAGCGACACCGGCGCCGGCATCCCTGCCGCCGATCTGCCCTACGTTTTCGAGCGTTTTTATCGCGCCGACCCCTCCCGCGCGCAGGACAACGGCGGCAGCGGTCTGGGGCTGGCGATCGTCCGCAGCCTCGTCGCCGTCCACGGCGGGCGCGTGTGGGCCGCAAGCCGCGAGGGGCAGGGCAGCACATTTACAGTGGCGCTGCCGCTGACCCCCACACCTCTTGGCAAACCCTAGCTCACGCAAAGGCGCAAAGTCGCAGAGTTTTTATTTCTACTTTGCGGTTTTGCGCCTTTGCGTGAAACTCTCCTTAGCCGGCGGACGCTATCCCTCGGTATACCCACACAGCGCAATCGCGCGCGGGCCGGTATGCACACCCAGCACCGGTGAGACGATGTGGATGATCAGTTCCTTCGGAGAAAACTCCTGTTGGATGCGCTCCGCAATCTGCTCCGCCTCCGGTAGAGCCGCGTTGTGCAGTACCGCGATCCGTAGCGGCTTGGAGGTATCCAACTGCGCGAAGAAGTCCTGGTACACCGTCTCCAACGCCTTCTGACGGGTGCGAGTGCGCCGCCCGGCCTCCACTTCTCCCGTCTGGTGATTGACGTAGATTTGGGGCTTGAGGTTGAGCAGCGTCCCGATGAACCGGCTCGCGCCGCCGATGCGCCCGCCCTTGTGCAAGTAGGTCAGCGTGTCCAGCACGATGAGATACACCATCCGCGACCGCGCCGCCTCCGCCGCCGCAATCATCGCGGCAACGTCGCCGCCGGCTTCCCGCGCGCGCGCCGCCGCGAGAACCTGCCAGCCCAGCCCCATCGAATTCGTCTTTGAATCCACCAGATGCACGGGGACGTCGGTCATCGAGGCGGCCAACCGCGCTGACTCCAGCGTGCCGCTCATCGCGCTGCTGATGGTGATGACCACGATCTCCTCTGCGCCCTCTGCCTGCGCCTGCGTATAGGCCGTCAGAAAATCCTGCGGTGTAGGCTGCGACGTGGTGGGGTACATGGGATCGGCGACCAGTCGCCGGTAAAACTCCTCGGCCTGGATGTCAACCCCCTCGCGCAATTGTTCTCCGCCCCAAATAATCGAGAGCGGCACCACGTGCAGCGCGTGCTGCTCCCGCAGCGCCTCCGGTAAGTCACAAGTGCTATCCGTCACCAAAGCGATTTTGTGCGATGCCATTTCAGTCTCCCTTCCCCTTTGCCGTAGAAACAAGTATCATCATATCACAAAACAGGACTTGCGCAGGTAATTTCTGCCCGGCGTGTTCACCCATTGATACAATGGCGAGCTAGAAGCCGGTAAAGAAAGGAATTTTTCGTTATTGACAAATTTTGAAAAATGGCTATAGTTTAGAGTGTTAGCTTGTACCCTAACACCCAAAACATACAAACTGGATGGTAATCGCCGCAAGGCGAGAATGGGTTCGAATCCCAAAGCTGTTTTGGAAACTTGTACAAGCTGCCTTAGCAAAAAAAAACGGCCCGCACCCTGAGCCGGGAAGCATACAAACGGTCTGCTAAACCGCAAAGCGAGAGCTTAGCTTGCTTCTCAAACTTGTGCGAGCCGCACTCAAGAGGACTTATGAAAGCATCACTCAATACCATCAAAACCTATACTCAAACTCACCCGTCCCAGAAGGGATCGCGCGTTGCGCTGCCTTTCAGCATGGGGCGTGATGGCCTTCATTCCCCTGGAGGATCCGCATAAGGCGGATTGTAACCGTATCCTTTTCAGGGCGTGAAGGCCAACACCGGGCTTCACGCCCTTTTTGTTGATTTGGATATTGGGTGATTTTCAGATAGGGGATGGTCGAATCTTTTGATCCTAACATTCCGTAAATCCTGTTATTCTCTGAGGAGGAACCTGACATGGAAAATACGATTCTGCCTTACGAAGAACGCGCCGTTCATGTGCGCTTTGAGGGCCAGAGCTGGACGCTGGCGCTGGCCGTCCTGAACCTGCGTGAGCCGTTCGATCCTGAAGCCGTGCGCACCGCGTTGGCGAATCACTTCGACGTGCCGTTGCAGAAGTTCGCCGTCTACGTGGTGGAACAGCACCCCAACGGTAACGTCACCGTCCGCCCGGAGGCGATCTTTGGATAGAATTGCGCCTTCAACCGAGACCGGGCTGACCCAAGCGGCCCTCGAAGCCGGGCTGCGCGACCTCGGTCTGACGCGCGGCGCGGCGGTGGAAGTCCACAGCTCATTGAGCAGCCTGGGCCAGGTCGAGGGCGGCGCGGCGACGGTGGTGGACGCGCTGATGGCCGTCGTCGGTGAAGCAGGCACGCTGGCGATGCCGGCGTTTCCCATCAGCAAGCCGCTGCCGCTCACTGCCGAGGAAAAGGCCAGGGGAATTCTGGCGAAGGCGCAACTCTATGGGCTGGACTACGACGGGCCGACCGGCATGGGCGTTATCGCGGACGAACTCCGCCGCCGGCCCGGCGCCATTGTCGGCCCAGGATTTCATCGGGTGTGCGCGTGGGGCCGGGATGCGGAGCGCCTCAGCGCGGGATTCGGCGCGCTGGTGGAGGCCGACGCCTGGGCGCTGCTCCTGGGGGTGAACATCGAGCGCTGTTCCAGTATGCACCACGCCGAAAGGGTGGGCCTGCCCGACGAAGTCACGCGCTGCTTCGCCATCCCGGACGACATCCGCCGCGACTACCCGGACGACATCTTTATCCAGTACGGGCGCACGCCGGATCGGGCGTGGTTAAAAATCCAGGCGGCCGCCGAAGCGCACGGCTTCATCAAGAAGCAAGCCATCGGACAGGCCGAGTGCCGGTTTTTCAAGGTCAAATCGGTGGTGGGGATGTATGAGAAAGCTCTGCGTACCGATCCACTGGGTTTATTCGGTATAACGAATAGATAGTTGCTTTCAGCCTGCACTCTGACACGGGAAGCTTACAAACAGGGTCCGCAAGGACTGAGGTCCGACACCTCCCCCTCGGCCGGGATAGGCCTACCAGAGTCTCGCTGCCCAAACTTGTGCAGGCTGAACCTTAAAAAGTTCGCGCGTACCCTAATCGCAGAAGCTTACAAACGCAATGCGGGTTCGAGTCCCGCTAACTCCCCTGGGGGTTGTAGCCTAACGGTAAGGCGACAGATTTTGGTTCTGTTGTGTGCATCACAGCTTTTGAAACTTGTGCGCGCGATTCCTTTAAAGCAAGTGCGCGGCGGCGCTGGTAAAAATGGCTCAAAACCCCCGCGCTTGCACCAGCCTGGAGGGCGGATACTCATCCGCCCTCCAAGACTGTAACACACGCATCCCCATTTTTTAGTCAGCAGATTGAGCAGATTAAGCAGATTTTGGGGCAGCTTACAGCGTATAATCTGCTCAATCTGCTTAATCTGCTGATAGAAAAGAGAATAACGCACGTTGAATATAACAGTTGCATGGGACGTACCCCAATCGGAACAGCATACAAACCGCTGATAACGGGGTGGTTCCTGGTTCAAGTCCAGGCGCGGGCATCCGTGTCCGCGTAGCTCAACGGTAGAGCGCCTAAAGTAGCTGCTCAAACTTGTACGTCCCATCATTTTAGAAATGAGAAATGAGTAATGAGTAATGAGTGCTTTCACTCGTTACTCATTTCTTATTACGCATTACTTGTTTCCCATTCTGGAGGTGACCCATGACCCACAACGAACAAGATTTACGCATCACCATACTCAATACGCTGCTGACCACGCCGCACCGCGACCTGGCGAGCATCTACCCGGTGCATCGGATGTTGATCGCGCAAGACCCGCTGTTCTACGTCCACCTGGCGGCCTGGTACGCGGCGGAAGGCGAGGTGCGCGACCACCAGGAGATGTTCGTGGTCAACCTGGCGCTCAGCGACTTCCCCGGCCACCGCGACGTGGGTCTGGCCTTGCTGCGCGACCTGCCACCTTACCAGGTGGGCCGCGTGCTGGACTTCATCAAGGGGCGCGTGGTGCGCCGCAAAGTCACACGCGACGGCAAGGAAGAGGTCGTGGAGGAGAAGCGCGGCCTGTTCCGCAACGTGCCGCGCTCGCTCAAGACCGAGATCACGCACTACCTGCGCGAGCGCGAGGCCAGCCCGGAGCGTTTCGACGGCGCCGCGTTGCACGCCCGCAAGACGCTCAAGCGGCTGTACGCCAGCCTGCACATCCAGCCGTCGGCGCGCGCGCAGGCGATCCTGTTCGACGACGCCCCGCCGCCCGACTCCCGCCTCTACGCGCTCAAAGTCATCGGCCAGGCGCAGACGCCGGCCGAGCAAGCGCGCGTCATCGTCGAGAATGCCATCCCGTACCGCGTGGCCGCGGCCATCATCAAGCAGATGACGCCGACAGTGCTGGTAGCGCTCATCAACAGCATGTCGCCGCAGGAACTCATCAACACCCTCGGCGCGCTCAAGCGCCATGGCGCGTTCGAGAACGCCGACGTGAAGGCGCTCATCGAGAGCAAGCTGGCCGACGCCAAAAGCGCGGATCGCGTCTCGGCGTACAAGGCGAAGGTGGCCGCGCAGGCCGTGGGCGCGGACGCGGCGCTGGTGGAGCAGCTCGACGCCGTCACCGAGGCGCAGGTCAAGGCGACCGGCGTCATCAAGCGGCCCACGGCCCTGCTCATTGACAAGTCCGGCTCGATGACGGTCGCCATCGAAGTCGGCAAGCAGTTGGGCGCGATGATCTCGGCCATCTGCGAGGCCGACCTGTTCGCTTACGCCTTCGACACGGCAGCCTACCCGGTGCAGCCGAAGCGCGGCCTGCTGGGCGGCGCCCCGTCGCTGGCGGCGTGGGAGAAGGCACTGACCGGCATCCAGGCCGGCGGCGCGACCTCCTGCGGCGTGGCGCTAGATTGGATGCGCAAGCAGAACCAGCGCGTCGAGCAGATCGTGATGATCACGGACGAGCAGGAGAACCGCGCGCCGCTCTTCGAGAACGCCTACCAGGAGTACGTCGAGGCGTTGGCCGTGCGGCCTGCTGTCATCTTCGTCAAAGTAGGGACGGCCCTGGACACGCTTGAGCGCGTCTGCGCCAAGCTCGGCGTCGCGCCCAACGCCTTCACCTTCCGCGGCGACTATTACGCCCTGCCCAACGTCATCCCGCTCCTCACCCGTCCTTCGATGGCAGAGCTGGTGATGGAGATTCTGGCGTATCCACTGCCGGAGAGAAGTAGACAGTAGACGGTAGACAGTAGACGGTAGACGGTAGACAGTAGACGGTAGACGGTAGACGGGGGGAACAGTAGATGGTAAACAGTAGGCAGGGCCGTCTACTGTCTACCGTATCGTCTACCAAAAAGGAGTGTTATGGGAAAAATCGAACGCTTTCAGGATTTGTAAACCTGGCAGCAGGCGCATCAACTGGTGTTAGCGGTTTATCAGATAACACGCGGGTTTCCGTCTGACGAACGTTATGGATTGACTTCGCAGTTACAGCGTGCTGCCGTATCCATCCCAGCCAATATCCCGAAGGTTTCAAGCGATTGGGGACAGCGGATAAAATCCGATTCTACAACATTGCCGAAGCCTCACTCGAAGAAGTCAAATACTATTTCATCCTGGCAAAAGATTTGGGGTATATTGCCAACAACGAACAACTTTTAGCAACCGCCGAAAGCGTGAGCCGGTTGCTGTATCGCCTAATTCAGTCAGTGAAGGAAGGTAGAAAGTAGATAGTAGACAGTAGACAGGGCCGTCTACCGTCTACCGTCTACCGTCTACCGGACATGAAAATTCAATCCTTACTCAACAAACTCGCGGCGGAGGAAGCCGCTTTTCTCGACGCCGAATTTCTCGCGCCGTTGCTGCCCGGCAGACAAGTGCGCGTGCGGATTGCGGGCATTGTCTGCACGTTGCGGGTGGTGGGCGAAGCTGCGCCGGGATGGGCTATCCTCAAGGCGCTGTCGTTGGATACGGCGCGTGTGATCGCGCGCCCCGGTTTACGGCAAATCCGCGATTACCTCGCGCTTTTCCCGGCGGTGCGCCTGCTGCTGCTCGCGCCCGACCGCGGCGACTGGCTCGCGCTGCCCGCCCAGCGCGGCGACACACGTTTCCAGGTAGACGGCCCGGTGCGGGTTCATCTGGCAACGGGTGTGCAGCCCTTCCAGCAAATTGTTGCTCGTTTTGATGGCGGAGCGTTCTGGTTCCAGGAAGTAGATCGCCGCCGCAGCCCGGCCATCGCCGCGTATCTGCGCGACGCGCTGACTGCCGAGACGCCGCCGGCCGACCTCCACAAGCCCACGCTCACCGCCGAGGAACGCGCCGCCTACCAGTCCCTCTACGCCGCCATCGAAGCCGCCCGCCGCGATCAGGTGGAAGTGCGCCTCGAAGACGCCCTCGCGCACGCCGGCGCGGACTTCGCGGCCTACATCGAGCGCGCGGACGCCTACACCGTCGCCTACACCGTGGACGGGCAGACCTACCAGTCCACCGTGCGCAAAGATGACCTCACCGTGCTGTCCGCCGGCATCTGCCTGAGCGGGCAGGATCGCCGCTTCGACCTGCAAAGCCTCGTCAGCGTCATCCGCGAGGGGACGGAACAGCGACGGATCGTGCGGATGGGGGAGGATGAGGATTAAGCAAACTTTTCCATTACCATCGGGAGGTATGAATGTCAAAATGTTATTTGATCACCGGCGGCGCCGGGTTCTTGGGGATCAATCTCACCCGCTTTTTGCTGGCGAAGGGCCAGCGCGTGGTTTCGTTGGATATTGCGCCGTTTGATTATGCCGACGTGCGCGATCAGGTCCGGGTGATCACCGGCGACGTCCGCAGTGTGCCGACGGTTCAGGCCGCGATGGAAGGCGTGGACATCGTGGTGCATACGGCGGCGGCGCTGCCGTTGTACAAACCGGAAGATATTTTCTCGACCGAGGTGGATGGTACGGCGAATGTGTTGAGCGCGGCGCTCGATAGTTCGGTGGAGCGCGTGATTCACATTTCTTCGACGGCGGTGTACGGCATCCCCGATCACCACCCGCTGCGGGAAACGGACGCGCTTCAGGGGGTGGGGCCTTACGGTGAGGCGAAGATCGGCGCGGAGAAGGTGTGTGAGGATTACCGCGCGCGGGGGTTGTGCCTGCCCATTCTGCGCCCCAAATCGTTTATCGGGCCGGAACGGCTGGGGGTTTTCGCCATGTTGTACGAGTGGGCTAAAGACGGCAAGAACTTTCCCGTCCTGGGCAAAGGCGACAATCCCTACCAATACCTGGCCGTTGAGGACTTATGCGAGGCGATCTGGCTCTGCGCCACTTTGCCGTGCGAGCGCGTCAATGACACGTTCAACATCGGCGCCAGGGAGTTTGGGACGCCCAAGTCGGATTTCCAGGCCGTGTTGGATTACGCCGGTCACGGAAAGCGGGTGATTCCGATCCCGGAGGGGCCGGCCATTTTTATCCTGCGGATTTTGGAGCGTCTGGGCCTGTCGCCCCTGTACAAATGGATTTACGAAACGGTAGGGAAAGAATCCTTCGTTTCCATTGAGAAGGCGGAACAGGAGTTGGGTTTCGCGCCGCAGTATTCCAATCGAGAGGCGCTGATTCGCAATTATCAATGGTATGTGGAGAACGTGGCGCGCTTCACCCAGGCGGCGGGCATCACCCACCGCGTCCCATGGCGGCAGGGGATGTTGAAGCTGGCAAAGCTGTTCTTTTAGTCGGGATTAAGCGCAATGAATGAGGAAGCGGCGATCCTCACCGGCTGGCGGCGGGGACGACTCTGGTACGGGCGTTTGCGGCAACGCGCCGTGGGGCTGCCGACGGAGGTGGCGTTCGATTGGGGGTGGGCGTTGGCCCGCGAGGAGCGTCACGGCGACGTGCTCGGCTTCTACCACACGCATCCGGCCGGATTCCCCACGCCCAGCGAGCGTGACGTGCGCACGATGCGCGCCTGGGTGAGCAGCCTCGGCAAGCCGCTTCTGTGCGTCATCGCCAGTGGGGATGAACTTGCTGCCTACCTCTTTGCC
Source organism: Chloroflexota bacterium (assembly GCA_029555965.1). Taxonomy (GTDB): domain Bacteria; phylum Chloroflexota; class Anaerolineae; order B4-G1; family SLSP01; genus JAKQHY01. The sequence continues at coordinate 31,503 of JAKQHY010000032.1, read as the reverse complement.
ACTGACGAGGATGCCGGGCACGCGCTGGAAACGGTGGAACGGTTTCCGCGTGGCGTGGTGGTCGTGATTGGTGGTGAAAAAGGATCAAGATTGTGAAACGACGCCGTTATCTGACCTTGTACAAAATTATTATCCAGGAAGTTATAGGAATAATTCTTGGAACACTCTACATTTTCATGATCCCACTTCTGCTTTCGTTATGCATAACCGCCGTTGGGACATTGATGTTCTGGGGGATATTAGGCAATAGATTGCTAGACTGGTTTAGTTTTGTGTCTTTGAGGGTGTTTCTTATCGTGGGAGTGGCCGTATTCCTGGGCATATTCCCCGGCATAGGGTGGGCACAATCCTCTCGATTGGAAAGAATATTAGGTTGTATCGCATCCGGGAATACTGAATCTTTCAAATTCACTATGCCTTCGTTATCTCCCGTTGTCGTTATAGCAATCACACTGGTAGGGGGCTTTGGGCTATTTTATCTTTTGATGGGGCCTCTCAAATTTGCCACTCTATTATTTTTTGTAGGATTAACCTTCACAACAATGGTACTGACCATTATTGGAATAGTTATTGCGGTCATGCTTTACAAAAAATACCGATAGCTCTGGTCCTGAATTTATGGGAGGATGGGTTGAAATTTTTTGACCACGAAACGCTCTATCGTGGCGCGGATGCGCTGGCGAAGTTGGCGGCGGTGCGAATAACGATCTGCGGCGCGGGGGCGGTTGGCTCGAATCTGACGGTGGCTCTGGTACGACAGGGCTTTCGCGCACTCACGGTCATTGACTTCGACCGGGTAGAGCCGCACAATCTCGGCACGCAGACCTATGGCGAGGGCGACGTGGGCGCGTTCAAAGTCGAGGCGCTGCAAGCGGAGGTGTTTCGCGCCGTGAGCGTCGAGATTGGCGCGGTGCGCAAGGAGTTGACGCCGGGCAACGCCGGCAAGCTGCTCGCGGGCGCGGACGTGGTGGTGGACGGCTTCGACAATCACGCCGCGCGCGCCGCCGTGACGGCGCACTGCCGCGCGGCGGGCCTGCCATGCCTCCACGTCGGCCTCAGTGCGGACTACGCGGAAATCCTGTGGAACGAGGGCTACCGCGTGCCGCAGGACGTCGCCGCCGCCGGGATCAACGTGTGCGAGTATCCCATGGCGCGCAACCTCATCCTCTTCGCCGTGACGCTGGCGAGCGAGGCGTTGGTGCGCTACGCGCTGGAAGGGCGGCAAGAGGCTTATTCGTTCACGCTGCGGGATTTGCAGGTCAATCGTGAATAACTTGCTCCAAAATCCAAAATCTAAAATTCAAAATCCCATTTGACGCCTTCCCCTTAACAGGCTACAATACTTTCAGCAGTGCTTATCGGGTCCCTTGAAGACGGTGCAGCTTGCCGTCATGATTTGACGCGCAAGGGGAAAGTATGGCTGATCCCACGTCCCTGTTTGAAAAGTATGGCATTGCCCGCATGACGATCTACGATCCCCCCGTCGGCGTGAATGTGCGCGGGCAGAAGGTGGAATTTATCAGCGGCAGTTCCATCAAAAGTACCGTGCTGTATATGCTGGAAGTGGTCCGCCGCGATATAGTCCGAAATTTACCCCTCAATGCCACTCCGGCAGAACGCCAGCAGCGCGCCGATCAAGCGGCGGAAGAAGCCGTGACCGATTTGTTGACCATGCTCAACGCTTCTTTCCGTGATGCGCACGTCCAAATCCAGCGCGACTACCTGTTAGACGCCAAGAACTACTATTCCTACGAGTTCAGTTTGGTCTTAGGCGAGTACGCCAAGGCCATTGCCCATGAGGAAAATTTCTATTTCAACCGTGGGGCGCGCACCGTGCCCCCTACCTTGGCCTGGCTGGTACGCTCCTTCTCCGTTTCCCAGGTTTACGCCGCCGTTCCCCGCCTGTTGGCGCGCTTCGCCGATACCGATGTCCGCCTGGTCAGCGTCGGGAAAACCCAGGCCGTGCTGGAATGGCAGCCGGTGCGCGAGATCGCGCGCCTGCCGGAGGCTTACGCGGCGGCCTACGTCCGCATGGGCTGCGAGGTCTACAAGGGCATCTTCTCCAGTATCCCCAGCGTTGCCGACGATCTCGCGCCGGCCACGGTGCGGGATCTCCCCTGTGAATCTGCTTCAGGGCCTTGCTTTAGGTGGGAGTTTACGTGGAAGCCGCTGCCGCGCTTCCGCGACCCGCTCCCCTGGTTAGGCTTGTTGGGATCGGGACTGTTGGGCCTCTACGGCTGGCTCGAACGCCCCCTCCCACTGTGGTTCTATCCGTTGTTCCCTTTCCCCTTGCTTATCGGTTGGTACAGCAGCTTGCTGCGCCGCAGCCAGCGCACCCAGGCGCGGCTCCAACAGCGGTTGGAAGAACAACGGCAGTTGGCCGAACGTAATCACAACGACTTGCTGGAAGCCTATGGCGATTTGCAGCAAACGAATGCGACTCTGGAGCGTTCCGTCACGCAACTGACCGTTCTACATCGCATCGGCCAGGCCGTCGCATCCACCCTGGATTTGGACACGCTGCTGGAACAGACCACCTCCATGGTCACGGAAGAACTGCCATTTGACCGGGCCTTGTTGATGCTGGTGGACGAGGAGCAGCAGGCATTGGTTTGCGGCTACGCCAGCGGTGGTTCACCGGAGGCTTTGGCCCTGGTCCGTGAACTGATCATACCGCTCGCCTGGGAGCATTGGGCGCCCGTCCGCGCTCTGAACAGCGGGCAACCGGTCTTCGTCGCCGGGCCGGATGTGGTTCCCGATGCCCGCGAGTTGGTCGCCAAACTCGGCTCGTCGGCTTTACTGGCGATTCCACTTCAGGCGAAACATAAGGCAGTGGGGGTGATGGTTGTGGATAATGCCATCACCGGTCTGCCGATCATGGAAAAAGATCAGGACGTGTTGTTGACGTTGGGGCGCTCCATCGCCATTGCCATCGAAAATGTCCGCCTGTACCGGCGCATCGAACACTACACGCACACGCTCGAACAAGGCGTCGCCGCCCGCACGCAAGAACTCTCCCGCCAGCGGGAATACCTGGACGCGCTCAACGCGACCGCTTTGGACTTGATGCGCCGCCTGGACCTGGAAGATTTGCTTAAGGCGTTGGTCACGCGCGCCGGGCAACTGTTGGATGCTCCCAACGGTTACATTGACCTGGTCGAACCTGACGGAACGGTCATCACAGACAAAGTCGGCGTCGGACTATTTGCCGATTCGGTTCCGACGCGCCAGGCGTCGGGAGAGGGACTCTCCGGGCGCATCTGGCAGACGGGCCAACCGCTCATCGTAGCCGACTACGATACCTGGGAAGGGCGCGCTCCTGACATGCCATATCACCTGATCAGTGGGGTGATGGGCGTCCCGCTTACCTCCGGCGCGCAGGGGGCGGTGATCGGCGTGCTGGGCCTGGCGCACACTTATGCCGACGCGCGCACCTTCAGCGCCGAAGAGGCCGCCCAGCTCCAACGCTTTGCCGAACTGGCCTCCATCGCTCTGGATAACGCGCGCCTGTATACCGAAGCGCAGCAGCGTATCACCGAGCTTTCCATCCTGAACGAAATCGGTCAATCCCTGGCGGCGGCGCTCGACATCGAGGAACTGGGAGAAGTCGTGCTCCAGCAAGCCAGCCGCATCTTCGACACCAATAGCTTCTACATTGCCCTCTACGATGAAAAGGCCGCCGAGTGGGAAACTATCCTGATGACCGATCATGGCGAGCGCCAACCGCGCCAGCGTTTCCCGTTGAGCCGTGGATTGACCGGCTACATTATCCGCACCCGTCAGGCGCTACGCTTTTCTGCCACCACCCAGATTCAAGATTTTCTTGCGGCCCAGGCCATCCCCGTGCTGGGGGATATGCCTAAATCATGGATGGGCGTGCCCCTGATCGCAGCCAATAAGGTCATCGGCGTGCTGGGTATTCAAAACTACACTATCGAACACTTGTATACGCCATCCAATCTCGCGCTGTTCACCACGATGGGGGCGCAAGTGGCCGGCGCCATCCACAACGCGCAGCTTTTCGCGCAAACCCAGGCCGCGCTGACCCACGCGGAAATCCTCACGCAGACCGGTAGCACGGCGATGGTCGCGGCCCATAGTTTGTTGGATATTCTCCAGACCATTGTGGATGGTGCCGCTGCCGCAACCCATGCCTATCAAATTGTCCTCTATGTGCTGGATGTGGAGAAGGAACAAATACAGCATTTTGTCAAAGGCGGGGTGTCCCCTGAGGGGGTGGCGCGGATCGAGTTTGCCGAATTGTTTGAGGGCTTGACCGGCTGGGCGCTGCGGGAAAAACAACCGGCGGTCTCTTTGCGCGCGATGGCTGATTGCGACCCCCGCGAAAGCGCCGAGGTGCGGCGGCGGCGCGTGGGCAGTGGCTCTGGCAGCCTCATCGTCACGCCCTTGCTCTATGCCGGCCAGGCGCTGGGGACGCTCACCTGCCTGAATCGCATGTCCGAACCTGATTTCAAACCAGAGGACGTTGGCTTCTTGATGGCGCTGTCCTACCAGGCCGCCGCCGCCATTGCCAACGCCCGCTTGCTGGAGGAAGCGCAACGGCGCGCGCGGTTGCTGTTCACGGCTGCCGAAATCTCGCAGGCTGCCGGCTCTATCCTGGAGCCTGACGAACTGCTGGCACGGGTGGTGGAACTGATTCGCGCGCGCTTTGAGCTTTACTATGTCGGCATCTTCCTGGTGGAAGAGACCGGCGAGTGGGCGGTGTTGCAGGCCGGGACCGGCGAGGCTGGCCGGCAGATGTTGGCCGTCGGACATAAATTGCCGTTGGCCTACACTTCAATGGTTGGCTTGTGCATCCTTGACCAGACGCCGCATGTCTCCTTCGATGTGGGCGCCGAAGCCGTCCACTTCGACAATCCCTGGCTGCCTCAAACCCGCTCGGAGTTGGCGCTGCCGTTGATGTCGCGGGGACGCTGCATTGGCGCGATGAGCATTCAGTCCGCAGCGCCGTCGGCCTTCACCGCCGAGGATATCACGCAATTGCAGACGATGGCCGATCAGATTGCCAATGCTATCGAAAATGCGCGCCTCTATCAACAGAGCCAGCAAGCCCGCGCCGACGCCGAGCGCGCCAACCGCGCCAAGAGCACGTTCCTGGCGACCATGAGCCACGAAATCCGCACGCCCATGAACGCCATCATCGGCATGACCGGGCTGCTGATAGATACTGACCTGACGCCGCAGCAGCGCGATTTTGCCGAGACCATTCGCGTCAGCGCCGATGCGTTGCTCACGATCCTGAATGACATCCTTGACTTCTCCAAGATTGAAGCCGGGCGGCTGGAGCTGGAATCTCAACCGTTGGACGTCCGCGAAACGGTGGAGACGGCGCTGGATATGGTGGCGGCGGACGCCGCGGAGAAACATCTCAATCTGGCCTGCTACGTGGCCCCCCAGACGCCCATCGCCATCATCAGCGACCCTATTCGGCTGCGGCAAATTCTGGTCAATTTGCTGACCAACGCGGTGAAATTCACCGAGAAGGGCGAGATCGTCGTCTCGGCGGATCTGTGGCAGGAGAGCGATGTGGGGCGAGACTCGCGCGGCGCGGCATCAGGCTACAGATCGTCAAACGGCGAACCGCTGCCATTGTCTCACTGTCTGCTGCATTTCTCCATCCAGGATACTGGTATTGGGATTCCGGCAGATCGCATGGATCGCCTGTTCCGCTCCTTCAGCCAGGTGGATGCTTCCACCACGCGCAAATATGGCGGCACCGGCCTGGGATTGGCGATCAGCAAACGGCTGTGCGAGATGCTGGGCGGCGATATTTGGGTGGAAAGCGTCGCCGGTCAGGGGTCCACCTTTCATTTCACCATCAGCGCCCCTGTCACCACCAGCGCCCATCCGGTTTACCTGCGGCGTGAGCAGCCGCATCTGGAGGGCAAGCGCGTGTTGATTGTGGACGACGTCGCCACCAACCGCGCCATCCTGGTGCATCAGACGCAGAGCTGGGGGATGACCGCGCTTGCGGTTGAGTCCGCGGCGGAGGTGCTGCGCCTGCTGGATCAAGGGACGCATTTTGATGTGGCGCTGCTCGATATGCACATGCCGGAAATGGACGGATACAGCCTGCTCACCGCCATTGATCAACGTTTTGCCGTCACCCCATTCCCCGTGGTCATTCTGACCTCGTTGGATCAAAATGACTTGCCTCTGCCGCTTACCGCATCGGTCGCCTACCTTACCAAACCGGTCAAAATGGTGCAGTTGTACCATACCCTGCTGGATATCTTCTTGCGGCGCGGCGCGGCGCCACCCTTTACCGTTGAAACGCCGCCGGTTTCTGAGTTTGACGAGCAGATGGCCGCCCGTCTTCCGTTGCGCATCCTTCTGGTGGAGGACAACGCGATGAATCAAAAGGTGGCGCTGTTGATGTTGGAGCGTTTGGGGTATCAGGCCGATGTGGCAGTCAACGGGCTTGAGGCGGTGGCGGCAGTGCAACTGCGCCCCTACGATCTGGTGTTGATGGATATTCAGATGCCGGAGATGGACGGGCTGGAGGCGACGCGGCGCATCCGCCAGGAGCTTGCGCCGGAGCAGCAACCGCGCATTATTGCGATGACGGCCAACGCGATGCAGGGGGACCGGGAGCAATGTCTGGCTGCCGGGATGGATGACTATATCAGCAAACCAGTGCAGGCAAAAGCCCTGGTGGCTGCCTTAAATCGCAGTCAGACCATCAACGCGGCAACTGCGCCTTTGGTCGCCAGCGCCGAGGAAGTTGTCACAACGAACCTGGACGTGGCCGTGTTGCAAACGCTCAAAGCCTCGCTAGGGCGTCGCGCGGAGAGCAAGATACAAACTATTGTTGATAGTTTTTACGAGAGTGCTGGACGGCTATGCGACGAGCTGGAAGCGGCCTGGGCGCAACAAGATATGCCGACGTTGGAGCGGGCGGCCCATTCGTTAAAGTCCACCAGCGCGACGATGGGGGCGTTTGCGCTTTCGGGCTTGGCGCGCACATTGGAATTTCAGGCCAGGGAGCAGGTCACAGCCGGCGTTACCGATCTAATTGCCCAGATCAAGGCAAACTATGCTCAGGTTCACCTGGCATTGGAGGCTGTCCGTTATACCCTTTCCGATGAGGTTCATGAAACGTGACCCGGACTTCCCGGATTTCTGCAGGTCTATAGAGTTTCATCTCTGAAGACGGGTAGGGTGAAGACAAACCGACTGCCTATTGCGTCTGGCCCTGACTCTACCCAGATGCGGCCGCCGTGCGCCTCAACCGCCAGCCGGCAATAGGTCAGCCCCAGGCCGAAGCCACGCCGCCGGCCTTTTTCACTCCCGACCTGTGCGAAACGCTCGAAGATGTGCGCACGGTCGGCCTGGGGGATGCCAGGGCCGGCATCCAAAATGCTGATCGCGATTTCTGCTTCCTGCCACGTTACGGACACAGAGATGGTGCTTTTGATCGGAGTATGTTTGATGGCATTGTCCAGTAAATTGATCAATACCCGCTCGATCTTCCCCACATCCGCGTGGGCCGGCGGCAAATCCGGCGCATAATGCGCTTCCATCGTGACTTGTCGCAGTGTTGCCAGCGGCGACATCTGACGCAGCACGTTCTCCAACACACTCTCCATGTTCAGCGCTTCAAAAATGAACTGCGCTTCTCCCGCCTCCAACTGCGAAGTATCCAACAGGGTGTCAATCAGCCGCTGCATTCGCTCCCGCGCCGTTTCGGCAATCCCCAGCAATTCCCGATTCTCTTCCAGCACGGTTTCCGGCAGGGTCATCGCCAACATACTTAACACATTGCTGATGAGGCACAAGGGATTGCGCAGGTCATGGACGATCAAGTCGGCGGTTTCCTGACGCATCCGTTCCGCTGCCAATAACTGTTCCTTCTCCGTTTGTAACCGCGACAGGTGATAGTGAAGTTGCTGGTCTTCGCGTGTCTGTTGATTGCGCACTTGATCGGATTCGCGGAGCCGCGCGCTTAAGGAGGCAAGCAAACTCGTCCCTAATTCCGGGTACCGATCGAGTAGAGTGCGAAAGCTGCCCCAGCTAATGCGCAGCAAGCGCGTGGCCTCCAACGCGATGACCGAGGCCGAGCGGGGCTTGCCTTCTAACAGCGCCATTTCGCCGACCACCTCACCCGGCCCGCAATGCGCCAGCACCGTTGGCGCCGCCGGGTCGCCTTTCACCACCACCACGCGCCCGGCCCAGATCAAATACAGGGCGTCGCCACGTTCTCCCTCTCGACAAATAAAATCGCCGGACGCGAAAGTTTGCTCGATCACCAACTCCGCCAGCCGTTGCCGATCCATACTTGCCAACACCTGCAAAATGTTCGAGTTGACTGCCGCGGCGGTTGGTTGAAGCAGCGCCTCCGCGGATAACAAACTGTTTAATTGTTCTGGGGTCAATGTGCGTGTTCTCATACGGAATCTTTTACCTGCTGCATCTCTGTCTGAATTTCCCGGTTGACCCGCAGTTGCTCCAAAAATATCTTGCGATCCTGCGGCTCTGCCAGTCGCTCTGCCTCACTCATCATCACATCGTGGGCCTGCTTGAGAAAATCGGCGGCGTCAGGGTCGTCCCGCGCGGCCAGTACATAGTAGTGATTCAAGTAAATGCGCTGGGTTTCTTCTACATCTTTTTGCGTTCCTAACAACGTGATGGCTCTGTTGGAGAGATCCAACGCCTCGTCCAACCGTCCTAATCCCAGGCAGGTTTGGGCCAGATAGGACAGGGCTTCGACCATCTCCGCCCGCAGCGCCAGCCGTTGGCTGAGACTCAATGCCTGCTGGAAGTATGCCTCGGCCTGTTCGTACTGTTGCCGTTGGAGCGCCAGCCGCCCCAGGCCGTATTGCGCGTAGATACTGACACTCTCTTCCTGGCGGGCCTGTTGCCACAAGTCCAGCGCGTTTTTCAAGGCTTCCTCGGCTTGCTCTTCGTTGCCCTGCTCCAGTTGTAGCAACCCCAGGAAATAATAGGCGTTGCCCTGGCCGACCAGGTCTTTGTTTTTGCGTTTGTTCTTCAATGCGCGTTCAAATAATTGGGTGGCCCGGTCATACGCTCCCATGCGCCATAACACGCGGGCGGCATGGAGTAAATGCACCCCCATCTGAAAAGCATCCTTTTGGGATTCGGCCAACGACAACGCCCGCGCATGTTGCTTGAGCGCCTGGTCATAATTTGCCTGTTTCAGGTCTATCATCCCTACATACATCACCCCCCGGCTCATCTGGGCGCGATCTCCCATTTCCTGATACAATTCCACCGCGCGCACCAGCCAGGGCTTGGCCTGGGGATAATCTCCGATTTCGTAGGCGATGACGCCCATCTGATAGAGCGCCTCGGCTTGCCCTCCGCGATCCTCAAACCGCTCCCGAATCGTCAACAGGTCGGAATAATGCTGGATAGCCGTGATATTGGCATACTCACTGCGCGCCTTCTGGGCGGCCATTTCCAGATAGTGGATGGCGCGCACATCGTCATCGCTGCGGCTGAAATGATAGGCCAACAGATCACAATGCTGGGGTGCCTGTTCCCCCAATTCCGCTTCCAGAATGGTTCCCACTCTCCGGTGCAACACTTTGCGGGCGTTGACTGCTAGGCTATTGTACGCGACTTCCTGAAGCAAGGGGTCCATGAACGCATAATCCGTGCCCGGTAACGCCGATTCCGGGCGGAGCAGCTTATCGCGTTCCAGGCGCGTCAACCATTCTGTAAATGCTGCTTCATCTGGCAACAACTGTCGCAAGATCGCCGTTGGGAAATAGCATCCCAACACCGCCGCGCCCTGTAGCAGCCGGCGCGCGCCTTCTGGCTGCCGCTCAATGCGCCCTACGACCGCCGCGTGAAGCGTCTGGGGCGCCTCAAAGTGCATGACTTTGTCCGACGCCAATATCCATTCTCCGTCAGCCTGGGGCGCGGGTAAGGCTATTCCTTGCTCCACCATCACACGCACCACTTCCTCTATGTAGAACGGATTCCCGGCGGCCTTGTCCAACACAGTTTTCTGTACTTGTGGATCAAGCCCCGCGCCGGGCAGCAACCCCTCCAATAAAGCCCGGCATCCAGGGAGGGGCAGCGGTTTGAGGGTGATTTCTGTGTAGCGATGGGGGAACGTGTTGGCCGCCGCATTGCGCAAGCGCCAACAGCCCTTGTCGCGCCGGGGTCGGAAGATGAACAGGAGCAACAGTGGCGCACGGTCGGCCGCTTCGAGCAGTCCTTCCAGCGCCGCCAGGGACGTCTCGTCCGCCCAATGCAAATCATCCAATGCGATGACCAGCGGCGTCTGATGGGCCAAGCCGGTGAAGAACTCGCACACAGCGTCCAACGTTTGCTTCTGACGAATCTTGGGCGACAAAGTCTTGATCCAGCTCTCAGTATCGGTTAGATTTAACCCTAGCAGATTCACCAGGAACGGAACTTTCTCTGCCGCGCCTTCCCGCCATAGCGTCTCGCCCTGCTGCGCCAGGGCGTGGCGATACGCCGATTCATCGGCGGTGGACGGCAGCCCCAATCCATTCCTTACTACTTGAGCCAGCAACATATAATTCATCTGTTCCCCGTAAGCGAGCGCGCGTCCCTCTACCCACAAAGACGCCGTCTCGCCTTGCGCGGCCAGCCAGGCGCGCAGCTCGCGCTTGATACGCGATTTGCCCAACCCACTGGCTCCGATCAAGCTCACAATCTGCCCGTGACGGCGCAACAACGTGCGCCCACATTCCTGCAACATTGCCAACACATCTTCTCGGTCAGATAAGATAGAAACCTCTCGCGGCGTGGGTGGGGGGGGCGACGGTGTTTCTGCTGCTGCTGAACGCTCACTTGCCAGGGGGCCGGGGCTATCTCCCGCTGCCGGGTATCGCGGCATCTCGCTCAGCATGGGCGGCGGAGTCTCGCACGAATCACTTGCGGCATCCGTTGCGGTGGCGATCAAGGCGCGTGGCTGCCCGACAAAAGCGCCGCAATAACAACAATACTGCGCCGCGGCAGGCAGAATCGTGTGACATTTCCCGCAGATGGTGTCCTCCACCAACTTCAAGCCACAGCCCATACAAAACCGCGCTTGGGTAGGATTGATCGTATGACAGGCCGGACATTGCATTGTCAGACACTCCCTTGAAAATAGCCACAGAGATCACAGAGATCACAGAGAAAACCCTTTGTGTCCTTCGTGTCCTTTGTGGTGAAAATTTTCATCCAACCGCTGGTGAACCGCCGGTTAATGATGAATTCCCTTGAAAATAGCCACAGAGATCACAGAGTTCACAGAGAAAACCCTTTGTGTCCTTTGTGTCCTTTGTGGTGAAAATTTTCATCCAACCGCTGGTGAACCGCCGGTTAATGATGAATTCCTCTGAAAATAGGACTCAGTTCACGCCCAGGTGTAAAGGCGCACCTACTCGCAGCTTTCCCACCGGGAGCGCGGCGTCGGGACAGGGTATGCCATCCGCACGATAAACCGGGCGACGCATCTGCGTCTGCCAGTCATAAATACCTACCATAATTTCATAATCACCCGGTGGCAGTACGCCCGCCGGCACATCAAGCGTCCGCACATCCTCCACGAAATCGCCCGGCTGCCACGCCCACAGTGGAAACACTCCTTGGCCCGGTGGACTGTCATTCTGCGCCAGCGGCGCACTGCCGGGTTGCCCCAGGTGGACAAACGCCACTTCTGTGTAAGCGCCGGGCTGCAACACGCGCCAGCGTAGTGTGACGCGCAGTTTGTCGGCACTATACTCCGACGTGACCGCGACCAGTTCCGCCATATCCCCAAAACGGGCGGACGGCGTCCCGCGCTCCGAGTTTGCCCACGACGGCGTCTCAGACCATACATTGCCCACGTAAGCCAGGTCGAATCCACCGTCTGCCCGGTACTGTGTGAGATACGTCCCTTCAGTTTCCCGCGCAGCCTGATACACAGTCGCTTCCTCTACCCCCATGCCGCGCATATCCACCTGGTATGGGCCTTCCGCCGGCGCGACCGACGGCAAGGTGGGGACACTCAGGCACATAGTTTCCGGCCCGCCTGGGCGGACCATCCGCGCAAAGTCTTCCAACGGTGTGACCACCGGCGCCAACGTCACCCCCCAATATCCCCAGGGATACGGTTCTCGCCGGAAGGTGTAGCGGTCGGGAAAGTTCACAAACAGCCGGGGCGCCGCTTCCGCCGGATCCAGCGCCGCCACCAGCGCCGCCAGATGCGCCGCGCCAACGGCGTAGGCGCGATTGAAATGCTCAATCAACAGCGCACTCTGCACCAATATCAGCAGCGCCAACGACGTTCCTACGCCGCGCCGCAGCCAGGTTGCGCCTTTGGATGGATGCAGCGCCGCCGCCCACAACACCGCCACGCCTGGCGCCCCCAGATAAAACAGCCGCGCGCCCAAGCTCACGTAATCGTATTGCAAACCGGCCCAACTGGAAAACAACGCCGCGCCAAACCAGATCAAGCCGCCCCACAGCACCGCGCGCCGTTGCCATAGGGCTACGCTCAGTCCCACCGCGCCGCCAATGAGGATGTATCCGGTGTAGGGCCGCAGCGCGTCCGGGAAGCCCTGTGGGAATCCCAGCGCCGGGAACGCCAACCCTTGCAGCAAATACGCCGCCACGCGCCCCTCAAAGGCCACCCGCGTGATACCTTCCAGTCGGGGAACCTGCGTCCACACGCAAAGGTAGCCCAGTGAGAGCAGCCCGCACGCCCACAGCAGCGGCGCGCGCCAGCGTTCGCGCCACGTCTGCCGTTCGCGCCATTCCAACCACAAGAGAACGGGCATCAGTTGCAGCGCGCTTTCCTGCACCAGCAGCGCCGCCGCGTAAAGCCCCACCGCAGCCCATTGCCATGCCGTCCGGCGTCCTCGGCGTCCTTCGAGATAGGCCCACAGCGCCGCCAGCAGCAGAAGAATCACCCACGCCTGCTGCGGCGCCGTCCACACAATTGCCTGATGCGCCAGGGGATACAGCGCGAACAATGCCATCGCCCCGGTGACGACGGCCGCGGATAGCCCCAGAAGCCGCCCGACCCGTATCATCAGCGCCGCGTTGAGCAGGTGGACGCCAATCTGGAAAGCGTGCATTGTCACTGCCGGGAATGTGCCATCGGTTCGCGCAAATAGCGCGTTGATGAGCATGGTGCCGGGCCGGTAGAATTGAAAATTCCCCAGCGGCAGCAGGAGTCGCCAAAATGGCGCTCCTACCACGCGCCCGTACCAGAGGGGATCGTCCCACAAAAAACCAAAACGCAGCGCAGGCGCGTATAAGGCAGCCGTAAGTAGCAAAATTCCGAGCCGAGTGCCGTGTTGGAGAAGGCCTTTCCAGGAATTGTTCTCCTTGATCCAAGTGAGCCGCACTCGCACAACATTCTCCATAGACATTCGTTCGCCTTCAGGTCAGCATCCTACATCATCATATACAGTTTTACCAACAAGACAAATCTTTCGAGGGCGGCGGACGATTTTGTCATTATCGAGTCTCGCTTGCCCTTCCGCCCAGCCACAGTACAATGGGGGGCGCTGTCCGATGAAACAAAAATCAGAAATTGGCACGAGGAGAACCATGCCTAAAGAACCTGAAGCGCCGGCCCCGTCTCATACCCCGGCAAAGGATCCCCGCAACGTCGGCCAACAACTCGTCGGCGCGGCGATAGGCGCATTTGTGGCCTTCGCCATCGTCCGTGTGGGTGAAACATGGGGCTGGCGCCCCGACCGGCCCACGTCCATCATCCTGTTGGGCGGCGCCGTCGGCGCCGTCCTCAACGACCTGTCCCGCTTCGATCAAGCCGGTTCGCGCCTCACCCGCCGCCCCAGCAACGGCAACCGCGCCATCGCCGCGCTGAACATTGGCGTCGCCCTTCTCGGTTTGTTGTTCGTCATGGGCCTCGTTTTGGGATTATCTGCCTTGATAGGCCTTATTCTATGAACGCTAAAGCCCCTGGACGCAGATGGACGCTGATTCACGCTGATTTTTCTTTTCATCTGCGTTCATCTGCGTGTATCTGCGTCCGCTCATGATCCACCTGCTTGCCCCCGCCGGCCTCGCGGCCCTGCTCCTCGCGCTCCCCATCCTGCTGCTCTACATGCTGCGGTTGCGCCGCCGCGACGTGATCGTCCCCAGCACCCTTCTCTGGCGCCGCGCCCTGGCCGACCGCCGCGCCAACCGCCCCTGGCAAAAACTGCGCCACAACTGGCTCCTCCTCCTCCAACTCCTCATCCTGGCGACGCTCGCGTTTGCCCTGGCGCGGCCCGCCGTGCCCACCCCGCTCGCCGCCCACGGCCAGATCATTGTCCTGCTCGACGTCTCCGCCAGTATGCAGGCCCAATCCGACCACAGCTCACGCTTCGAGCTGGCCCTGCGCGACCTGCGCGCCCTGGCCGACGTGTTGGCGCCCGGCGACCGCGTCGCCGTCATTGCCGTCGGCCCCACGCCCCAATTGCTCCTCCAAAGCGGCGACGTCGCCGCCCTGCGCCGTCTCCTCACGGGTTTGGACAACGCGGGCCGCTTTCCCCTGGACGGCGGCGCCGATTGGAACGCGGCGGGCGCGCTGGCCGCCGGCCTGGCCTCCGGCGCGGACGTGACCACGCTCCTCGTCACCGACGCCGCCTTCGACGCCGACCTGCCCGCGCTGCCCGGCGCCGTGCGCCTCGTGCCCGTCGGCGATGACGCGGCCAACGTCGGCGTCGCCGCCTTCGCCCTGCGCCGCGCCGGCGACGGGTTGAGCGCCTTCGTCCGCCTGCGCAACGCCGGCCCCGCCGCCTCCCGCACCCTCGCCCTCTACGCCGACGGCGCCCTCGTCGCCCGTCAGACCATCGCCCTGCCCGCCGACGGCGAAGTTCCGCTCACCTTCCCCGGCGTTCCCGTGACTGCCTGGGCCGAAGCGCGCCTGGAAGAGGCCGACGCCCTCGCTGTGGACAACCGCGCCTGGGTGGCCCTGGGCGACGGCGGCAGCGGCGCGGCCCTGCTCATCACATTGGGCAACCGCTTCCTCGCGCAAGCCCTCCGCTCCCTGCCCGACCTCACCCTCACCGAAGCCGCCCCCGGCGATCAACAAGTCTTCGATCAACCAATCTCAAACCCCTACGCCCTGGTTATCGCCGACGGCCCCCTCACCGACACCCTCCCCGCCGCCAACCTGTGGCTCATTGCGCCGGGAGAGGGCTTGTGCGGGACGCCCGGCGACGTCATCACCCCCACACAGAGCGTGCGCGGCCAATGGAGCCACGCCCTGCTCCAATACGTGGATTGGAGCGACGTTCACGTCGCGCGCGCGCGCGCCTATACCCTGCCGCCCGCCGCCGACGTGCTGCTCGAAACCGCGTCCGGCCCGCTGCTGTGGACGGTGGAGCAGCCCGGCCGGCGTGTCGCCTGCCTGGCCTTCAACCTGCACGACTCGGACCTGCCCCTGCGGCTGGCCTTCCCTATCCTCACCGCCAACCTGACCGGCTGGCTTCTCCCGCAGACCTCCACCGACCCCCTCCTCGCCCTGCCCGCCGGACAGCCGTGGACGCCCTCCCTGCCCCCCGCCGCCACGTCCGCCGCCATCGTCGCCCCCGACGGCGCGCGTCAATCGCTGGATATAGCCGCGCCGCAAGTCGCCTTCACCCGCGCCGGACTCTACCGGTTGGAAGCGCAGACCCCGGCCGGCCCCGTCAACTGCACCTTCGCCCTCGCCCTGCGCGCCGAAGCCGAGAGCGATCTGCGCCCGCGTCCCATCCGCGTGGCCGGCAGCATCCTCCCCCCCGCCGCCGACGCCGCCGGCTGGCGCGACGTAAGCCGCTGGCCCCTCCTGCTCGCGCTCTCCCTGGTGATGCTCGAAGCGTTCCTCTGGTGGAAGCCCGGCCGCTCTTGGCTCACGCACTGCTTCGACCTTCTCAAACGCCACAAGAAATTCTCAGTCCTCAGTCCTCAGTCCTCAGTCCTCAGTCCTCAGTCCTCAGTCCTCAGTCCGCCCGTCCTCATCCGCGCCCTACTCCTGTTGTTATTGCTGTTGTCTATCCTGGGTTTCCGCTGGACGCGGCGGACGCGCGATCTGGCCGTCGTCTTCCTGCTGGATCGTTCGGCCAGCACGCGGGCGGCGTGGGAGGCGCAGACGGCCTTTGTGGCGGAATCGCTCGCGCGCAAGGCCGACCGCGACCGCGCGGCCCTCGTTGTCTTTGGCGGCAATGCGTGGGTGGACCGCCCGCTCTCGCCGGAGGCCGAGCTGGAGGCCATCGCCACCGCGCCCCGCGCCGACGCCACCGACCTCGCCGAAGCCGTGCGCCTGGGGCTGGCCCTCATCCCCGACGGCGCGCCGGGCCGCCTGGTGCTGCTCACGGACGGGTTGGAAACCGCCGGGGACGCGGCGACCGCGCTCCGTGAAGCCGCCGCGCGGGACGTTGAACTGCTGGTCGTCCAGACCGGCGATGGGACGCCCGGCCCGGAGGTCTGGCTGGCCGACCTGCGCCTCCCCAACCGCGTCTATCCCGGCGACCGCGTGCCGGTGGCAGTGACCGTCGGCGCGAACACCCCGCAGCTCGTCAAGCTGCATTGGGCGGCGGGCGGCCAGTCGGGGGAAGGGACGTTGGACATGCGCAGCGACAGCGGCGCGCTGGCTTTCTCCATCACCGCCGCCGACGCCGGATTTCTGCCCCTGCGCGTCTGCCTGGAGGCGGAGCGCGACACGTTTTCCCAGAACAACTGCGCCGACGGCTGGCTCATGGTCGAGGGCGCGCCGCAAGTGCTGGTCGTGGGGGAAACGACGGAGCGCGCGGCCCTGGTGGCGGCCTTGCGGCAGGCCGGGTTGACCATCGTGGAGGCTATGCCGTCCGAACTGCCGTTGACCGTGGGCGGATTGGCCGATTACGCGGGGATCGTGCTGGTGAACACGCCGGCGCGCGCGTTCGCGCCGCAGACGCTTGCCGCCCTGCACACCTTCGTGCGCGATTTGGGCGGCGGCCTGCTCGCCGTCGGCGGGCCGGAGAGCTACGGCGTCGGCGGCTGGCTCGGCACGCCGTTGGAAGACGCGCTGCCGGTCGAAATGCGCGTCCAGGACCCCAGCCGCTTCCCGCCGCTGGCGATGGTCGTCGTCATTGACAAATCCGGCAGCATGTCGGTGGAAGAGGGCGGCGTCACCAAAATCCGCCTGGCCGCCGAAGCCGCGATCCGCGTGGCCGAAACGCTCAACGACGCCGACACGCTGGCCGTCGTCGCCTTCGATGACCGCCCCGCCGACACGCTCGGCCCGGTGACGATGGCGCAGCGCGGCGCGATCATCCCCCGCCTGCGCCGCCTCCAGGCCGGCGGCGGCGGCATCTACGTCCGCGAGAGCCTGACCTACGCGCGTGGGCTATTCGATCAGGCGCAGCTTTCCCCGGAGACGCAACGCCACATCCTGCTGCTGGCCGACGGCTCCGACGCCGAACATCAAGAGGGCGTGCTGTCGTTGGTGGATGGGTTCCGGGAGCAGCAGATCACGCTGAGCGCGGTGTCCATCGGCGCGGGCGGCGACGTGCCCTTCCTGACAGAAACCGCGAACCGGGGGAATGGGCGTTTCTACCTCACGCAGCGCGCCGCCGACCTGCCCGCCATTTTCGCCGAGGAGGCCGCGCGCGCCAAACGCTCGTACATCGTCGAGGAGACGTTCTACCCGATGCCCGTATCCTCCTGGGCGCCCGTCGCCGACCTCGCCGCCACGCCGCCGCTGGCCGGGTACGTCGCGGCGACGCCGAAAGGGGCAGCGCAGGTCGTGTGGCAGGCCACGCGGGAGGATCCGCTGCTGGCGGTGTGGCAGTACGGCCTGGGGCAGGCGGTCGCGTGGACGTCGGACGCGAGCGGGCGCTGGGCCAGCGGGTGGGTGTCGTGGGACGAGTTCAGCCGCTTTTGGGGGAGCATCGTGCGGCGTATTTTGCCCGCGCCTACCGACGCCGGGTTGGCGCTGCGCGTGACGGCGGAGGGGGAAACGGCGCGTGTCACGTTGGACGTGGGCGCATCCGAAGAAGGCGGGGGGTACGCCGACGGCTTGAGCCTGGCGCTGCACGTCGCGCAGCCCGGCGACGAGGCCGATCCGCAGACCGTGCCGCTGCACCAGACCGCGCCGGGCCGCTACGAGGGGGAGTTCACGCCGCCGGAACGCCGGAGCGCGCTGTTGCTGCGCCTGTATGGGGATCGCACGTTGACCACCGGTTGGGCCGCGCCCGCGTCGGAGGAATATCAGCCGGGGAACGCCGCCGCCGCGCTGGAACGGCTGACCGCCGTGAGCGCCGCGCGCCTGACGGACGACCCCGCCGAGGCTTTCGCGCATACCTTGCGGGGGCAGGATACCGGGCAGCCGCTCGCCCCGCTGCTGACGCTGTTGGCGGTGTTACTCTGGCCGGTGGACATCGCCTGGCGGCGGCTCGCGCTCACCCGCGCCGACGTTGCCAAGCTATGGGCCGCGCTCCGCGCCCGGATGCCGCGCGCTCAGGCGCCCGCCGCCGCCCCGGCCGCGCCGCCCACGCTCGCGGCTACGCTACGAGATCGCCAGCGTCCGCCCGCGCCGCCGGCGATCCTGCCAGAAACGCCGCCCGCCACAGTCATACTGCCGCCGCCCACGCCGCCGGCGACGCCGCCTTCGTCCAAGCCGGAGGGGGCGCCCTCTGCCGCCGCGCCGGATAGCGACACTCTCGCGGCGCGTCTCAAGCGCCGCATCCGGGATTAGACCTGAAAAAAACAGGCGGCCCTATTGGGTCGCCTGTTTTGCTTAGCACAGTGTGCGACTGTCTGCTATTTCTGGGCGCCGACTTCGTATTCCGGGGTTTCCGCGCGCAGTTTCAGGATTTTCTCCATATTGCCTTGCAGGGATTCGGTCTTGGCGGCGGTGTCGGCCACACATTCCTTCATGACCGCTTCCCAGATCAGGCCCATCACCTGCATCATCGCGCCGAAGGCGGGGACGCCCACGGGGGTCTTGCAGGGGACGATAATGGTCAGTTCGGATTCGCGCGCCGGAAGGATGACGCCGGAACCGGTCACAGTGATGGTCTTGACGCCCTTCTGCCGCGCCAGGCGCACGGCGTAGCCTGCGTCGAGGTTGGGTTCGGTGCCGGCGAAGGTGAGGAGCACGTCCCCTTCGTTCATCTGGGCCACCACGCTGGCGGTCTCGCTCATGCTTGGCTGGAACGCGGCGGCGGCAATGCCGTAGGCCTGGAATTTCTTAGCCATGAAGGAGGCGATGTCGTAGCCGGTGAACTCGCCGGTGAACCAGATTTGCACGGCTTCTCGTAGCGTTTGGACCGCCTTGACCACATTGGGCAGGTCGGTGGTGACGAAGTTCTGCATATTCTGGCCGGCGTTTTCTACCAAAGCCTGGAGCAGAGACTCGACGCTTTCGGCCTCGCCCGCCTTGCGGTAGGTGGAGGTGACCTGATCGCGCACGTAGTGCTTGATTTCGCGCGACAGTTCCCGGTAGCCGGAGTATTCCAGTTCCTGGGCAAAACGCACGACGGTGGCGGGATCAACCCCTACCCGTCGGGAAAGCTCAGTGGCTGTTAAGAAGGCGGCGTCCAGTGTGTTGTTCATGATGAAGTCGGCCAGTTTGCGGAAGCCTGGGGTCAAATTTTCGTAATTACCACGAATGCGATCTTGAAACATAGTTCTTCTCCTTTTTTGAATGTATACAGTGGGCTTTGAAGCATTGACGGCAAGGCCCACCGGAGCATACCACTTGTATGCTACACTTTTTGAATAGGCACATTATAGCATAGATAAAATGAATGGTCAAGTAGCACTGAGGATTTCGCATCAATTGAACCTGAATAAGGGCATTGCGCTTTCACAGACTGAGGATATGATAGGGAGATGCAACCAGTGTGGTGGGAAAAAAATTTGTCAGTGACTCTGGCATGGGGGTTGGCGATTATTCTGAGCGCTTGTGCACATATTGCTCCCCAGGTTCCAGAGGTAACGGCGACGCCGCAGGTTTTTACGCAATGGGCTGCTTCCGCTGAAGCCAGTTCGCAGTTTGGGTATCCCGATTGGAGTGCGCGGCGCGCTACCGGCGCACCGGAGGTCAATGCATGTCGTGATGATTCCCGCGCCTGGGCGTCAGCGCGCGGCGGTGGGCTGCAATGGTTATTGCTGACTTATGCTCAACCGGTCTATGCCAACGAAGTTGTCATTCACCAGACTTTTGGGCGCGGGGCGATCAGCAAGGTGTTATTGGTGTCGGTGGATGGGGCGACTGAGGAGATTTGGAGCGGCGCCGATAGTGATTCCCCGTGCCCTGGGGTGCTGTCTGTGGCAATTCCGCGCACTGCCTACAAGGTTGCTAAAGTCCGCATCGAACTGGACGAATCGCGCACTAATTTTTGGAATCAGATTGACGCCGTGGCCCTGGTAGGGGAGCGCTAACGGGACGCCGCCCCCAGCAGCCGTTTCCGCAGGACTTCGGGGACTTGTCCCCGCGCTTCCAGGAGGCGCAGCGCTTCTGCGGGGGGCAGCGGCGGCTCCGGCGGCAGGCTTTCTCCCAGGGGGGCCGCGTCCAGGGGCGCATCAACCCAGGCCGATTCTCGCTGCGCGGCAACCGGGGCAGAGGGGGGCAGCGCCGCGCCTAAACCCTCGGTGAGCCATTGCACAGCTTCGGCGGCGTCGGAAAAGGCGTGAACGTGAGCGGGCAAGGTCAGCCGGGGGGCGGAGGACAACAATACTGTGGGCGTCAACAGCGGGTCGGCGGCGGCCGGCGGCGCGACGGTGACGCAGTAGCCGGCGGTAGCCAGGGCCACTTGCGATAAGACCGCATCCCACGCCGGGTTCGGCGGCGTTTCCGGCGGCAGGGGCGTCATTATGATGAGGCGCTGCGCCGCTAACAACGTGCGTTCAAATTCCGTCAAGGGCAACTGCGCCAGCCCGCGCCGCGCAAAGAGCAGCAGGTCTCCTTCACTGGCGGCCAATTCCTCCAACAGCAATTCCGCCTGGCGGGTGCCGTAGAAGGCTGCCGGGAGGAAATACTCGCCCAGCAGCAGGCTGATGAACTCGCGCAGGGTTTCCTCATTCTCCGGTGTTAGAATGTCTGGGTTTAGATAGACGATGGGGCGCAGCAAAAGAGAAGTTTCACCCAGATAGAACAGTAGCGCCGGCCGCACTTTGAGCGGCAGCGAGTGCAGCCGCCGGGGATAGAGCGACTCGTTCCAGCGCAGGGCGCGCACGGTGGGCAGCGACGCGGGCGGGCGCAAGCGGGCCGCTTCATCGGGCGTCAGGCCCCGGTCGGCGGCGCGTGCGGGCAGTCCTTCGAGAGCCGCTGCCAGCGTCAACTGCTGCGCCGCCCATTCGGCCAGCAAAGCCTTGGCGCGCTGCGCCGGCAATCCGCTGCGAAACAAAAACCACGCCCAGAGCGATGTTTCGTCCATAGGGCCATCCTCCTCAAAGTAGTCTGATAGTCGTTAGTCATGTAGTCCAATAGTCAGGAGATCTTTATGTAGGTTTAGGAATCTTCTGCGGGGGATTTTTCCAGCAGGATGGTGACGGGGCCGTCGTTGACCAACGCTACCTGCATGGCGGCGCGAAACACGCCGGTTGCCACGGGCACGCCCTCGGCGCGTATCGCCGCGACAAAGGCTGTCACCAGCGGCTCGGCAATCTCCGGCGGGGCAGCCGCGGTGAAGGAGGGGCGGAAGCCGCGCCGCGTCTCGCCGTAGAGGGTGAACTGCGATACGACGAGGACGGCGCCCTGGGCATCCTGGACCGACCGGTTCATCTTCCCCTCCGCGTCGGAGAAAATGCGCAGGTTGGCGACTTTGTGGCCGAGCCACTGCGCCTCTTGCGCCGTGTCTCCGTCGCCGACGCCCAGCAGCACCAGCAACCCGCCGGCTATCGCCCCGACGACCTGCTCCTCCACCGTCACCGACGCCTGTGTCACTCGTTGTATCACCGCGCGCATTGCCCTATCCTCCAAAAAATAGATCAACGGATTCAACGGATTTTAACGGATTTTTCCGTTGAATTCGTTCAATCCGTTGAGAAATTGTGTCTATTACATTGCCACAACAAAGGCAATCGCCATGTCGCCGTCGTGACTGAGGCTGATGGCCCATTCGGTGAGTCCCTGGACGGCGGCCAATTCGGCGGCGCTCCCGTGCAAGCGGACGTAGGGCTTGCCGCTGCGCTCGTTGAGGGTTTCCACTTCGCGCCAGAGGATGCCGCGCGGCGACAACACCCGCACGCCCACGCCCAGGGCTTTGGAGACGGCCTCTTTTGCGGCAAAGCGCGCCGCCAGTTCCGCCGCCTGTTTGCGGGTGAAGGCGAGTTCCTGGGGGGTGTAGACGCGATCCAGAAAGCGTTCCCCGAAGCGGTCTACGGCGCGCGCGATGCGCGAAATCTGGACGACGTCAACCCCCGTGGTCAGCATCGGCAGGCGCCTCCGGGTTGACGACGGCCAAGGCGAAATGCTCTGGGTCTAACCAGCGCCGGGCCGCTTCCCGCACCTGTGACGCCGTGATCGCCATGATCATATCGCGGTAGCGCTGTAGGTAATCCAATCCCAGGTGGTAACGCTCGATGTTGAGCAGCGCGCGCGCCACCCCTTCGTTGGTCTCTAGTTGCAGGGGCAGACTGCCGGTCAAGTAGGATTTGATGTCTTCCAGTTCGGCGGCGGGGACCAGTGTGTCACGGAAACGGCGCAGTTCCGCTAAAACTAGCTCGATGACGCGATCCACATTGGCTGGATTGACGCCCGCTACCACGTCCCACGGCCCAGGGCCGATGCCGCCGTCCAGACTGCTGTAGACGTAGTAAGCCAGGCCGTTTTGGACGCGCACGCTCTGACCCAGCCGCCCGTACATCCCAAAAACGCCCAAGATAGTGTTCGCCACAAAGCAGGGGATGAAATCCGGGTGCAGGCGTTCCGGGCCGGGCCAGCCCAAGATGAGGTTGCTCTGGGTTTTGTCGGGGATAGTGATGCGGCGCTCGCGGCGCTCGGTGAGCGGCGGCGCGGGGGGTAGGGGCGCGCGCGCGGGTCGGCTGCCCTGCCAGTCGCCCAACGCCGACGTCACCTCCTGCACGGCGGTTTCGGCTTTGACGGCGCCGATGACGACCAGCACCATCCCCTGTGGGGCAAAGTGGCGCGTGTGGAATTGCTCCAGGTCGGTTGCCGTCAGACGCCCAATTGTTTCTGGATAGCCCAGGCCGCTCCAATGGTAGGGATGCGCTTCGGGGTAGACCAGTTCGTGAAACACCAGGGACGACATCTGCGCGGTGTCGTGCTCGCGCTCCTGGAGCGCTGTGAGGATTTCGGCGCGGGCTTTTTCGACCTGTTCTGGTCGCCAGGCCGGATGGCGCAGCACGTCGTTGAGGATGTCCAGCAGCAGCGGCAGGTATTCGGCCAGGCCCTTGGCGCCAAAGGAGGTGATGTGGGTGGAGCCGGAAACGCCGAAGCTGGCGCCGATGGATTCCACTTCTTCGTAGAGTTGCTCGAAGGAGCGCTGCTGTGTGCCGCGTTGCATTACGTCGGTGGCGAAGCCGGCCAGACCGGCGACGTCGGGCGGCGTGTCTTCTGCGCCGGCCTGGACGTAACCGCTCATCACCACCGCCGGGCTGTCGAAGTTTTCGCGCACAAGCAGCGTGATCCCGTTGGGCAACGTTTGCCGCAGGACGTCCTCAGGGCCAGGAAACGAGCGTTGTTGGGTTTTGCGTCGGTACATGGCAGCTCCTTTCTACGAGAGGGTAGACGGTAAACGGTAGACGGTAGACAGTAGGCAAGCTAAGCTGTCTACCGTTTACTGTCTACCGTCTACTGATCCGTGATAGCCGCCAATGGTGCGGTTGGCGGCGGACAGGTAGGTTTGCGCCACGCGCTGCAAGTCGGCGGCGGTGACGGATTCCAGGTTTTCCAGGTAGCGCATGAACCAGCCGTAGTCGGCAAAGATTTCGCTGAAGCCCAGCCAGAAGGCCTGGTTGGTGATGCTTTCGCTGGAATAGGCAAACAAGGCGCGCGCTTGCCGCCGGGCTTTCTCCAACTCCGCCGGGTTGACAAGCGTGTCTTGTAGGCGGTCAATTTCGGCCAGCAGCGCTGCTTCAACTTCGGCCAGCGTGCGCCCCGGCCACACCGTCGCCGTCAACTGATAGAGGCCGGGGTCTACGGCGGGCATCACGTTGCCGTAGATGTCCACCGCCAGCTCCCGCTCCACCAGGGCGCGATAGAGTCGGCTGGTGTGGTTGGTGAGGCGTCCGCCGCCGACCAGGAAGCCCGACCCGCCGGCCAGGACCGCATTCAAGATGGTCAAGGGGAAGAAGTCCGGGTGGCGCGCCTCCGGGATGTGGTAGACCAGCGTCAGGTAATCGGTCATGCCGCCGCCCGTGACTACGACGCGGCGTTCTTCTGTCTGCGGCGGCTCTGCCGGCGGCGCTGCCGGCGCCACGGTGCCGGCGGCCAGCGTCCCGAAATACCGCTCGGTGATGCGCTCGATTTCGCCGGCGTTGAAGTCGCCGGCGATGGCGATCACGGCATTGTCCGGGGTGTAGAACGCCCGGTAGTGTTGGTAGAGGTCGTCGCGTGTCAGCGTTTGCAAATCCGCCAGGCCGCCGACCGTCTCGTAGCGGTAGGGGTGAACCTGGTAGGCGGTCGCCATCACGGCCTCTTGCAGCAGGAACATGGGGGAGTTTTCGTTGCCCTGCCGCTCGCTGATGATGACGGTGCGCTCGGATTCCACCTGGGCGGGGTCGAAGTCCACGTTAGCCATGCGATCTGCTTCGATGTCCATCGCCATCGAGAGCCGTTCCACCGGCAGGGTTTCGTAGTAGGTGGTGAAGTCGTACCACGTCATCCCATTGAACACCCCGCCGACGCGAGCGATGGATTGTTCGGCTTTGCCTTCCGGCCAGCGGGACGTGCCTTTAAAGAGCATGTGCTCCACCCAATGCGAAGCGCCGGTCAGGCCGGGGCGTTCGTTGCGGCTGCCGACCCGATACCAGATCCAAAAGCTGGCGACCGGCGCGGTGTGCCCCTCGCGGATCAAGACTTTGAGTCCGTTGTCTAGCGTGGTACGCAGTAGATTCATCCGGCGCCTCCCTATGCGTGAAGTGTGAAACGTGAGATTGGGGCTTTCTTACTGAACCCCTTCGCCGCCATAGCCGCGCCCGATGGCCCGGTATTCGAAGCCGAGCGCGCGCGCGACGGCGGGGTCGTAGATGTTGCGCCCATCCATCAGCACCGGCTGGCGCATCTCGGCTTTGATGCGCGCCAGATCGAGGTGTTTGAATTCGTTCCATTCGGTGACGAGAATCAGTGCGTCGGCGTCGGCGGCCAGGGCGTAGGCGTCTTCGCAGAACGTCACGTCCGGTAAGAGGGCGCGCGCGCCTTCCATAGCGACGGGGTCGTAGGCGCGCACTTGCGCGCCGTCACGCAGGAGCCGCCGCGCGATGTCTACGGCGGGGGCGTCGCGCAGGTCGTCAGTGTTGGGTTTGAAGGCCAGGCCCATCAGCCCGATGACTTTTCCGCGCACCGAGCCGCCGAGCATGTCTTTGAGTTTGCGCACCGGCGAGAAGCGCTGGTCTACGTTGATGTCCATCACGGCGTGCAGCAGGTGGGGGTGGCGGCCTTCGATTTCGCCCATGTAAGTCAACGCCTTCACGTCCTTGGGAAAGCACGAGCCGCCCCAGCCCAGGCCGGCGTCGAGGAAATGCCGTCCGATGCGTTTGTCGAGACCCATGCCGTAGGCGACTTCCTTCACGTCCGCGCCCAGCGCCTCGCAGATGTTGGCGATTTCATTGATAAATGAGATTTTGGTCGCCAGGAAGGCGTTGGAAGCGTACTTGACCATCTCGGCGGTGCGCAGGTCGGTGATCATGATGGTGCAGCGGAGGGGCAGGTGGAGTTGCGCGACCTTTTCGGCGGCGTCGCGGCTGGCGGAGCCGAGCACGATGCGGTCGGGGTTCATGAAGTCGGCGATGGCCGACCCTTCTTTCAGGAATTCCGGGCAAGAGACCACCGCAAAGGGCGGGGCGTCTGGCCGGCGTTGGTGGACGATGTCGGCCACCCAGTCGCCGGTGCCCACCGGCACGGTGGATTTGTTGATGAGGATCAGTTCGTGATCCATAGCGTCGGCAATGGCTTCCGCCGCCATCCGCACGTAGCGCAGGTCGGCCTGCCCGTCCACATCCGACGGCGTGCCCACACAGATGAAGACGAATTCGGCGTCGCGGAGCGCCTCCGCATACGAGGTTGTGAAGGCCAGCCGGCCGGCTTTGACGTTGCGGGCGACCAGTTGTTCCAGCCCAATTTCGTAGATGGGCATAACGCCCTTTTGCAGGTTGGCGATGCGGGTCTCGTTAATGTCCAGGCATGTGACCCGATTGCCCAGGTCGGCGAAGCATGCTCCACTGACCAGCCCCACGTATCCTACGCCTACCACAGCAATGTTTTTCATTGGCAAAACACTCCTTCAGGAATTTTTAACGATGGAAAGATGATACCACAGTTATGTGTTTTCCCAAACTTTTGGTCATTCAATGGGGGCCGGTGGCGGCGATTTGGATGGACTTACTCAGGCCGAAATGTTCCTGTGGCGACGGTTGCTTATTTGCCTAATCCTGATTATGTTATACTAAACATGTAGGAGAAGTCCCATTTTGTAAACAATTCTTCAACCTTAAGGAGGATCTCGGATGGAATCTGGACAGGGAACTCAGGGAACTACGATTGCTCGTGATGTGCAACTAGACGCAGCCAGTATGGCGTGGTTGGATAAGTTGCAAGAACGGCTGCCGCCATCTATGCCCAAGAAAGTGCGGCTGCGATTGATTGACAAAATCTGTATGCAGGGCGCAGTGGTAACTAGGCAACGGGGCGCTCCTACCATTTCGGTGGATGATCTGATGATTGGCCTTCATCAGGCTTTCGCGCCGGACTTAATCGGTATGGTTTGTTCGCGGCTCGAGATAAGCCCAGTGAAAAATGCCGAATACAGGCAACGCGCCAGGGAAATGGTCTATGTGTCTTTAGAGGACTTCTTAAAGGATTTGAAAGTCATCGCCGACAAGTGCGGCGCCGAAGTTCGGGAGGATAAGCTGTTTCCCGTCCTGGATTGTTATCGCGAGGCCGTTGAACACGACGTCATCTATATCAAAACGACCACGAAAGAGGTGAGTCCCAGGGAGTTTTTTGTCCGGCCCGGGCATGCGGAGAAGTGGCTTGACCTCGCGGCGATGGCAAAGGCGTATGGATTGATAGATTTGTATGACCATCCGGCCTATCAAGCGTATGCTTCCATCTGCCATACGATCCCGATTTCGGGTTCGATGATTGACGTGAGCACCCAGGGCGATATCCAAAAGTTTTATGCGTACTTTACGCACGATTTGCAGCCCATTAGCGCGCTCCGCCCCTGCCAGGGCTTGCCGGACTCTTTGTTCAAAAACGCGGCGTTGTTGGAATCCTTGGGGTTTGGCCGGTTTGGGATTTTCGGGGTGGATTTTGAGAAGAACTCATTGAATCTTTATTTCTATACCGAGCTGACGGAATTTAACCGGGAGAAAATCGTCGCCATCTTTGCCGCGCTGGGCTTTGCGTTGCCTGCTGAAGACATGCTTGAGCAGATGGTGGACGCCGCCCTGGTGTACTTCACGTTCACTCATACGAATGATCGGATTGAGCGGGTGTGTTTTACCCGGATTTATGAGGACGATATGACCGGGGCGTTGGCTCTCGCGCCGTCCTTCAAGGAGTATATTGAAGCGTCGCCCATTCAGGCCGCGAAGCGGAATCTCTTGTTAGGCTTTACTTTTAACCAGCACGGCCATTATCTGAAGGTGGAATTGGATTATCGGGCTTCCCTTTGTATGCCGAAAAAGACGAAATACACGGGGATGTATTCCGATCTGGCGGGTTTCTAACGTCTCTGGCCAGGGGTTCGGCAATTCACCGCAGAGAGCGCCGAGATTTTTATAGATACTCAGCGGCCTCAGCGTTCTCTGCGGTGAAAAAGAACCCTCCTTGCGTAAGTCCTATGGTATGCGGGCCGCCGCACTAGCGTGACTCGTCTGCGGGCGTTTCATTGCGACCGACAAAGTTTAGCGAGATTGAATTGAGGCAATAGCGCAACCCTGTCGGCTGGGGGCCGTCGTCGAAGACGTGGCCCAGGTGGCCGCCGCAGCGGCTGCACGTCACTTCGGTGCGCACCATCAGAAAACTGAAGTCTTTTGACTCGCTCACGGCTGCGGCATGGATGGGGGCGTAGAAGCTGGGCCATCCCGTGCCGGACTCGTATTTGGTCTGCGCGTCGAAGAGCGGTTGGCCGCACGCGGCGCAGGTGTAGATGCCGTCTTCATGATGATCGTAGTACGCGCCGCTAAACGCGCGCTCCGTCCCCTTTTTCCGCAGCACGTGATATTGCTCCGGCGTCAAGCTCGCTTTCCATTCTGCATCGGTTTTGACGATTTTGTCAGACATTTTTCCCTCCGTCAATAGTCGAGTAGTCTTTAGTCCGGTAGTCTTGTAGTCATTTGAGTTGCGCCACAAAATGCTTCTGGAATTTCGCTAATTTCGGCGCAATGACCGCCCGGCAATAGGGCTGCGCCGGGTGATTCTGGTAGTATTCCTGATGGTACGCCTCCGCCGCATAGAATGCTGCGAGTGGCTTTACCTCGGTTACGATGGGATCCGGCCAGCGGCGAGCTGCCGTTAATGCCGCAATCACTTCTTCGGCCACGGCCTTTTGCTCTGGCGAGTGGTAGAAGATGGCCGAGCGATACTGCGTCCCCACGTCCGCCCCCTGGCGATTGAGGGTGGTCGGGTCGTGAATTTCGAAGAAGATTTCCAAGACGTCTCGAAAGGAGATAAGCGCCGGATCAAACGTCACCTGCACCACTTCGGCGTGACCCGTTCGCCCGGTACACACCTGCTCGTAGGTGGGGTGGGGAACCGCGCCGCCGGCATAGCCGGATTCCACGTGGAGCACGCCCTGCACTTGATCGTAGACTGCTTCCAGACACCAAAAACACCCTCCCGCGAGGGTGGCGACTTCCGTTTCAACGGTGTTCATAGGGTATTCCTCCAAGTAAGTTTGGTGGGTGTTTTCGGCAGAGAAAACATCCCGATTCCTATAATTTACAATACATATATCTATTATATTCTTTACCTGCCTCAAAGTCAATCATAAAACATATAAATTTCATTAGAAACACGTTTATTGGGTCTTCCCTTCTCAACCTGCTGGCATATAATGAAAGAAACTCGGCGTAGTGTCTCACCTATAAAAATCTCTGCGCGCTCTGCGTGCTCTGCGGTAAATTTTTACTCGTTTGCGTAAGTTCTGGCTCTAACACATGCGTGAGGTATTCGATGGACACGTTCACCCAGGCTGACGGCGCAGCGCTGCCCACGTTGGACTTCGACGAATTTCAAAAGCTCTACACCTCCTTGGGGCGCCGCGCGGATCAGAAGTTGGCGACGTTGGTGGCGAGCTTCATTCAGAGTGCCACAGATTTGTTGGCGGAGGCGCGGGAGGCATTGGCTGTTGGCGACCGTGAGACGCTCCACCGCGCCGCGCATACCCTCAAGGCCACCGCCGCGATGATGGGCGCACCGGCTCTCTCCGGCCTGGCGCGCGACCTGGAGTGGGCGACCAAGGAACGCCTTCCTCCCACCGCTGTGGATGAGTTGACGCGTGTTGAAGCAGAGTGCCTGCGGGTATGTACCGCTCTCGCCGCCGTGCAGCGAGAGGTGTTAACAAGGTGCGACTCACATGAACAAGGAGGAATCCCTCAATGAATCCCATAGCATTGCCCACGGTTGCCTTGCGGCCGATGACTGCTGCAACTTTCAAAACTTACCTCGAATGGAGTATCCCCGACTACGCTGAGGAGTGTGTCCGAGCCGGCAATTTCCCGGCGGAGGCGGCCTTGCGTATGGCAGAAGAACAATTTCAACAGTTGCTACCGCGAGGACTGGATACTCCACAGCAATATCTTTTCACTATCCACGATACCGCGCAAGACACGACTGTCGGGTATCTCTGGTTTGGGGTACGGGGGGACGGCGACCAGCCTTTTGCCGCACTCTACGATTTGATGGTGTTCCCCTCCGAACGTCGCCGGGGATACGGGATGCAAGCGCTCCGAGCTTTGGAGATGCGTGTCCAGGATCTGAGACTCTCCACCATCCGATTGCACGTCTTCGGTCACAACTCTTCGGCCAGGGCTTTATATGAAAAAATGGGCTATATTGTTACCAATATCACCATGGCGAAGTCTTTGCTTGCATCTACCCCCTAAATTGCATATACTCAGTAGATAAAAATCTGTTCGTAGTAACCGCTTCAGCGGTCCGTTAGACGGCTAAAGCTGCTACTACAAGCCTAAATTTTCATCTACTGATACTGACATTAGGAGTCAATCACGTCTCATATTTCATAGGATAAGAAAGGAGTGAACCTTATGGCCGAAAAAATCTGTTGTGTGTGCCACCGTCCCCTCAACCCTGACGAAACCCGCACCCTCGGCGGCCGGACTTATTGCGCGCAACACTACGCCAAAGCCACCCAGGATCGCCCCGGCCTCTGGCGCGCCGGTCTGGGCATGATCGTGGGACAACTGGTCTTCGTGCTGCTCGTCGAGGTGCTGGTCGGCGTCTTCAAGCCGACATTCTCCGGCTGGATGCTGGACGCGGTCGGGCTGTTCCTGGCCTTGAGCGCGGCGCTGATCTGGCTCATCTTCTTCTACCAGCAGGATCGCCTGGAGCCGGAGCCGAAAGGCTACATCCTCGGCGTCTTCATCCTCGGTGCGCTGCTGGCGCAGGGGGTGGGCATCCCTCTGGAAGAGGACGTCTTTGGGGTGGGCCGCTGGCTCTCCCTCAGCCCGCTGGGGGGCCTGTTGGGCGCGATCCTCATCGTCGGTTTCCTCGAAGAATCCCTCAAATACTTCGCCGTGCGCTATTCCGTCTACGCTCTGCCTGAATTTGACGAGCGCATTGACGGCGTCATCTACGGCACGACGGCCGGCCTGGGCTACGCCACCGCCCTCAACCTGCACTACATCATCACCACCGGCGGCGTGAATCTGCAAGCGGGGGTCATTCGCATCGTCGTGACCGCGCTGGCGCAGGCCAGCTTCGCCGGGCTGACCGGTTACTTCCTCGGGCGCGCCAAGTTCGAGGACGAGCCGGTCTGGTGGCTGCCCGCCGGGGTGACGCTGGCCGCCGTCCTCAACGGCGTCTTCACGACGCTGCACGGCGAACTGACCACGCCCGCCCTCAACCTTGCCGGCGGCGGCTTCAATCCCTGGCCGGGACTGGCCCTGGCCGCCATCGTCGCCGGTGGGACGTTCGGCCTGCTCTATTACCTGATGCGCCGCGCCAACCGCCTCACGCTGGCCGGCGCCGACAAGCAAGGAGGTGAAGCATGATTGAGTCCCCCGTCATCCCCAATCGCAAAATGATTGCGGCTCAACACGCGCGTTGGGCCGACCTGGCCGTGATCGCCGTCGTCGTCGTCGCGCTGCTGGCCGGCGTGTGGGTGCGCAGCGCGACCCTTCACCGCACGGAAGGGTTCGCCTTCGATAACCTGGGCATCTCTGGCC
>JAKQHY010000021.1 GCA_029555965.1 Chloroflexota bacterium | reverse complement strand
ATCCTGATGCTGACGGCGCGCGACGCCGTCCAGGATCGCGTCGAGGGCCTGGAGCGCGGCGCGGACGATTACCTCGTCAAGCCGTTTGCCTCGCCGGAACTGGTGGCGCGCGTGCGCGCGCTGCTGCGCCGTTCTGGCGCTGCGGAGATTTCGGCGCCGCTTTCCTTTGGCGATCTCTACCTTGATCCTACCTCGCGTGAAGTGCGCCGCAAAGAGCGCCCCTTCACGCTCACCCCCACCGAATTTGACCTGCTGCATCTGCTGATGCGGCATCCTAACCAGGTGTTGGAACGCAAGCAGATTCTCAACCACGTCTGGGGCTACGATTTCGTCGGCGACGACAACGTGATCGAAGTGTACGTCGGCTATCTCCGCAAAAAGATGGAGGGCGAAGGCGACTGCCGCCTCATCCAAACTGTGCGCGGCGTGGGGTACGTCCTGCGCGAGGAAGCCTAACTTATGTCCATCCGGTTGCGCCTGACTGTTCTTTATACCACCATCCTGGCCCTCACCCTTCTGATTTTTAGTGGGGTGTTGTATGTCGCCCAGTCGCGTTATACCCTGGCGATAGTGGAAAAAGACCTGGTGAAATCCGTTGAGCCGATGGTGGCGGGGTGGTCACGGGCGCAGCACGAATTGGGCTGGCGCGCGCCGTTGCCGGGAGTGGCCGGCAATGAAGGCCCAGAAGGCGATAAAGCGCGGCAGGTGTTGCAACCCCTGGTGCGTGATCGCCGCCCGCGCGATATGCTGCGCATCCTGGACGCTGAGGGCGTGCCCTTTGCCATCCCTCAAAATGAAGAAGTCATGGCATTTCCGATCAGCGCCGCCGGCCTGGGAAAACTGCAAGCGGGCGAGTCATGGGTTGAGATTACCCATGACGACGAGGGCCGCCTGCTGGTTTATAACCAACCGGTTATCGTCAATGGTGAAGTTACCGGCATCGTCCAACTGGCGCGCTCCCTGGCCGACCGCGACCGCGCGCTGCGTTCCCTGGGCGTCACCCTCCTCACCGGCAGCGCGTTGACCACGGTGATCGCGTTTGGCGCGGGCTGGACGCTCTCCGGCGTCACCCTGCGGCCCATCCACCGCATCACCCAGACCGCGCACGAGATCGGCAAAGCGCGAGACTTTTCTTCACGAGTCCAGCACACCGGCCCTAACGACGAATTGGGGCGACTGGCGATGACGTTTAACGAAATGTTATCCCAACTGGAAGTGGGGTATCAGCAAGTGACGCGCGCCTTGCAAGTCCAGCGCGACTTCGTCGCCGACGTGTCGCACGAACTGCGCACCCCGTTGACGACTATTCGCGGCAACCTGGCCCTCCTGGAGCGTAGGCCGCCTTTGCCGGATGCCGACCGCGCCGACATCCTCGACGACCTCATCAGCGAGAGTGAACGGTTGAGCCGCCTGGTGAGCGATCTGTTGGTGTTGGCGCGCTCCGACGCCGGGCGTAAGTTGGCCCTGGGGCCGGTGGAAGTCAGAACCGTGGTGGAGGATGTTTGTCGGCAGGGACGCCTGCTGGCCCCTGACCGCGAGATCGAAGTCGCCGGCCCCGATGGGCTGATCGCGCAGGCCAACGAGGACGCGCTCAAGCAGGTGCTGCTGATCCTGCTCGACAACGCTATCAAACACGCGCATGGCCCCATTAGCCTTGTGCTGAGCAAAAATGATCGCCACATCGTCCTTCGTGTGCAGGACGCCGGGCCAGGCCTGTCGCCGGAATTGCAGGCGCGCATCTTCGACCGCTTCTACCGCAGCGACACCTCGCGCTCCACGCCGGGCTTTGGCCTGGGCCTCTCCATCGCCCGCGCCCTCACCGAAGCGCAACGCGGCGCGCTGGAAGTGGAAAGCCAGGTCGGGCAGGGCAGCGCGTTTGTGGT
This sequence comes from Chloroflexota bacterium, assembly GCA_029555965.1. Taxonomy (GTDB): domain Bacteria; phylum Chloroflexota; class Anaerolineae; order B4-G1; family SLSP01; genus JAKQHY01. The sequence continues at coordinate 11,011 of JAKQHY010000021.1, read as the reverse complement.
GAAGTTGTTGCGTGAAGCGTGAAACGTGAAACGTGAGGCTCTCACTGCGAGAGCCTCACGTTTTTTGTAAGGAATAAGTCTGCAACCCGTTTTAACGGGTTTTCGGTATCAGCCTGCGAATTCATTCGCAGGTTGCCCAGGCGCGGGATAAGGTTGGGCGTCGTCGTCAAGCACGAGCACCCAATCCGGCCGATGGCCCGGCGGCGTGAAGGTGTGCGCTCCATGGGTGGGGAACGAGCCGATTGTCAGCGCCGCGCCGCTGCACGGATCGTACCACCAGGCTTTGACCCGCTCGCCGGACAGGGCCGCCAGTCTGACCGTGACCGGCAGGGGCAGCGGCAGGTACACGAAAGCATAGTGGCCGTTTTGATCGCGGGTGGCGCGCCGGTGGTACAGTCCCTCTCCTTCCTCTGCGAGCAGACTTTGATCGGGCACGCGGCTGAAGTATGGGCGCGATTCCAGCAGGGCGCGCAGGTATTGCATCTGCGCCGCGCCGGGCCGTAGGATGGCGTCGCGCCAGGACATGAACTCGTTGCCGTTATTCACCGGCGGGCGAGTCTCGTCGGCCATCTGCCAGATGAAGTGATGGCCGTAAGTCACGCCGCACGCGCCCGCGAACACCGAGCGGTACGTTTGCTTGCGGACGTCGTAGTCGCGGAAGTAGCCGTTGGCCGGATCCCACTTCGGCCAGGGGTTGACGGGGTGATCTTCGTAGTTTGGCTCGCCGTCGAGCGTGGGCTTGACCGGCTGCAAGTGGTAATCGTGGGCCACCCATTCCCACACCGGCACGTCATGCCCGCCGCCGTGCCCAGACTGCATCATATTCATGTCCAGCCAGTCCTCTTCGTGCAGCCACGCCGAGGTGGACGTTCCGCCGCAGGGGTGATACGTCTTGAACGCGCGCCGCCCCATGCCCTCGTCCAGCCCCGCCGCCATCGCCCGCCAGATCGGGCGATAGTCATGCTCCATGTGGATGGCCGGTCGGTCGCCGCCCAAAATCCATAGCACGTTGGTCCGCTCGCGGTAGCGTTCCCCCAGGAACCGCCCGTAGCCGCGCGCATTCTCCGGGTCGAAGATGCGCGGCCCGACGCCCCACTGGTGATTTACCTTGTCGCCCCAGGTCGGCAGCAACCCGATGTAGAGATCGTGCGCCGCCGCCCTCTCGATCAACTCATCCACGTAGGCGAAGTAGGCTTCGTTGGGGCGGGTGGGATCGTTGTAGAGCAGGGGGCAGTCGCCGTAGACGTTGGGCGTGTTCAGCCCGTCCATCTCGGCCAGCGCGACGGCCTGGATGACGTTGAAGCGCCGCTCCTGGCGATTCTGGAAGTACACTTCCGCTTCTTCGCGCGTCAGGCGATGGAACAACTCCCAGGCCGTGTCGCCCAGCCAGAAGAACGGGTCGCCGGCTCCCGTTTGCAGGAAGCGGCCATTGTCGCTCACTTGAATCCGGGGTAAGGATTTTGTGGTCATCGTTTTTCCTCCAAAAAATAGCAGGATTCACGGAATGGGAGGATCGGAAAATCCGTTTCAATCCGTTGAATCCGTTGAGAAATCTTCACTCACTATTTTCGTCCAATGATGGCGATGCGTCAATCCTGGTTTGACTTGTGAGGGGTTGCGGCGCATAATGAGAATACTATCAGCAATTTGGAAGGTGCGTATGGACAGCAAACCACAACCCGATAAGACATTGGCGGCGGTGTGCGGGCTGTTTTGCCCGGCCTGTACGATTTACATCGGTTCGATGGAAGACCCGGAGCGGCTGGCAAAGTCAGCGGCGCGCAGCGGGCGCACGGTCGTGGACACGGAATGTCACGGCTGCCGCGCCGAGAAGCGCATGGCCTACTGCGCCACCTGCAAGATGGCTGCGTGCGCGGCAGAGCGAGGACTGGATTTCTGCGGCGCGTGCAGCGAGTATCCCTGCGCCGAGTTGACGGCGTTCCAGGCCGCGCGCCCTCACCGGCTGGAACTGTGGGAAGCGCAGGCGCGCATCCGGGAGGTCGGCTACGAGCAGTGGATCGCGGAAATGCTGGAGCATTACGCCTGCCCGGCGTGCGGTACGCTCAACTCCGCCTACGATCTCACCTGCCGCCGCTGTGGGCATGATCCCGGCAGCGCGTATGTGGCGCGACACAAGGCGGAGATTCTGCAATACCTGGCGGGGCGGTGAGCGGCGACCAAGAAAACTTGTCAACGGATTGAACAGATTAGAACGGATTTTTTAGTCCTTGCTTCTGTATGCCTGTTATTTCCGTGGGGAGGGAACCTTTGAAAACGTCATGTGAAGTTGGGAAGGGGAACTTCTGGCGCAAAGTCGCCGGCCTGATGTTGGCGGGGGTCTGTGCATTGGGTTGGACGTCTGGCGCACGGGCGCAGCAGGGGCCGGACATTCGGTTCGACCGCATCTCCACCGCGCAAGGACTTTCCAGCGCGCTCGCCCTCAGCATAGTCCAGGATCGGCAAGGGTTTATGTGGTTCGGCATGGAGGATGGGCTGAATCGCTATGACGGTTACACCTTTATCACTTACCGCAACTTGCCGGATGATCCTCACAGCTTGGTCAACAATGTAATTCTAACCTTGTATGAAGACAGAGAAGGCGTGTTATGGATTGGCACATCGGATGGATTAAACAAGTTCGATGCGGCCAGTCAGCAATTCACGACCTATCGGCATGATTCGGCCAACCCCGACAGTCTGAGCGACAACAAGGTGTGGGCCATTGACGAGGATGCGGACGGGGCGCTCTGGATCGGCACTGAGAACGGCGGCCTCAACCGCTTTGATCGCAAAACGGGCAAATTTACCCATTATCAGAATGATCCCATTGATCCGCACAGTCTGAGCCACAACGGCGTTCGCGCTATCTTTGAAGATCAAACGGGGACGTTGTGGGTAGGGACCTATGGCGGCGGACTGAACCGCTTTGACCGCGCCGGCGAGCAATTTACAGCCTATCGTCACAACCCGGACGATCCGCACAGCCTGAGCTTCGATAAGGTGACGGCGCTGGCAGCCGATGCTTTCGGCGCGCTATGGATCGGCACGGAGGGCGGGCTGAACCGCCTCGATCCGGCTACCGGACGCATCACCCGTTACCAGCCCGATCCTGACGACCCCTATAGCCTGAGCAATACCGTCGTCCGGGCTGTGCTGATTGACCACCTGGGAATAGTGTGGGTAGCAACTTATGGCGGCGGACTCAATCGGCTCGACCCGGCTATCGTGGCCGCTTCTGGCACAGCCGAGTTCACCCATTATCGGTCTGAGCCAAATAACCCCACCAGTTTGAGCAACGACGGTATCTGGTCGCTTTATGAAGATCGTTCCGGCGTCGTCTGGATCGGCGCTCTGAACGGACTGAATCTTTTTGACAGGGCCAAGCACAAGTTTACCTATTACCAAACCCATCCCGCTAACCCGCATAGCTTGAGTAGCAACCTGGTGTGGGCCATCGAGGAGGATCAGTCCGGCGGCATCTGGGTGGGGACCATCGGCGGCGGCCTCAATTATCTTGACCGGGCCACCGGCCAGTTCACCGCCTACCAACACGACCCCAGCAACCCCGACAGCCTCAGTGACAATCAGGCGCGGTTTGTCTACGAAGACCGGAGCGGCACGTTATGGATTGGCACCGAGAGCGCTGGCCTCAACCGTTTTGACCGCGCCTCCGGGCGTTTTATCCGTTACCGCAATGATCCCGCTGATCCGCACAGCCTGAGTGACAACAGTGTGTGGGCCATTTTCGAAGATCGCGCGGGGACCTTGTGGATCGGCACCCGCGGCGGCGGACTTAATCGCCTGGAGCGGGAAACCGGGCAGTTCACCGCTTACGAGCACGATGGCAATGATCCCGACAGTCTGAGCAACAATCAGGTGACGGTTATCTATGAAGATACTACCGGCGCGCTTTGGGTCGGCAACACGGTCGGGCTGGATCAACTCGACCGGGAGAGTGGGCGCTTCACCCATTACCGCCCCAACCCCGACGATCCCACCACATTGAGCAGCAGCACGGTTGCGGCTATCTTCGAGGATTCAGCCGGGGTGCTGTGGGTGGGGACGTTAGACGGGTTGAACCGTTTTGATCGAGTCACTGGAACCTTCAAGCGCTATTCCAAGGCTGATGGGCTACCCAACACGGCGATTGTGGGGATACTGGAGGATGATATTCCGGCCGCCCAGGGCGGGCCATATCTCTGGATAAGTACTTTCAACGGACTGTCGCGCTTTGACCCGCGCACAGAAACGTTCAAGAATTACGACGCGAGCGATGGCTTGCAAGGCCCTCAATTCAGCATCTCGTCGTTCTGCAAAAGCCGGGATGGGGCGTTGTTCTTCGGCGGCAAGAACGGCTTCAACATGTTCTACCCCGAAGACATTGTGGACAACCCCTACGTCCCCCCCGTTGTGCTTACCGACTTCCAGTTGTTCAACAAATCCGTCGCCATCGGGCCGGAGTCGCCGCTGCCCAAATCCATCTCGTTGCTGGATAAACTCGCCCTGACCTACAAAGACTCGGTCTTCTCCTTCGAGTTTGCGGCGTTGAGCTATTCTTCCCCGGAGATGAACCAATACGCCTACAAACTGGAGGGCTTCGACCAGGACTGGAACTACACCACCGCCAAACGGCGCTTCGCCACCTACACCAACCTCGACGGCGGCGACTATACCTTCCGCGTCAAGGGCGCCAACAGCGACGGCGTCTGGAATGAGGCAGGGACGGCGCTCAAGATTCACATTACCCCGCCCATCTGGAAGACGGCGTGGTTCCAGACGTTGGTGGGGCTGGTGGTCGTGGGCGGCGTGTTGAGCCTTTACCGCGCGCGCGTTGAGGGCTTGAAACGTCAGCAGCAACGCCTTGAAACCCAGGTGGCGGAACGCACCCGCGAGCTGCAACAGGCCAAAGAGCAGGCCGAAGTCGCCAACCGCGCCAAGAGCGAATTCCTCTCCAACATGAGCCACGAACTGCGCACGCCCCTCAACGGCATCCTGGGCTACGTCCAGATTCTCAACCGCGACCGCTCCCTGAATATGCGCCAGGCGGACGGTCTGCACGTCATTCAGCAGAGCGGCGAGCATTTGCTGACGCTCATCAACGACATCCTCGATCTGGCGAAGATCGAGGCCGGTAAGATGGACTTGTATCCCGCCGACTTCGACTTCCCCGAATTTATAGCCGGGATTGCCGGCATTATCGCCGCGCGCGCCGAGCAAAAGGACCTCCTCTTCAGCTACGAGCCGCAGGGCGACTTGCCCACCGGCGTCCGCGCCGACGAAACGCGCCTGCGCCAGGTGCTCCTCAACCTGCTTGGCAACGCCGTCAAGTTCACCGATGCGGGCCAGGTGACATTGCGGGTCGGGAGTAAGAAGTATGAAGTAGGGAGTAGGGAGAATGAAGTAGGTAGCAGGGTGGATGAGGTAGAGAGTGGCAATACTCAACCCTCCTTACCCCTTACTCCTTACCCCTTACTCCTTACTCCTTACTCCTTACTCCATTTCGAGGTCTCCGATACCGGCGTTGGCATGCCCCCCGAACAGCTTGCGCGGCTCTTCCAACCCTTTGAGCAGGTCGGCGCGGTGGCGCAGCGCGCGGAGGGCACGGGATTGGGACTGGCAATCAGCCGGCAGTTGGTGCGCGCCATGGGCGGCGAGTTGCATGTGGAGAGTGACGCGGGACGCGGCAGCACCTTCTGGTTCGAGATCGCACTGCCGGTCGTGGAAATCGCTGCGGCAGCCCCGACGACGCCCGCTGAGGCTATTTTGGGTTACACCACCGCCGGCGAGTACCCACTGCGCGTGCTGGTGGTGGACGACAAGCCCTACAACCGCCTCGTCCTCGTCAACCTGCTGGCGCCGCTCGGTTTTGTGGTGACGGAGGCGGCGGATGGGCAGCAGGCCGTGGCGCAGGCGCAGGCGACGCGGCCGCACCTCATCATCATGGATTTGGTGATGCCGGTGATGACCGGCGTGGAGGCGACGCAGGCCATCCGGCGCATCCCGGAGCTACAGGACACAGTGATCCTGGCGACCTCGGCCAGCGTCTTCGAGAAAGATCGGCAGGCCAGCGTTGTGGCCGGCTGCAACGCCTTTATCCCCAAACCGATCCATGTGGCGCAACTTTTCGATTTGATGGCTGCCCATCTCAGGGTAACATGGATTTACCAGGCGCAAGCGGTTTCTCCGGCGGCTGTCTCTGATGCGGCGCCCGCAGCCCTGGCATTGCCGCCCGAAACAGAGTTAGCCGCGTTGCGCGCGCTCTTGCAGCGGGGAAACTTCCACGCGCTGCGCCAACGCGCGCTCGAAATCGGGCAGCAGGATGCCCGTTATGCGCATTTTGCAGCGCAATTGGAGCGCCTGGCGCGCGATTTCGAGGAAGACCAGCTCCGCGCGCTGCTGGAAGCGCCCGCCGAAAATGCGAAACCTGAAGCATGTTCAATGTCTTAAAGTATTCGCCGCCCGCGCCCCGATGATTGAAATCATCGGCTGCTATGTCAAGTGCGTTAGAAACGCACTCAACATACCGTTGTGGATTGCTTTTCAACCCGTTTTAACGGGTTTCCGGTATCAGCCTGCGAATTCATTCGCAGGTAGCGGCGAAGACTGTGTGACACTAACACGCATGAGACCCGCATACCGGCATGGCTCTTTTGCTTGCTTGACTACCTGACTGACGACTAACGGACTATGGTAGGAGGCCCATCCAATGACCGAACAACCGCTGGCTACGCCGGGCACACCGGCGCCAACCATCCTGATTGTTGACGATAACGCCAACAATCTGGCGACGCTGAGCGACTATCTGCTCGAGTACGACTTTGAAATCCTGATCGCGCGCAGCGGCGACCAAGGGTTGGCGCGGGCGCAGGTCACCCATCCGGCCATGATCCTGTTGGACATCGTCATGCCGGGGATGGACGGGTTCGAGGTGTGTCGTCGGCTCAAAGCAGATGCGGCTACGCAGGATATTCCGGTCATCTTTCTGACGGCGCTGGGGGAGACCGAGCACAAAGTCAAGGCGTTTCAGCTTGGAGCGGTGGATTACATCACCAAGCCGCTGCAAAGGGAAGAGGTGTTGGCGCGGGTGCTGACCCATCTGCGCCTGCGCGCGTTAACTGGGGAGCTAGAGCACACCGTGCAGGCGCGCACCGCCGAGTTGGTGCAGGTCAACCGCCAATTGCAGTATGAAATCACGGAGCGTGAGCGCGCCGAGGCGGCCCTGCGTGATAGTGAAATCAAGTACCGCAATCTGGTGGAACACGCCAATGATGGCGTGGTCATTGTGCAGGATGAGATACTTCAGTATTGCAACAGTGCGCTGGCCAAACTCCAGGGATATGCTGTGGAAGAGATGCTGGGTCGGCCCATCGGCGACTTTGTCGCGCCCGACGCCTTGTCGCGGCTGCGTGAGAATCAACGCCGGCGGCGAGCCGGTGAGTTGGTTCCGCAAACTTACGAGTTGGCTATTCTTCACAAAGATGGGCACGTCCTTCCGGTTGAATTAAACGTCGGCCAGACGATTTACCAGGGACAGCCGGCCGACCAGGTATTTATCCGCGACATTGCGGCGCGCAAACAGATGGAGGCCGCGCTTCAGCAGCGGATCATTGCCCTGACGCGCCCCCTGGATGATGTGCAGAGCATTGCCTTCACCGACCTCTTTGATCTGGCGGAAATCCAGGCCATTCAGGACGCCTTTGCGAAGGCCACCGGCGTTGCCTCGCTTATCACCACCCCGGAGGGCGTGCCGCTGACGCGCCCTAGCAATTTTCGTCGCCTGTGTCAAGAGGTCGTCCGTAAAACTCCCCAGGGATTAGCCAATTGTATGCACTCCGATGCGGTGATCGCCCGCGCTAATATGGGCGGCCCGACGGTTCAACCATGTTTGAGCGCGGGCCTCTGGAGCGGCGGCGCGGCCATTATGGTGGGGGAACAGCATATTGCCAACTGGCTGATCGGCCAGGTGCGCAACGAAGCGTTAGACGAAACCCAAATCCTGGCGTACGCGCAGCAAATCGGGGCCGACGAGGCTGAGTTTCGCGCGGCCTTCCTCGAAGTGCCGGTGATGTCGTTGGAGCGATTTACCAACATCAACCAGGCCCTGTTCCGGTTAGCCAGTTTGATGTCGCGTATTGCCTACCAGAATGTTCAACAAGCGCGCTTTATCGCCGAAAGTGAACAGACCGCCGCCGCGTTGCGTGTCAGTGAAGTACGCTTCCGCACCATCATTGGCGTCATGCCGGTGATGCTGGATGCCTTCAATGCGCAAGGTGAGATTATTTATTGGAATGAGGAATGTGAGCGTGTGACCGGCTATACGCGTGAAGAAGTTGTTCGCACACCTGATGTGATGCAGCGCCTTTACCCTGACGCGGCGTATCGTGAGTGGGTCTATGAGACCATTGAGAAACAGAAGGACAACTTTGAGAACCTCGAATTTGAGTTGACCTGCAAAGGGGGGGCGCGACGGGTGATCGCCTGGAGCAATATCTCGCAGCAGGCGCCGATACCGGGATGGGCGTCTTGGGCTGTCGGGGTAGATGTCACGGAGCGCAAGCAAGCCGAGGAAGAACGGCTGCGCCTGTTGATGCAGATTCAGGAGCAAGTTCAACGTATCCAGCAGATCATTGACATTGTGCCGGAGGGAATGTTGCTGTTGGATGCTGACCAACGTATTGTCCTGGCGAACCCTATGGCGGAGCACGACTTACGCATATTAGCCGACGCGTCGCATGTGGGCGACCGTTTAACGCGCCTGGGCGATCAGGATTTGGCGACGGTGTTGACCTCGCCGCCCAAAGGGCTGTGGCACGAACTCACCGTGGGAAACCGGTTCTTCCAGGTGATCGCGCGCTCTACCGAGACCGGTCCGACGCCGGGCGGCTGGGTGCTGGTGATCCGCGATATGACGCAGCAGCGCGACCAGGATCGGCGCATCCGGGAGCAAGAGCGTCTGGCCGCCGTCGGCCAACTGGCCGCCGGGATTGCGCACGACTTCAACAACATCATGGCTTCCATTGTGTTGTACGCACAGATGACCGCGCGCGCGCCGGACATCTCCGACCGCATCCGCGAACGGATGCATACCATCAACCAGCAGGCGCAGCACGCCACCAATCTCATCCGCCAGATTCTGGACTTCAGCCGCCGGGCCGTGGTGGAGCGCCGCCCGATGGACTTGCTGCCCTTCTTGAACGAGCAGGTCAAATTGTTCAAACGCACGCTGCCGGAGACCATCGCCATCACCTTCTGGCACGACGCCGCCGAATACCTGGTGAGCGCGGATCCCACCAGTATGCAGCAGATGTTAATGAATCTGGTGGTGAACGCCCGCGACGCCATGCCGGAGGGCGGCGAGTTGCAGATTCGCCTGGCGCACTTCCGCAGCGATGCGCAGCATCCGGCACCCCTACCGGCGCTCGCGGCGGGGGAGTGGGTGCAGCTCTGCGTCTCCGACACCGGCGTCGGCATCACGCCGGAGGTGCAGGAGCACATGTTCGAGCCATTTTTCACCACCAAAGCGCCGGGGCAGGGTGCCGGCCTGGGACTGGCGCAAGTCCACGGGATCGTGGGCTTGCACGAAGGCCAGATCACCATAGACTCGGAGGTCGGGCGCGGCGCAACTTTCACCGTCTACTTGCCGGTCCTGGGCGCGCCCGCGCCGGAGGTCGTGCCGGAGGTTGAGGCGCGCCTGCCTAAAGGTCGCGGCGTTACTATCCTGGTGGTGGAAGATAACCCCGTTGCGCGGGGGGCGTTGGTCGAAAGCCTGGAACTGCTGAACTACCGCGCCTTGCAAGCGGCCAACGGCCGGGAGGCTCTGCGCCTGTTGGCGGAGCATGAGGCCGAGATCGCGCTGGTGCTGAGCGACGTAGTCATGCCGGAAATGGGCGGCATCGCGCTGCTGCACGCCTTGCAAGAACTCGGCCTGCGCCAACCGGTCTTGTTGTTGACCGGTCATCCGTTGGAAGGCGAACTGCAAACCCTTCAGACGGACAAAAATCCAACCTCGCCGGTGGATTGGATGCTGAAACCCCCGGCGCTGGAAAAACTGGCGGAAAAGATTGCAGACCTGTTGCGTCAAGCGCCAACAGCCCAAAATCCAAAATCCAAAATCCAAAATTGATAGAGATTCCGCGTTCCATTTCTTGGTTGCAGCTCCACCCCCCTATCTTTTACGCTTGACGTTTGACGCTTGACGCTTGGCGTTTGACGCTTGACGTTTGACGTTTGATGTTTGGCGCTTGACGTTTGACGCTTGACGCTTGACGTTTGACGCCTCACTTCCCGATTTCCACCACCGCCTTCATTCCCCACCACAACGCCGCCGTGTCCCCCTCCAATGCGATGACGACCGGGTAAGTCACGTCCCCGCGATAGAGAACCGCCTGCGCCTCGATGCGCGCCACGCGCCCGGCGAAAATCTGCCCCGGCAGCGCGTCCGCCCTGAGCGTGACCGCCTGTCCCAGGGCGACCGCCGTGACATCCGTTTCCAGCAAGTCAACTGTGACCGCCTGCACCCGGTCGAGCGTCGCCAGCACGACGACGGCGCGCTCCGGCGTGACGAGATCGCCGGGTTCCACCAGGACTTGCGTGACCGCGCCGCCAAACGGCGCGCGCAGTTCCGTGCGCGCCCGCGCGGCCTGCGCCGTCGCCCGCGCGACCTCCGCCTGTTGCACGGCGGCCTGCGCCACCGCGACCTCCTCGGCGCGTGGCCCGGCCTGCGCCAGCGCGAGTTGCGCCAGCGTGGCGGTGTAGGCGGCTTCAGCCACGCGCACGCCCGCGTCGGCGGCCTGCGCCTGCGCCGCGAACACGCGCGGGATCGTCGCCAGCCGCGCCTGCGCCGCCGCGATCCGTTGATCCACCACCACGATCTGCTCCCACATATCCTGCGCGCGCTCGTCGTCTCCGTCGTCCTTCGCCCACTGCCACTGCGCCTCAAGCTGTCGCCTCTCGGCCTGCGCCGCCGCGATCTGCGCGCGCACGGCGGAAAGCTGCGCGTCGCGCCCCGCCG
>JAKQHY010000212.1 GCA_029555965.1 Chloroflexota bacterium | reverse complement strand
GATAGTCTTCGCGCGCACCAGCAGCGCGCCCTTGAGGATGCCGGGGAAGCCGAGCGAGTTGTTGACCTGATTGGGGAAGTCGCCGCGCCCGGTAGCGACGATGGCGGCCCCGGCGGCCTTAGCGGCGTAGGGGTAGATTTCCGGCACGGGGTTGGCGCACGCGAAGACGATGGACTTCGGCGCCATTAAGGCCACGGACGCCGGCTTGACCACGTCCGGGCCGGGGGTGGAGGCGGCGATAAGGACGTCCGCGCCGGTCATCCCCGCGTCGAAGTCGCTCACGCAGTCGGGATTGGTCTGCTCGCACAGCTCCCACTTGCGGTAGAAGCGCGTGTCCGCCTGGATGTCCTTGCGGCCTTTGTGCAGCCCGCCTTTCGAGTCGAACATCATCATCCGGGCCGGGTCGCCGCCGGCGGTGATGAGGATGCGGGCAATCGTGGTGTTCGACGCGCCCGCGCCGAGCAGTACCATCTTGACGTGGCCGATGTCCTTGCCGACGACTTTCAGCGCGTTGATCAGCCCGGCCAGCGTCACACAGGCCGTACCCTGCGCGTCGTCGTGCCACACGGGGATGTCGCACTCGGCGCGGAGCGTATCCAGCACCTTGAAGCAGTTAGGCTGCGAGATGTCTTCCAGGTTGATCGCGCCGAAGCTTGGCTGCACCATCTTCACAAAGTCAATGATCTTGTCGGCGTCGTGGCGGCCCTGCGCGTCGCGGCTGTCCATACAAAGCGCGGTCGCGTCAATGCCGCCGAGGTACTTCATCAGGAAGGCTTTGCCCTCCATCACGCCCAGACCGCCGGGCGGCGTGCAATCGCCGTCGCCGAGCACCCGCGTCGAGTCGCTGACGACGGCGACGTGGTTGCCGCGATTCGACAGCTCATACGAGGCGTCGTTGTCGGCGCGGATCGTTGTCGAAATCTGCGAGACGCCGGGCGTGTACCAGACGTTGAACCAGTTGAAGCCGAACACGCCGGCCTTCGGCACTGTCTGCATCTTGCCGCTGTAGAAGCGATGGCCCTGTTCGGCCAGCCGTTTGAGGAACAGCGTTTTGGCGCGGGCGACCTTCTCCGGCGTCAACTGCGCCGAGAGGATTTCGTCCAGATTGTCCAGGGTCAAATTTACTTGGGGCATAGTCCACTCTCCTTTGGCGAATTTGCGAGTATTGTATACAATATCATCTTGGGTGTCAATTGGGAATGGGCGCGCGCTGATGTATCTCTCATCTGTAAAAATTTTGACAGCTTGTTGCAAATCATATTTAAGAGTATAATTACTTTAAATCCTATTTTAAGAAAGGAGTGACTCTATGAATCGCAAGTCTATTGTTTGGATTTCGTTGGTGTTTTTGGTAATTTTGTCTTTGGGGCTAGGGGGCTGTAAACGTTCGGCTGTTCCCAAAACCCCGATCCCTGATGAGGGCACCCAGACGGTGGAAGAGGCCACGAAGAATTCTCAAACGCCACAAGCTGGGAACACTCCGATAGTGCAAATATTGCCTACCGATACACCAACGTCCGGCGGTCAAACTGCGGATACGGCTACGGCAACGCCGCAGGCAGAGCCGCCTACTGCCGCCGCCCCTACTGCGACGACAGCGCCCGAGACCACTCCCACGCCGGCCCCGCCCCCCCAGGCCACGGCCACCCCGGCGCAGACGGTGCCCGGCAAGCATGTGGTTCAGGCCGGGGAGAATTTATTCCGTATCGCCCTGCGTTATGGTCTGACCACGGAAGCAGTCGCGCGTGCGAACAATATCACAAACCCGGCATTGATTCATGTAGGACAAGTGTTGACAATTCCTGGCGCTGCGCCTGATGGTGGTTCCAGCGCGACGCCTACCCCGCCGCCAGCTGGTGGGGATGTCAAGCACGTGGTCCAGGCCGGTGAGAATCTCTTCCGTATTGCTTTGAAGTACAATTACGATCAATATTACATTGCGAAATATAATAGCATTAGTAACCCCGCCCTGATTTATGTCGGGCAGGTTATTCGCATTCCGCAGAATTAGGATACCTTGATTGCCCGGAGCCTATGGGCAAAATCACCAGCCTAAATAATGAGCGGGTCCGGCGGGCGCAGGCGCTTCAGCGCGGCGCCCGCCGTCGTGATCGTGAGGGGGTGTTGGCGGTTGAGGGGACGCGCCTGGCCGTGGAAGCCTTGCACTGGGGCGGGGAAGTGCGGGAAGCCTTCTACACCCCCGCCTTTGCGGCAACCACTACCGGGGAGCAGGTGTTGACGGAATTGACGGAGCGGAGGGTCCCATGTTGGGAAACGTCTGATGCCGTTTTTGCAACATTGGCCGATACTCAGACGCCGCAGGGGATCCTCTTGGTGTTGCCCTTCCCAGAAGTGCCGCTCCCATCACACCCGACGCTGGTGTTAATTCCGGATGGCGTGCGCGATCCCGGCAATCTAGGAACTATGTTGCGCACGGCGTGGGCGTCGGGTGTCTCGGCTGTGTTGTTGCCGCCCGGCACGGTGAATGTGTACAATGCCAAGGTGGTGCGCGCCGGGATGGGGGCGCACTTTCACGTTCCCATGCGCAGCGCAACATGGCCGGAAATCGGCGTGATGGTGGCCGGGACGCAGGTTTGGTTGGCCGAAGCTGGCTGCGGGCAGCGGTACGACGGTGTGGATTGGCGTGCGCCGACCACAGTCATCATGGGGGGGGAAGCGCAGGGCGCGGCGTCTGAGGCGCGCGCGTTGGCCGGCGCACAGCGCGTTTACATTCCCATGGTGGCCGGTGTGGAGTCTTTGAATGTCAGCGTGGCGACGGCGGTGTTGCTGTTTGAGGCGGCGCGGCAACGGCGGCGGGATATGTGAGATGTGAAGTGTGGCGCACCGTTTCCAAGATTTTGTGATGATCAAAGGCTAACGGCGGCAAAGCTGCCAGCGGCCACCACTCTGCGTTTGCTGCGTCATCTCCGGCGCGGGCAACGAAGGCTTCTGTCACCCATCCCCAAAAGGCGATAGATACTGTCCACCCGCGTGGATCGCGGCCCGGATCGCCAAAGGCAGCTAATTGTTGTAGCGCCATCCCCTCAAGTCCCGTTTCCTCTTGAAGTTCGCGCCGCGCCGCGGTTTCTAGCGACTCGTCCTGATCCACAAAACCACCGGGAAGCGCCCAGTGACCGGCAAATGGCGGCCTTTTGCGTTGGATCAGTAAGATCTGCACTTCCTCGGCGACTTTTCGCAGCAAGATAATGTCCACCGTTACGGCAGGACGTGGATAGGGGTAAGTGTAAGGCATTAGGCTCCTTTCGGTGTAGCCGGATAATTAGATGTCTTCAGTGTTCTTGGCTTTGTCCGTCTGTGTTTCTTGTTTGGTGATGGCTGCCTGCACCAGTGTCCGCACCGCGGTCAGCCGCAGGATGAGGAGCAGACCTGGGGTGAGGATGATCAGGAAAGGCAAAAAGATGCAAAGTGCCAGCAAAATGAGGGAAAGCACAATGAAGAGAAACGTGGATAGGGGATTGAGTAGGGTCAGAAATAGTCCACCGCGCAGCGCAAGCCATAGTTTAGGCTCTGTTAGTTCCACGAGCAGCGCGTTGGCATAGAAGGACACCCCGGTCCAGACGACGAGCAGGACGATCCATATCGGCGTCACCCAGACGGCGACTTCTGCCGGGAAAGGGGAGATTGTGGGGGTGTTGTAGAACCACAGGTTGGTGAAGCCGATGATATAGCCTAACAGCAGAACCACAGTCAATATGAAGTTGCGCCAGCCATACTCCTTCACGCCTTGCCAGTAATGCTCCCACTTGATGCCAACGCCACGCACCGTGCGTTGGCCCACCGCCCAGAGTCCGCCGAAGGCGAATGGTCCGGGAAGGATGAGCAAGCAGCATAGCAAACTAACCGTGCCCATCAAGATCAGTTTGGCGACTTCCTCGTAATAGCACTTGCCCGTTTCGGCCAGAATTTGGATGAATTTCATGGAAAGCCCCTTTATCGCGGATTACCAGGTTCCGGTCACTTGGACGGTGAGTTTGATGCTGTTGTCGCCAGTTTGTGTTTCCAGTCGCACTTGCAGGCCGCTGTGTGGCTCGAAAAATCTTTGGGCTGCGGCTTCGTTTAAGACAAGGGGGGCTTGCGCTGTGGGCAGCGGGTGCGCGACCCATTGTTCTTCCTGCCAATCCCAGAGCGCCAGTTGCGAGATTTCTTGAGCCGGATCGAAAGGTGTGGGGCCACTCCACCAGTCAGGCGCTTCCATAGTGAGGGTGATTACTTGCACCGTGCGGATGTTTAGAAATTCGGGCAGGATGTATGTCAGTTCAGTGGTCGGCGCCGACATCTGCACCGAACCATCTTCATTGGCCCACCCGCCGGAGACGGGAAGCACATTGCCGCGCAGCGTGGCGTGAATGACTCCCGGCGTTTGGGTGGGGCAGGGGACGGTGTAAATAAGGCAGCTCTCGGCAACATGGACACCGCCGATGTCTTGGGCTGGGAAGGGCACGCCCTCGACGACGGCAGTGATGCGGCAGGCAGCGTTGTAAAGAGATTCCAGATAAAGTTTTGTGCTCATACTGGTCGGTTTACCCATATAGCCGGGGTAGTAGGGGTAGATATTGGGGGTGCCGCAAGGATCGCTCGATTGTCCATAGTAGTAGGAAGTATAGGTTCGGGTTAGCGACTCGGTAATATTCAAAACCATACCCGCCGTCAGGATGTCGGTCAAGTGGAGGGCGTATTGACCATTACCCATCAATAGCGTGACGTTGCGCAGGGCTACCTCTCCCTGCAAAGTTCCGGTTATCATAGGCGCTTCTTGCGAAGTGATGATGCTCAGAGCGCTTTGGAACATGGGCGGCACGTAGGTGCCCTCCGCGCCCCAGGTGATGACGCCGAACGGTCGGGATACGTTGATTTCATAAATCCCGTCCTTGTAGGTCACGTCAACCGGATAGGGATCGCCTTCGTTGTAGCTGCTGTCGAGCACATAGTTGCCGTAGAGAGGCCGTGGCACGCCGTGCGAATGCCAATGGATCTGGCGCGTGCGCGGCGCGTAGATGGCCGTCCCCTGAAGAACGTGCGCCGGCAATCCTTCTCCCCTTACATGGATGGCGGCGATTTCGTGGACCAGTGGGAAGGAGCTTCCAAACGCGCCGTTCAATCCCAGTGCGACGACGAGGATGGCAAGCACAATCCAGGCCGGGAGCAAGCTCCAGGCCAGCACCGGCCGTTTCAGGCGGCGCACCAGGAACCAGGTAAGCGGGCCAATCAAGAGGATGTAGATGGGGAAAAAGAGCAGCCAGCGCCACAATTGCGGTGTTTTGTCCCCTGGCACTGCGAACAGCCACTGCGTGTTGAAGTAATTCTCGTTCGATAGGGTTTGCAGGGCTAGTTCTTCTTCGCTCTTGAAATGTTCTTTCCACAACTTGGACAGCCCGTCGAGGCTGTGGGCCTGGACGACGTCCCAGGCAATGATGGTGACACTCCCTTCACCGAAGCTCTGTTGTGCTGTTAGATGCGCCCCGGCAATGGGGGACAGAATCGGTGTGGCGTTTGGCCCCAGATCCAGCGCGGGCGCGGTGACTTGGCTTTCGGGCGCAATGACGGTGTCCAGTCCCGTGAAGGTTTGCACCGCGCCAGGAGTGGCGATGCGCAACATGTCCGGCAGGCCGGCCAGGGTTTGCGGCAGCGCCGCGCCGCCGCTCAGGCTCAGGCGTCCCCCATTAGCAACCCAACCTATGAGGGCGCTTTGTTGCTGTGCGGTGAGTTCGCTTGTGTCCAGGCCGTTGATCAGCAGTATGTCCAAACTGTCCCAGGCCATCGGCGTCTCCGGCAGCCATGTGAGGTCTTGAATCAAAAAGGTGCTTGCGCATACGTTGGTCACGTCCGAGGCCAAAAGCCCCTGACTGTCGGCAATGCCGCATACCGGAGAGGCGGGGGCAGGGTTGAAGATGAGGGTCTGCTGATACACGCGCTGTCCCCCGGCGTCCTGTAATTGCATTTCCAGTCCCCAACCCTCACTGACATACAAGGGAATACGGTAGTATTTCCGCGAATGGGCCGGAAGGGACAGTGCCTGATGATAGGTGACCAGGTTGCCGGTGTCTACCAGGAGCAGCTCGCCCTCCCAGTCGCCGGCCTCGTTTTGCAAAGTGACCTGTAGCTCCGTCCAGCCCGGCGCCTCAACCATCCCATCCCAGGCCAACCGGAATGTTACATTGGGAATGTTCGTGGTTTGCGCGGCTGCGGGGGAGAGGGGGGGCGCCAGCACTGCGCCGAGGGAAAAAAACAGACAAAGGCTGATGGCTTGTCGAATGTATTTAGTCCACCACACGGCAAATTAACCCTTTCAGATAATCCCCTTCGGGGAAGGTGAGGGCGACGGGATGATCGCTGCTCTGCGTCATACGCCCGGTGATTTGGACGGTGCGTCCTGTATCCATCGCTGCGCTAAAAATGATTTTTTGAAATAACTCAGCAGAGATCGCGCCGGAACAGGAGAAGGTGAACAGCAGCCCGCCGGGATCGAGCAGGTGCAGGGCTTGCATGGCGATGTCCTTGTAGCCGCGCGCGGCGCGCTCTACATCGCTTTGCGTGGCGGCGAATTTGGGCGGATCCAGTACGACAATGTCGAAGGTGCGGCCTTCCTTGCGCAGGTTGCGTAAAACCTGGAAGGCGTCGCCGGTGATATCCTGGACGGCGGTGCTGGCGAAGCCGTTCCGCGTCAGGGCGCGCCAGCCGATTTGCAGAGCTTCGGCGGAAGAGTCTATATTTGTGACCGAGAGCGCGCCGGCCGCCACCGCGTAGAGACCAAAGCCGCCGGTGTAGGAGAAGACGTTCAGCACGCGAGGTGGTTCCACCAGGGCTACTCGCTGTTCGACCGCTTCCCGCAGTTTGGCGCGGTTCTCCCGTTGATCCAGGTAGAAGCCGGTCTTGTGCCCCTTGCGCACATCCACCAGGAAGGTCAGCCCATTTTCGAGTATTTCCAGCATGGCCGGCGGTTCTTCGCCGGTGATCAGCCCCGTCCGCGGGCTGAGTCCCTCTTTTTCACGGACGTCTGCGTCGCTGCGCTCGTAAAGTGTGTGGGGTTGCAGCACCCACAGCAGCAGGCCGTTCATCAACTCGCGCCGCGCCTCCATGCCGGCGGTGAGGTATTGCACCACCAACGTCTCGCCGTATTGGTCAACGATCAGGCCGGGGAAGCCGTCCGATTCGGCGTGGACGAGGCGGCAAGCCGTCGTCGCCCCGCTGGCGGCAATGGGCATCCGCCCGGTGATCGCGCTTTCCAACCGTGCGCGCCAGAAGTCGCGCGATTCCGGATCCGCCTTTTCGTTCCAGGAAATCAGGCGCACTTGAATCTGGGACTTGGGGCTGTAGTGACCCCATGCCATAAACTCCCCCTTGCTGCTGTGGACGGCGACGAGCGCGCCGGGTGCCGGATTGCCTTCCACGCGCGCGATGGCGCCGGAAAAAATCCAGGGATGCCGCCGCAAGGCCGCAACTTCACGCTCTGGTTTCAAAATGATACGTGGGATAGAAGCCATGTTAATCCCCCCTTGAAAATACCCTCAACGGATGGACCGGATGAAACGGAAAGAATGTCCGTTAAATTCCGTCGAATCCGTTGAGAAAATCTTTTTCATCTTTGACATTTGACACCATTATAACAGGATCATGAGGGCGGCGATCATTCCCCCCGCACCATGGCGCGCAGGATTGCTTCCAGGGCGGCCTGTTCCTGCCCGTAGCATGTCCAGTCGTTGCGGGCGAGGCAGGACTGGCCGGCTGTGTAATGCTCCAGCGCCTGCTCCGCCAGGGATTTCAGATCGGTCGGAATCTCCGTCGTGGGCGGCGCGGCTTCTGAGCCGGCGGCGGGACTTAATACCGCTCTCAACGCTTCGGCCAGGGTGGGGGCCATGGCTACATTTTCGCCATAGGCGGCCAGGACGCGCTTGAGTTCCGGCAGTTGCCCTGACTCGGATTCCAGATACAGCGGTTCAATGTAGAGAAAAGTGCCGTTGAGGGGAAGCACCAGCAAGTTGCCCCGCAAGACTTGCGACCCGTGTTGATCCCACAGTGAAAGCTGCTGGGAAATCAACGGGTTTTGATCTATGCGCGCTTCAATCTGCTGCGGGCCGTAGATGAGGCGGTCTTTGGTCAACTTGAAAGCGCCCAGCCGGCCATAGTCGGCGCCGTCGCAGTCGGCGTAGAGCCAGGCCACCATATTTTGCTTCTGTTTGGGGACGTAGGGGCGGATCAGCAGGAATTCGACCTGCTCTGAATCCGGCAGCCGAAGGGTCATGTAGTAAGGTTCCATCACCCGCTGACCAGTTTCGAGCGGAACATCCCATTGATCCTCGCGGTTGTAGAAGACCTGTGGATCGCGCATGTGGTAGGTGGCGTAGAGTTGGGACTGCACCAGGAACAGGTCTTCCGGGTAGCGCCAGTGTTCCCGTATGGTTTGGGGGGCGGCGTCGGCAGGGCGGAACAGATCGGGGAAGATGGCGGCGTAAGCGGCGGCGATGGGGTCGTTGGGGTCTACCAGGTAGAAGGTGATCGCGCCGGTATAGGCGTCCACCGTGATCTTGACACTGTTGCGGATGTAGTTGATTTTGGTGAAGCCTTGCACAGCCAGCGGTTCGGAGTAAGGGAAATGGTCGGTCCAGGTGTAGGCATCCAGCAGCCAGACGATCCCGCCGTCCACGATGACGGGGTAAGGGTCCGCGTCCAGCCACAGCATCGGCGCGATGGCCTGGGCGCGTTCCTGGATCGTGCGGCGGAAAAGGATGCGGCTGTCCCGGTCCAACGCGGGGGAAAGAAGCAACTGAGAGCTGCTGAAGCGCAACGCCAGCAAAGCGCGCCGCAGCAAGCTGCCCAGCGCCACGCCATCGGGGCCGGTGTAACGGCTGTAGGCGTTGGTGTCGCCCAGCGGGTAGTCAAATTCGTCTTCGGCGGTGTTGACTACAACGTATTGATGGGTGGATTCGCCGAAATAGAGTTCCGGGCGCGTGATTGTCAGCGCCGCGTGCGTGCTGGTGGGCGGGAGGTCGCGCACAGTCAGGACGGGTTGCCCTTCCGATGTCACTTCTCCCACCGGGCTGAGGGTCAGGCCATAACCGTGTGTGAAGACGAGGTGCTGGTTCACCCAGGTGCGCGCTTGTTCGGCCAGCTCCGCGACGTTCAGTTCGCGCGCAGAAAGCACCACCTGGCGTAGTTCCCCATCCAGTGGGTAGCGGTCAATGTCCACGCCGTTGAAGGCGTAGTACAGGCGGATTTCCTGCAATTGGCTGTACGTGCGCAGCAGGGGGCGGTAATCCCACAAGCGTACGTTTTGGAGGATGTCGCGGTGGGTTTCCAGATCATTCAGGGTGATGACGCCATCGGCCGGGTAAGGCTGCTCGTCAATGCCTTCCAGCCCGTAAGCATAGCGGGTGTAGCGGATGTTGTGTTCGATGTAGGGCTTTTCGACGGCAAATTCGTTGGGTTCGACGGTGAATTTTTGAATGGCCGCCGGATAGCCGGCGCTTACCAGGGTTAGCACGCCCCAGAAGAGGCCGACGAAGAGCAGCACTTTCCAGTGGGGAGCAAAGGCGTGATATACCAGCGCCGCCGCCGCGAAGAAGAAGAAGAGGGCTTCGGCGATGTAGAGCACCATGGTCGCGTTGATATCGGTGTAGCCGGCGCCAAACACTACTCCCACGTGATCGGATTGCAAGAGAGCATAGCGGCTCAACAGCCGGCCCAGTCCCATCAAGATCAGCCAGAGAGCGCCGAGCAGAGACAGATGGGTAGTGGCCTGTCGTAGCTGGAGTTGGTTGAAGGTCAGATAGCGCATCAATGCGCCGCCCAGCCCCAGGAAGAGCAAAATCTGCGCGCGGATGAGCAACGCCTCATACCAGGGCAGCTTGAAGACGTAGAAGCTGACGTCCTGCCCGAAGATCGGATCGGCGAGATTGAAGGACGCGCTCGCACTCGCCAGCAAGTACGTCTGCCAGAGGGCGCTGAAACTCAGGCCGAACAAGATGCCGACGACGATGGCAACCAGGGTGAACAGTCGCCGCAACGGGCGGGTGGAGTAGGTGACTTCTTGGGCCGGAATGGCCCCGCCAGGGCCGGCAGCTCGTCCACGGAAGGCGATCCGGCTCTTGAAAACATCCTTGGGCGCGATCCGGTAGGGCAACAGGCTCCAGTTGAAAACCAAAAAGGCCGCCGCCACGAGAATGGCGACGACGGCTAATCCCACCGAGACCAGGATGCGGGTGTTAAACACCTGGCTGTAACCCAGGCTCTTGAACCACAGTGCATCGGTGTACAGCTCAATCAGGGTGGCCGAGAAGCCCCATACCAGCAAAACGATTAAGACGGTGGTGGCATACCATAGCCCCTGTAACCGGTTGAACGGCTTGATTTGACTCATTCCATTCTCCTTTCTTGATGCTACGGCTAATAATCTATCCGAAAATTCGTCTTAGCCCACGATTTGCGCCTAAAGGTGCGGTTTGAAGGGTATTTTTTTTCGTAGGCGAGCGTAGCCCGCCCACGAAAAAATACCTTCCTGAAAGCGGCTTTAGCCGCAAGACCCGGCGTAGCGGCGCAACGCCGCTATAATTTTCGGATAGGTTCTAAAGCTGTTTTTAGCGCAGCGCATGCAGAGATCGCCGCGGTAACAAGTAGGGCGAGGCGGTATTCACCGCCTCGCCCGTTTTCTTTGTGCCCTTTGTTGCGCCGGTTGCTACTGGTTTCTCAACGTCAAGGGCAGGAAAATCTTATTGACGCCGATGACCACCGCTTGTTGATAGGTGACGCCTGCCGGTGTGCAGGGATTGTAGGCTGTGACCCGCGCCGTCCAATTGCCGCCGCTCTGGTAGGTGTGAATCGGGTTGGGCGCTGTGCCGGTCTGACCATCGCCAAAAACCCAGGCGTAGGTGATAGGGGCGGTCGCCGTCGTCGGCGTGTAGGTTGTCGTGAATGTGATCGGCTCGTTGACGTGCGGTTCGGAAGGCTGATAGGTGAACGCAATGCCGCTCAACGGGACGCACCCGGCTGCCACTGTGACTGTCGCGCTCTGACTGTCGCTGTACCCCAGGGCGTCGGCGACGGTGAGCCACACGGTGAAGACGCCCACGCTATTGTACTGGTGGCTGGGATGTTGTGCGGTGCTGATCCCGCCATCGCCAAATCTCCAGTCCCACGACACGATCGCATTCCCATCCGTGGTGGACGTATCGGTGAAGTAGACTGTGTCGCCCACCACGATGGCGAGCGCGCTTTGGGTGAAGCTGGCGACGATAGTGGGCGGCGGCGCCGATGTGGAGCGCGCGTGAATCCAGTAGCCCTCCGGCGTCTGATAACACAGGTAGATGGCTTCGTTGCCGGTGACGAGGGGCATTCCCACGTTGAAGGCGCCGGTGGCCGATGTGGTCGTATTCTGGGTGTAGTTATGCGCCTTCACCCCTATTGTGGCGTTGGCTGGCCCGACGCCGAAGATCTCCCCGGCGCTCGCGTTGGCGTTGGCTTCCAGCGGCGGCACGACGAGCGTGTGTGTCCCGCGCGGCGTCCACTGCACGCTGAGTTCGTCGCCGGCCTGGATCGTCTCGGTCAGGTTGGTGTTATACCAGCCGTAGGCGGCGGCGAGCGTTCTTTGTTGCGCAATCACGTTGCCGCCGCGCCGGAGGCTGATGTTGACGATGGCCCGACCGTCCGCGTACCCGGCCACAGTTTGCTCCCCGGTGTAGTTGAAGCCGGAGCCGGTCCCGCGCACAAAGATGGTGGGGCGCACCGCGGTGTAGAGCCAGACTTCATGACCCTGGGCGTTGGCGTAACGCACGCGCACGTGCGCATCCTGCCACGAGTAGAAGTCCAGTATCTGCGTGGCCCATTGCCCGGTGTTGTTCGTCATGACCGAGTGATCGTTGGAATAAGCATCCGGGTCTACGCCCAACAGCGCGTTGGCCGGGCCGGTCCCGTTGACTGCGCCGGTGGCGGCATTGATCTGCGTGGTCAGCGCCACGATGGGCAATGTGACCCCCTGCCCGCCGCCGAAGTTCACTTCCAGCGTGTCGCCGGCCGCGATGAGGACCGGATTCCCGGCGGGATCGTACAGATAGGCCGCGAAGTAATACGAGGAAGACGTGGCGCCGTACCCAACGCCTTTCACCACCGCGCCCGTCCGGAGTGTGGCGGTGTACGGATCGCCGGCAGTCAGACCATATCCCCAGGCTAAGTTGGTATGGAGTTGTGCACTGACCTGCGCGACGTATTGGACGAGGTAGACGGTGTGCCCCTCTGCGTTCAGGTAGGAGACCTGGTAGGAACTGCCCGGCCGCAGGTCGCTCCGGCCACGCAGGTCGGCGCGGTATGCGCCATCAGCGGCAGTTCTGACGGGATAGTCGTCATTGACGAGCAATCGCGCATTGGCCGGCCCCGTGCCCCATACGCTATCCTGCACCACGTCCGCCTGCGCGGTGAGCGCCACCACCGGCACATCCACCGTCGTCGCGCCCGCTTGCACGCGCACCGTGTCGCCCGCGCGGATGTAGAAGGGCATGTTGGCTGTGTCGTAGAAGTAGCTGTAGAAGCTGCCGGCATTGCCGGTGTAGCCCGTGGCCGTGGCGATGACTGCGCCGCCCCGGCGCAGCGTCACCGTGATGGGAGCGTTGTTTTCCACCATGTACCCATGGACGCGATAGCCATCTTTCTGCACCCAGATCCGCGGCGCGGTGTAGGGCGCCATAAAGTAGTAATGGACGCGGTCGCCCGCAGCGTAGGTATAGCGCAGGTGGCCTTGATCGCCGGGTTTGATGTCCACGTACATGCTGTACCCATCCGCGTCACGGAAGGGATTGCTGGCCGTGAACACGCCGGCTACCGGCTGCACATTTTGATAGGGCGCCGAGCTTTCGTACAGTGAGGTAGGATAGACGGTCAACGAGGTGTCCTTGCCCACAGCGGCGTTGGTGGCGCCGGTCACGCGCTCCAACTCAGTGTCGGAACGGGCGGTGAAGGCCGGCACGGTGAGCGTCTTGGTGATTCCCCCAAACACCGCTTCGACCTGATCGCCGGCCTGGATATTGGCGGCATATCCCATATTGTCGTTCATGTAGACATAGAACGAGCTACAGGCATACACGTCGGCCTGCGCTTTGACCGTTCCGGCGCCGTCTTTGAGGGTGACATTCCCGTAGTCGCAGAGGCCCGGCGCGTAGCCGCTCACCAGGTTCTCGGCTACGTATCCCTTCTCCGAGTAGCTGGGGTGATCCCCTCGGAGATAGACCAGCAGATCGGGCCGGTAGAAGCGCGCGTAGATGTGGTGCCATTGCGCGTGGATGTACCGCAGATGGCCGATGGTGCCGGCCGACCAGCTCAAGGTGGTGCTGGAATTTGTCGGATCGGCGTTGTAGTAGAAGGGGTTGGTGGCGCTGAAGACGCCGCCGGTTGGCTGGACGTATTTGCCATAAGAACTGTCATAGAGGCTCGTCGGCCACACGGCTAATGTTTGGGACATCCCATACATGGCGGTAACCACCGTCGCGTTCGTGCTGCCGCTGACGGTGCGGTTGATGTGATCCGAGTCCACGTTGAACTCCGGCGCCGTGACCGAGATCGGCAAGAGGCTCGTTTCCAGGAAGACCACGTCCACCGTGTCGCCGGCCTGGATATTCAGGGCTGCGCCATTCGGTCCGTAGAGATACACCTCAAAGTCGCTGCACGCCCGGAGGTGACGGAGTTGCAGCCGCACCCCGCTGCTGTTGCGCACGGTGATTTCGATGTCGCCGCAGAAGCCGGGGGCATAGCCGCTCACGAAGTTATCGGCCACGTACCGCTGCTGCCAGAAACTGCCGCGCAGGGAAAGGATCGGCTGCGGGTAAGGCGCCCAGAAGCGCTCATAGACGCGGTTGCTGTGGGCATCTGTGTAGCGCAGGTGGCCGCGCGCTCCCATATCCCAATGTAGCGTCATAGCTGAGTACGAGGGATCGGCGTAGTAGTAGTAGGGGTTTTCTGCGGTGAAAGCGCCGCCACTCACTGTGACCCGCTTGCCGTAGCTGTAGTCGTCCAACGACGTGGGCCAAAGCGCCAGGGTTTGTGTGACCGCGCCCGCGCCTACGACCGCGTTGGTCGTTCCGGTCAGGCGGTCGTGGTCCGGGTCGGAGGTGACGGCAAAGTCCGGCACGTCCACGCTGGTGGTGACGCCGCCGAAGGTGACTTCGACCCGGTCGCCGGGGAGGATCGGCTCGGCATTGCCGCCCATGTCGGTGAAGGTGGCATAGATAGAATTGCACGCCCACGCACTGTTTGTCTGGGCTTTGATCGCGCCGGCGCCATCCCGGAGCGTGGCCGTCCCATAACCGCAGAAGCCGTTGACGTAGCCGCCCACGGAGTTCCCGGCATAGTAGCTCTGGTTGGAATAGTAGCCGCGCACGTATACAAAGGGTTTGAGAGGCGCCTGGAATTGCATGTACACCTGGTTGCCGTCGCTGTTGATGTATCGCGCGTGTCCGGTCGCGCCGTAGCTCCAGTCGAGGGTCGTGGCAGGATTGGCAGGATCGGCGTAGTAATAGAAGGGGTTCGCCGCGGTGAAGGCGCCGCCCTCCGGCAGGATATGTTTGCCATAATCCCAATTGTAGGTATAGGCCGGCCAGATAGCGAGGGTTTGGGTCATGTATGGCGTCTGGCTCGTTACTAAGGCGTCGGTCGCGCCACTTATCGTGTCTATCTCATGGTTGGAGGTGGCCGTGAACTGCGGGATCGGCACCACCGTGGTTCCGCTGTCTGTCTGGAGTTCCAGGATGTCGCCGCCGAGGATGTTGGCCGCGTAGTTGTAAACGTCGCGGAGGTAAATACCGAACTGCCCGGTGCTGGCGTTGCTCCAGTCGTAGGTTGTGGCGACAACGGCGGTGCCGCGTCTGAGGGTGGCCGTGATCAGCGCGCCGGCTTCGGCTGCGTAACCGCTCACGTAGTTTTCGCTCTGATAACCGTTTTCGTAACCGCGCACGTAGACAATGGGGAGCCAGTAGTTCTCGTAGATGTGGTAGCCCTGGTTGTTGATGTAGCGCAGCCAGCCCGTGTCGCCGAGGCGCAGGCCGCCGTTAGCGGAGAAATCTGCGCTGTACGCGCCGGATGCAGGGGTGGTGACTTGGTAGCCTACGTCGTTGCGGTCGCGGTAAACCAGCAGGGTGTGCGGAGCGTACGAGAGGGTGGTGGTGATGTTGGCCGGGGCGTCGCCGCTGACCATCCCCGTGGCGATGTCCGGGGCGGCGGTTAGCGCGGGAACCTGCGCGGTCAACGTTTTTCCCGGCAGCGCCGCTTCAACGATGTCCCCTGCCTGGATGAGGATCGGGTTGTCGTCCTCGTCGGTCAGGTAGATGCCCACGGTGTTATCATTTTTCAGCCACTGGGATACCGTCCCTAGCGTAGTTGCGCCGCGTGTCAAGGTCACTGTGACCGGCAACCCGGCGTTAGCCCGGATATAGACGTAGTTGTCGGCGACGTAGTCTGAGGTGCCGCCGCGCACATACAGCCCTGGCGCGATGAAGCCGACATAGGTGCGGTTGCCGTCGGCGTGGATGTAGCGCAGATGGCCCATATTGCCGGGTTGGATGTCTACGGTGGTAGTCACCCAGTTCATCCCATTATAGGTCTCAAAGGGGTTGGCGGCGGTGAAGTTGCCGCCGGCGTCGGGCTGCACCCCCTGGCGCGCAGAGTAAGTGCTATCCGAGGTCGTTTGCGGCCAGACCGTCAACGTGCGCGTGAGGTCGTAGGTGGTGGTGACGACGGCCGCGTGGGTGACGCCGGTGACAGTGTCCGTATCCGGGTCAGAGATGACGGCAAACGCCGGCACGGTCATGGTGGTGGTCTTGCCGCCAAAGGCCGCGCTGATCACGTCTCCCGCTTCGATGGCGACATCGAAGTTAATGTAGATGCCCGGACAGGCATAGTTGCCCGTCACTGCTGCTTTGAGCGTCCCGTCGGCAGCGCGCAACGTCGCCGACCCGTAGCCATCGTCGCTGCTGCAAAAGCCGGTGATGTAGCCGCCCAGACTGGTGTTGCTGGAATACTGATCGCTGTTGCCATAGCCGCGCGCGTAGAGCACCGGCGGCGGCGAGGGCGCCTTGAAGCGGAAGTAGGTGCGGTTGCCGTCGGCGTGGATGTAGCGCAGGTGGCCCACATCGCCGGGCCGGAGGTCTACCGTGGTGGCGACCCAGCTCGTCCCATTATACATTTCAAAGGGGTTGGTCGCGGAGAAGTCGCCGCCGGCGGCGGGCTGCACTCGCCGAAGGGCCTGAGAGGTGTTGTCGGAAGTTGTGCGCGGCCAGAGCGTCAACGTGCGTGTGAGACCGTAGGTGGTGGTGACAACGTCGGCGTCCGTGTTGCCGGTGATGGTGTCCGTGTCCGGGTCAACCGTCGCGGTGAATTCCGGCACGGTCATGGTGGTGGTCTTGCCGCCGAAGGTCGCGCTGATCACGTCCCCCGCTTCGATAACCGCGCTGAAGTTGACCTGGATGCTGGGGCAAGCCTGGATGTTTGTCACCTGTGACTTGAGCGTCCCGTCAGCGGCGCGCAACGTTGCCGAGCCGTAGCCATCCTCACTGCTGCAAAAGCCGGTGATGTAGCCGCCCAGACTGGCGTTGCTGGAATACTGATTGCTGTTGCCATAGCCGCGCGCGTAGAGCACCGGCGGCGGCGAGGGCGCCTTGAAGCGGAAGTACGTGCGGTTGCCGTCGGCGTGGATGTAGCGCAGGTGGCCCACATCGCCGGGCCGGAGGTCTACGGTAGTGGTCATCCAGATCATCCCATTATACGTTTCAAAGGGGTTGGTCGCGGAGAAGTCGCCGTTGACATCGGGCTGTATCCGCCGGAGAGGTTGGGAAGTGTTATCGGAGGTCGTTTGCGGCCAGAGGGTCAACGTGCGCGTGAGGTCGTAGGTGGTGGTGACGACGGCGGCATTGGTGGCGCCGGTGACGGTGTCCGTGTCTGGGTCGGAGGTGGCGCTGAACGCTGGCACGGTCATGGTGGTGGTCTTGCCGCCAAAGGCCGCGCTGATCACGTCTCCCGCTTCAATGGCGACGCCAAAGTTGACGTAGATGCTGGGACAGGCATTGATGTTTGTCGCCTGCGCCTTGAGCGTCCCGTCGGCGGCGCGCAGCGTTGCCGAGCCGTAGCCGTCCTCACTGCCGCAAAAGCCGGTGATGTAGCCGCCCAGGTAGGTATTGTTGTAATACTGGTCATTGCTGCCATAGCCGCGCGCGTAGAGCACTGGCGGCGGCGAGGGCGCCTTGAAGCGGAAGTAGGTGCGGTTGCCATCAGCGTGGATGTAGCGCAGGTGGCCCGCGTCGCCGGCCTGGAGGTCTACGGTAGTGGTCACCCAGCCGTTCATCCAATCGTAAATTTCAAAGGGATTGGCGGCGGAGAAGTTGCCGCCGACGTCGGGCTGTACCCCCCGGAGAGCTTGGGAGTTGCTATCGGAGGTCGTTTGCGGCCAGAGGGTCAACGTGCGCGTGAGACCATAGGTGGTGGTGACGACGGCGGCATCGGTGACGCCGGTGACGGTGTCCGTGTCTGGGTCGGAGGTGGCGCTGAACGCTGGCACGGTCATGGTGGTGGTCTTGCCGCCAAAGGCCGCGCTGATCACGTCTC
>JAKQHY010000225.1 GCA_029555965.1 Chloroflexota bacterium | reverse complement strand
GGAGGAAGGCGAGGAGGAGGGGGGGGGAGAGGGGGAGCAGGGGAGCGGGGGAGGGGGGGAGCAGGATGGCAGGGGAGAGCGTTGTTTCTTGGCGGCTTTGCGCCTTGGCGTGAAACAAAAGCCATGTCAGGATCAGGCTGCCGAGGAGGAGGACGGGGCCGCGCCAGGGGTGGAAGTTGCCGTCGAGCAGGTCGGCCAGGGGGAGCAGCAGGGGGAGGAGGTCAACGGCGGTGAGGCGGGTGTGCCAGATCAGCAGCAACGCGCTGCCCAGCCCCAGGAGCGCGCCCGCGAACGCGCCTACCGGCCCGAAAAAAAAGGGGCTATGAAATTCCAGGGCCAACGTCCGCGCCAGGGCCGCGCCCCACACCGCGCCGCACAGGCCAGCCGCTGTCCATTCCCCGATTTCCGATTTCCGATTTCCGATTTCCGATTTCATCAGGGCGTAGCCGGCGCCGGTTCGATAGGGGTCGTGCCTTCCATCGCGGGGCTGCCTTCCGGCGCAGGATTACCTTCCGCCGGGGTCTCTCCTTCGACGGGCAGCTCGCCTTCCAGCGGCAGGCCCAACTTGCGGCGGAAGTAGTAGTCCATCACGTCGTGGGCGACGGGCGCCGAGACGACGGAGCCTTCGCCGCCGTCGTAAATCCAGACGACCACCACGATTTCCGGCGCTTCAAAGGGCGCGTAGGCCATAAACCAGGCGTGCGTCGGCAGCGTTTCGCCCTCGGCCACGTCGCACCGCCCGGCCTTCAGCGCGATGTCGTCGCAGTATTCGGCGGTGCCGGTCTTCCCGGCGACGTTGATACCTAGATCATCCAGTCGCGCGCGTTGCCCTGTGCCGTTTTCGGAGACGGCCAGATCCAGCCCTTCGCGCACGATCTGCCATACGGATTCGGGGATGTCCATGTGGTGGAGAACTTCCGGTTTGAAGGGTACAATCATCGTACCTTCGGCGTCGGCGATGTGGTGAATGACTCTGGGTTGGTAAATTGTCCCGCCATTGACGACGGCGGCCAGTGCGTTCGCCATTTGCAACGGCGTGACTTGCAGCGCGCCCTGGCCGATGGAGACATTGTACGTGTCGCCGGTTGTCCACGTTTCCTGATACGTCTGGCGTTTCCAGGTGGGATCGGGCACCAATCCGCCGAATTCGCCAGGGATGTCAATACCGGTCTCTGTTCCCAGGCCAAATTGGCGGGCGTAAGCGGACAGCCGGTTGATGCCCAATCCTTTGAATTCGTCCGGCTCAAAGCCGCCGCCCACTTCGTAGAAGAACACGTCGCACGAGTGCATCAGGGCATCTACTACGTTAACCGGGCCGTGCCCGCCGCCGGATTGCAGGTTGATCCAGCAATAGAACGGTTGCGCCAGCGATGGATCGTCGGGCACAAATTTGTTGGGGATCAGGATGCGTCCGGGGCAGTTGACGGTGGTGTAACGGTTGATGACGCCTTCCTGGAGGGCGGCGGTCGCCGGCACAATTTTGAACGTGGAGCCGGGCGGCACTTGATCGGCGATAGCGTGGTTGAGGAAAGGGCGGTGGGGATCGTCCTGAATCTTTTGCAGTTCTTCCATATCCACCTTTTTGTTGAAGATATTATTATCATAGGTGGGGAGGCTGACCAGGGCCAGTATCTGTCCATCGCGCGGGTCGAGGACAACGACTACGCCGCGTTGGGCTTCCGGGGACTTGAGTTGGGCCTCTTGCAATCCGTCCGTTAGCGCCTTTTCGGCCACTACTTGGAGTGGCGTATCAATGGTCAGGTAAATATTGTCGCCAGGATGGGGCGCCGTCTCGCTGAGTACCTGCAATTCTTGTCCCAAGACATCCTTTTCGATCACTTTGCGGCCCGGCTCGCCCCGGAGGTAGTCCTCCGCCTGATATTCGATGCCGGTGTAGCCGATCTGGTCTTCACTGGTATTGTAGCCTTTGGCCTGATAGTCGGCTTGTTCTTCCGGGGAGATGGCGCCCATAAATCCCAGGATTTGTGACAGGGTTGGCCCATACGTGTAGCTACGCCGGGGGATAATCGCTACATCTACGCCCGGTAGCGTTACGCCGCTTTCCTGAGCAATAAGCAACGCCAGTTCGCGCTCAATGTTCTGGCTGACAACGATAGGTTCGTAAGGCTCCAGATAGCGCACGTTGTTGATCATTTCCAATAAGCCAGGGGAGGGGGCTTCACCAAAAGGGGGATACTGGGCGCGCGCGACGCTGTGTGTTTCGCCCCGGTAGGCGGGCTTTTCTAACACCTCGACGCTGCTGTAGGGGATGTCGGGATCGTTGAGGAGTTGCGCGAGGCGCATCAACACAGCCCGTTCGCGCGCTTCATCGTCTGGCAGCAGCCCCGGCGTGATCGTGACGTTATACGCAGGGATGTTGCGCACCAGCACTTCCCCGTAGCGGTCAAAAACTATGCCGCGCGGCGGGGATATCTGGATCAGCCGGCTTTGTTGTTGGATGGCGCGCGCTTGCCATGCGCCGCGTTCCAGGAATTGTAGTTGCAATAGACGGATCAGGTACAATCCCAGGATGAGCAGGATCACCCAGCCATAGACCCCCAGTCGCGGGGCGCGTTGCAGCCAGGGTCGGCGCGCAACTACATCATCGGAGAGCAGTGTATCTCTGATCGGTGCTGAGGAACGCGACGGGCGAAAAATGCCATCAGGCGTCATGGCTTACTCCCTGTCCTTTATGCCAGCGCGCCGGTGGGCGGCTGTATCCGGCGGTGTACCCAGACTAACAACGTGAAGCTGAAGGGCGACAGGATCAGGTTGAGCAGGGCGGCTGGTAGGGCAACCGTCGGGAGGGTGATAGCCGGCGCCGCCTGATAGCCGAGCAACCCCATCATGAGCAGCAGCAGTCCATGCCCTATCAAAGTTCCCAAGGCGGACATCAACGCCAGGCGCATCACGGTCGGCCCCAGGGCGTGTACCCACGACTGCCCGGCCAGAAAGCCTACCACGGTCAGGCTCAACGTCCACAGTCCGAAGACGCCGCCAGAGAGCAGATCGCAACACATCCCCCCGACAAAGCCCCACAACACGCCATCGTTGGCGCCTCGAATGATGGCCCAGGTCACAACCAGGAGCAACACTAAGTCCGGCCGCCCCCCTAAGATGTGTAGGTCTTCCACCCACACACTTTGCAGTGCCGCCGCGATCATTAAAATAGGAATACCGATATACAGGCTCATAGGTCACTGGAAACTGAAAATGAGAAATGAGTGAGAAGCAATGAATTGCAAAACTCGGCGCTCATTACTTATTTCTGGTTACTCCTCATTCTTCAACTCGTCCAAATTGGGTTGCGGGAAGTCGGTGATGACCAGCACGGTCTCCAGGCGGCGGAAGTCTATCGCGGGACGAATGTTGGCTTCTTGGAAAAGCTGGGATTCCTGGTAAGTCACCTCGTCAATCTGTCCCAGGATCAGCCCTCGGGGTAGCAGCCCGCCTACGGCGGAGGTCACAATGGTCTCCCCAAGATTGACGGTCTCATCGGGCAAGATTTCGGTCATTATCATATTGCCCTCGACCGAGCCAACGACCAGGCCGGAGATGCGTGACTGTTGCAACATCGCAGCGATGCGGCTGTCCGGGTCATTGATCAATTGCACGTACGCCAGGTTGACCGAGACCCGCGCGACCCGTCCGACCAGCACCGCCCCGCCGGTCACCACCGGCATCCCGGTAGCCACGCCATGCCGGGTTCCCACGTTGATGATGATGTAGCGCAGGTAGGGGTTGGTGTCCTGCCCGACAATGTCGCCGCAAAGGAGGGTCTCACAACCCCGCTCGAGGACATCGGCGCCGATGAGTTGGTAGGTGGGGTTGGACTGCGCGAAGTTGAGTTGTGTGCGTAGCTGCTCATTCTCAGCGGCGTACTCGCGCAGCCGGATGTTTTCCTGGACGAGCAGGTCGTTAGCGGCTTGCAGGTCATTGACTTCTTGTTGTAAGGCGCGCACGTCACGCGATGTTTGGGTGAGGGTGCCGAGGGTGTCGAACCAGCCGGCGAAGGTATTTTCCAGGGGAGTGATGGCAAAACCGAAGATGCTTTCCAGGGGCGCCAATAGCCCGGAGCCGCTCAAACCCAGGAACAGAATACTGATGACCAGCAACACCCAGGGCAGCAAGGGGCCGGTATCGCGTTTCATAGGCGCTGGTGATTACGAGGCTGTGCCGCCAGGGTGACGGCGGTCGTCGTTGGATAGGGCGCGTCTGAGAACTTCGAAGTCTTCCAACACTTTGCCGGCTCCACGCGCGACACACGTGAGGGAATCCTGGGCCACCCAGGCGCGGATGTGCGTTTCTTCGCTGATGCGCTCGGATAACCCTTTTAAGAGTCCGCCCCCGCCGGCCAGGCAGATGCCGGTTTCCATCAGATCGGAAACGAGTTCGGGCGGCGTCTCATCCAATGTGTCCCGCACCAGGTCCACAATGATGTTGATAGAACGACTCAAGGCTTCGCGGATCTCGATACTGCTGATTTCGATTTCTTCCGGCAGCCCGGTGATCAGGTTGCGGCCCCGCATAGCCATTGTGCGTTCTTCCGGCAGTGGATAGGCAGACCCGATGTTAATTTTGATGCGCTCGGCCATGCGCTCGCTGATGGCTAGATTGTACTTTTGCCGGGAGTATTGCATGATGTCTTCGTCCAGCTCATCCCCGGCGATGCGCAGGCTTTTGCTGATCACAATACCGGTGAGGGCAAACACGGCGACTTCGGTGGTGCCGCCGCCAATATCTACAATCATACTGCCCTGCGCTTCGGTCACGGGCAACCCGGCCCCAATCGCGGCCGCCATCGGCTCCTCAATCAGATAGGCTTCCCGCGCGCCGGCCGCCAGCGCCGCGTCCTGCACTGCGCG
The DNA here is from genome assembly GCA_029555965.1 of Chloroflexota bacterium. Lineage (GTDB taxonomy): Bacteria > Chloroflexota > Anaerolineae > B4-G1 > SLSP01 > JAKQHY01. The sequence continues at coordinate 35,568 of JAKQHY010000225.1, read as the reverse complement.
TTTTTCCACTTCGGTGACGCCGCTAGGCACTCCCACAACGACGCGCGGGCGGGGCGGCAGAATGGAGATTTGCCCGTGCGCCTTTTTGATAAAACGACGCAGCATGGCTTCTGTGATGTCGAATTCGGAGATCACACCATCGCGCAGGGGACGAATGACCGTGATATTGTGTGGCGCTTTGCCGACCATTTCTTTGGCTTCGGCTCCAATGGCTAACACCGTGTTGTGACCTTTATCCAGCGCCACCCAGGACGGCTCATTGCTGACAATGCCTTTGCCCCGGACATAAACTAATGTATTGGCTGTTCCCAGGTCAATCCCGATGTCCAGGGAGAAAAGCCCTAATAAAGCATTCAGTGGATTAAACAAGCGCGCCCTCGCTGATGCGTCTCTTTAGATAACCCCATAACACTCAGGGATTATACCACATGGGAAGTGAATCGCAATAATAAATAAAGATCAGACCTCTTCCGTGTTTTCAAGGGGAGAGGGCCATGTTCAGTTCCGCCAGGGTGGTAAACGGCGCCACCGTGCGGACAAAGTCGTGCGGCGTGGCGCTGCTGGCCCATAATGCGCGCACTGCTGGGCCGATGGGGTCTTTCCCGGCGGCGCCGCCCGGACTGGCGGCATACGCGCCGTGGAAGGCGAAGTAGGCCTGATTCAGCTTGCGCAGGGAGTAGCCCCTGGCGACAAAATAGCGCCTCCGCGCCTCCATGTACGCCTCGGCTTCCGTGATGCGCCCTTCGGCCAACATGTGATCCGCCAGGACGCGGGTAAGGTGCATTTCAGCGCGGAAGTCGAAACGCGGCGAAGCGTCTTCCGTAGCGGTTGTCGGGGTCTCCCGGCGCAGGGGATTCGGCAGCGCCTTCTCGCGCTCCAACAGCGGCGTGTAGTAGCGCAGAATTACCTCTTGACCCGCCCACTCTCCCATCAGCGAGGCGGTGGTCTCATTGATGGTGCGGGTTTCCCCGGAGCGATCATAATAAAACCCCAGCGGGTGAAAGAGCAGATAATGGTGCGTCCATTCGTGGGCGATCACGTCTGCGATCCAGTCAATCGAACTGCTTTCCAGCAGCATCGCCGGATACACGGCCAGCCCGCCGATTTCGGTGATGTAGGCTGAATGATCGGGGAATTCGACCGCGACGCGCGCCTCCAGCGCCTCCTGTTCTGCCGCGGTCAGGCCTGCGACCAGTTGTTGTTGGTAGACGGACTCGATCCGGTCGCGTGGTGAGATGATAAGGACAAGGGGCAGGGGGGTGAAGGTGCCGCTGACCGGGGGCAGAATCTGATGCAACGCGCCGAAGCCGCCTTCTCTGAGGACGTGGCTGACCTGTTCACCCAGGATGGCTTCCGCGATGGGGGCCGTGCGTGTCATTTTGTCGCGCAGCGCGATCAGTTCCCTCTGCGCCTCAGCGGTGGTCGCGTCGGGGTCGGCGATCTCCGGGTCTACGTATGCGTCTTCAATGGTATACTCCAGCCGCCAAGCCGCGCGGACGTCGTCCAGGTAATCCAGCACGAAACGCGTGCGCTGTTCCTCGGTCATAAAGCGCTGCGGGGCTAACAACCCAAAGGCTATCTTGTCGCCCAGCGCCTTGAGTTCCCATCGCACGAAGTTGAACGCTTGCGCCGCCGTCAGATGGTTCAGCCGGGGCTTTAGTTCCGTCGGCGGGAAAGGGGCACTCCGCGCCAGGAGGAGCAGCCACATCAAGAACAGCCCAATACTGGCGTTGCGCCAGACCCTATCCCAATTGATACTTCGCATAGTCCCAGTGTACCTGGAAAGGCCGAAAAATCAAGAAAACGATTTACTTTATTAGGACAGTGGATTCTGGCTTGCTAAAAGTGCCTTCATCCTTTATAGTTGGTTTGAGTTTTTGGGAGGCAAGGCGGAAATCGAAAATCGGAAATTGGAAATGAGTAATGAGAAACGAGTGTTGCGTAGGACAATCACTTGTTGCAGGTTACTCATTCCTCATTACTCGTTACTTGTTACTCAATAGAGGTGTATGGATGGAAGTCGGAATTGTCAAACAGATGGATATTAACTCAGAGGTGCAGCGGGCGTATTTGGACTATGCCATGAGCGTCATTGTGGCGCGGGCGCTGCCCGATGTGCGGGATGGTTTGAAGCCGGTGCAGCGACGGATTTTGTATGCGATGCACGATATGGGATTGCGCCCGGAATTGCCCTACAAGAAGTCCGCCCGCATTGTGGGTGAAGTGCTCGGTAAATATCACCCGCACGGCGATTCGGCAGTGTATGAGGCCATGGCGCGCATGGCGCAGGATTTCTCGATGCGCAATCCTCTGGTGGACGGCCAGGGCTACTTCGGCTCGGTGGATGGGGATGCGCCGGCCGCGATGCGGTATACCGAGGCCCGGCTCGCGCCGCTCTCGCTTGAAATGCTGGCTGATATTGATAAGGACACGGTGGATTGGACGGACAATTTTGACGGCTCGCTCAAAGAGCCGGCCGTGTTGCCCGCGTTGATACCCAATCTGCTGATCAATGGCGTCTCCGGCATCGCGGTGGGGATGTCCACCAACATCCCGCCGCACAACCTGGGCGAAGTGTTGGATGCCCTGGTTTATATGCTCAATCATTGGGAGAAGTTGGATGACGTGGACGTGGCGGAACTGATGAAGTTCGTCCAGGGGCCGGACTTTCCCACCGGCGGTCTGGTCTACCGGCGCGACACGGATGGAGGGGAGGACTTGTTGGGCAAAGCCTACGCCACGGGGCGGGGCCGCATCACCATCCGCGCGCGGGCGCACGTGGAACAGGCCGCGCGCGGTCGTCAACGCCTGGTTGTCACTGAAATTCCCTATCAGGTGAACAAGACCTCGTTGATTGAGAGCATCGCCCAACAAGTGCGCGATGACAAACTCAACGGCATCTCTGACCTGCGCGACGAATCGGATCGTCAGGGGATGCGCATCGTGATCGAGTTGACCCAGGGCGCCGACGCCGATAAGGTGTTGAACGCTCTCTACCGCAACACCTCCCTGGAAACCCGGTATAGTATCATCCTCCTGGCGTTGGTCAACGGTGAGCCGCGCCGTTTGTCGTTGAAGCGGATTTTGCAGTTGTTCCTGGAACATCGCCTGGAGGTATTGCAGCGGCGCGCGCGCTTCGACCTGGCCCAGGCGCGCAAGCGCATCCACATTGTAGAGGGCCTGCTGATCGCCCTGGACAACCTGGATGCGGTGATTGACACCATCCGCCGCTCGCGCACCGTGGATACGGCGCGCGCCAATTTGCAGCAAAAGTTCAAGTTGAGCGAGGTGCAGGCGCAGGCGATTCTGGAAATGCAGTTGCGGCGTCTGGCCGCGCTGGAGCGGCAGAAGCTCAAGGCCGAGCATCAAGAACTGGTGGCGACGATCAAGGAATTGGAATTACTGCTGGCTCTACCGCAGAAACAGCGCGACGCCATCCGCGAAGAATTGCAGGCTCTGAAGGACCGTTATGCCGACGCCCGGCGTACTCGCGTGTTCGACCTGCGCGAGACCCGCATTGTGGCCGATGAATTGACGCCGGATGAGCCGGTGTGGGTATCCGTGAGCCGGGCCGGTCGTGTGGGGCGGAGCGTGGACGATGGCAAGACGCCCACGCGCGTCTCGGCCCGTCCGGCGGAAGCTCCGCTGGCGCATCTGGCGGCCTCCACACGCGACAATCTCTATCTCTTCACGACAAGCGGCGACGCGCTCGCGATGCCGGTTCACCGCCTGCCGGAGGGAGTGGCCTGGGAAGGTGAGGGGACGCTCTGGAATGAACTGCTGCGGGTGGAAAACGGCCACCGGCTGAGCGCGGCGCTGACGTTGTCCGCGACCCCGCCGGAGGGCGGGAGTATTTTCCTGGCGACGGCGCAAGGGCAGGTGAAGCGCATCCTGCCGGACGAGCTGCCCGCCGTTGGGCGCGAGCTGACCCAGGTGATCCGTCTGGATGCGGGCGATACGCTGATCGGAGTGACCTGGGCGAAGGAATCCGATGAAGTGATTTTGGGAACCGCGCATGGGCAAGGCATCCGCTTTGAGGCTGGCGAGGTCCGGCCCACCGGGGCGCGCGCTGGCGGGATGAGCGGTATCCGGCTGGAAAAAGCGGATGTGGTGGTGGGGTGCGCGACGGTGGACATGCGCGCCCAAATCTTCACGCTTACCGATTTGGGCTTGGCGAAATTGACGGCGCTGGACGACTTCCCCATCCAAAAACGCGGTGGTAAGGGTGTGCAGATGGCAAGGTTGGTTGGCGAAGAGCATCTGGCCGGCGTCGGTATGTTGATGAAGAGCGGTCGTTTTATGCCGGTGACAGAGCGCGGCGCCTCCAAGACCGTCACCGCGCGCGGCGTCCCGGAAAAGAAGCGCGCCACGCGCGGCGAAGCGGTCATTGCCTTGCGCGGCAACGACAAGGTCGTCAGCGTCGTCTTGCCCGCCGGGCGCGTGGGGTAGGGGGATTGACAGACTTCGACTCAATGTTACCATAGCGGCGTCAGGGTGTTGACTGCTGATGCAGGCAATCAAGGCGAGCTTGTGGCGTGACGCGCAAGCCTCGCATGGTAACTCCATCCCCTATCCTTGGGCGGTGGAACCAGAACAGACTATTTGCGGAGGAAGTGAGGCAATGGCTTATCGAGACCAGTGGGTAACGTGTGAAAAGTGCGGCAAAAACTTCGTATTTCGGGTGGAAGATCAGCGGCGGCAGGCCAGCATGGGATTTGATGTCGAACTCCCTGCCCGTTGTGCGGACTGTGTTGAAGTGGTTGAGCTTGGGCCGGGCCTGCGGCAGGGCGTCGTCAAGTGGTACAACGACGAGAAACACTTCGGTTTTATCGTGCAGCGGGATGGCAGCGAGGTTTTCTTCCACCGCAGCAACTTCCTGGGGGAAAATCCAGCGGAAGTGTTGAAAGACAACACGCCGGTCTGGTACGAGTTACAATCGAGTGACCGCGGCCCGACGGCGGTAAACGTCCATCTGCGCGAATAAACGATGCGGGTTCTTTTCAACGGTTGGTTTTGGCGCACCCCGGAGACGGGCAGCGGGCAGTATGTACGCTGCCTGCTTATGGCCTTGGCGCAGTTGGCGCCGGAGCACGAATGGATGGTGTTGCTGCCTGCGCGCAGCGCCGCCGTGACGCGGGAGGGCCGGCTGTGGCTGTATTACGTTCCCGCCATGGATAACCATCTCGGCAAAGTGTGGTGGGAGCAGGCGACGGTTCCCTGGGCGGCCCGGCGCTTCAGAGCGGATGTGCTGCATGTGCCCTATTGGGCGCCCCCGGCGACGGTTTCCCTCCCGACGGTCGTGACCATCCATGATTTAATCCCGCTGCTGTTGCCGGCCTATCGCGGCGGCCTGGGGGGCCGCGTGTACACGGCGTTAGTCCGCGCGACTGCGCCGCGCGCGACGTTGTTGCTCACCGATTCGGAGGCGGCGCGGGCGGATATTGTGCACCATTTGCGGACGCCTGCCGGGCGCGTGCGCGCGATCCCGTTGGCGGCGGATGCGCGTTATGCGCCGGAGGCGCTGGCGGCGGATGCGGAGGTGCTGGCGACGCGGAATTTGCGTCCCGGTTACGCGCTGTACGTGGGCGGCTTCGATGTGCGCAAAAACCTGGGGGCGACGCTGTCAGCCTTTGCGCGCGCCCGTGAGGTTGTTCCGGAAGCGCGACTGGTGGTGGCCGGGAAATTGCCGGCGCGCGATACCCGTTTTATGCCGGACCCGCGTCGTTTGGCGCGGCAAGCGGGCCTGTCGTCAGAGGCGGTCGTGTTCACCGATTTTGTCCCGGAGGCAGAACTCCCCGCGTTGTACCGGGGCGCGCGGGCTTTTTTGTTTCCCTCGCGCTATGAGGGGTTTGGGTTGCCGCCGTTGGAGGCGTTGGCCTGCGGGACGCCGGTCATTGCCGCCCATACGGCCAGCTTGCCGGAGGTGGTGGGGGAAGGGGGGCTATTGGCGGCGCCCGATGATGTGGCGGGGTTGGCCGCGGCGCTCATCCGCTTGCTGACCGATGCAGCTTTTTATCAAGAGAAGCGGGCGGCGGCGTTGACTCAGGCGGCGCGGTTTTCCTGGGAGACGACGGCGCGGCGCACGTTGGAGAGTTATACGGCAGCTATCACTGCCCGTGGTTAGGGAGCCAGACGGTGAAGGTACTCCCTTTGCCCACCTGACTTTCCACAGTGATGTGCCCCTCATGCAGGCGCGCGATTTCCTGGCTGATGGCTAATCCCAGGCCGGTGCCGGGCCGGTTGAAGGCTTTGCTGGCAGCGCCACGGAAGAAACGTTCAAAGAGATGCTCTTGTTCTTCAGGGGCGATGCCTGGCCCGGCATCCTGTACGCTGATGGCGATCCAGTGTTGATTCTCCTCCAGTTTTTTCTGGGTGCGCACCCAAATCTCATTCCCCGTAGTGTAATTGAAGGCGTTGCTCAACAGGTTGGTGAGCACTTGTTCGATCAGTTTTTGGTCAATGGACGCCTTGTCGAGCGTGGGATCAAGGGTCACCCGAAGGCGCAGGCCCTGCTTGGCAAAGAGCGGATGGCGGTCGGTCGCCAGCGTGTTCACCATTTTGTTAATGTCGGTCGGTTCCAACGTCGGCGTGATCCGCCCCAAATCCAACCGTGAAATGCTCAGCAAATCCACAATAAGGTTTTCCAACCGTTGGGCCTCGCGTCCGACGGTCTCCAGGTAAGACTCCCGCTTGCTTTCTGATCCCCGTTGGATCAAGTCAATGTACAGTTTGATGTTGGTCAAGGGCGTGCGCAGTTCGTGACTGACGCTGTTGACGAACTCGGACTTGGCGTGATCGGCGGTCTGGGCCTGTTCCATAGCCCGTTGTAATTCCTGCGTGCGTTTGGCTACCATGTCTTCAAGTTCATCGGCGTAGCGTTGGAGGGCTTGATGCAGTTGCGCCGTTTCCAGCGCTTGCCCTGTGACGGTGGCGGCGCTCTGCGCCAGGGCGATCTCCTCTGGTGTGAAGTCGCGGGGCGTGATGGAGTCCAACCCGATGGTGCTGACAACCCGGCCCCGAATCACCAGGGGGACAAGCAGCAAAGATTGAGTGCCCCGTTGTTGCATAATGGCGCGACTGTCCCCCATATATTCATCGGTCTGCGCTGCGCTGATGGCGATGGGTTCTTTATGTTCAAACATCGCGCGGGTAGCAGAGCTGCTATCGGCGGTGAATTGGACCCCTAGCGCGCTGGTGCGCCCTGGCGCCAGGTATTCCGCAATCACCGTTGCGATTTGGGTGTCCGGGTCTACCAGGGTGGCCGCGGCCTGGGGTAAGTCCAGGGTGGTTGCCAGTTCGCGGCAGAGCACTTCCAACACCAATTGCGTGTTCAGGGTGGAGGCGGCGGTGAGGATGATGCGGTTCAACATTGCCAATTCGCGATTTTGCCGTTGGATGGCTTGGGTGGTCAGTTTGTTCTCGGTGACATCGCGCCCGGCGCTGATGACGGCCGTGATCTGACCGGCATTCATGACCGCCTGGTTGGCCCAGGCCAGCCAGCGCCACCCGTGGCGGGTCAGCGCGCGTTGCTCGTGATAGGAGGTGTGGGGCGGGGTAGCGAGTTGCGCCAGCGAGGCCAGGGTGGCGGGACGATCCTCTTCGTGGACGAGGGGCAGGAAAGGTCGGTCGAGCAATTCGGCTTCGGTTTTGCCGAACAATTGGCAGTATGAGGGGCTGACGAATTCAAAGCAGTTTTCGCGATTGATTTTGACGACCAGGTCCGTCTGGTTTTCGACCAGCAGGCGATATTTCTCTTCTTGATGGTGCAGGGCTTCTTGGGCTTGGTGTTTTTTCTGGATGTTGAGGACCAGCGCGATGATGATGGCGATCAATGCCAGAAATACGAAGATCGCGCCGAAGATGACGAGACGGTAGCCCTCCCACAAAGTGGCTGGCCGGTTTTCCAGAATGGCGCCGAAGGGCAGGTGGGACTCGCGAATCCCCCATTTTTTCAGGACGGTATGATCAAAGATGATGGGACTGACGCCCTGGGTGATGACGGGAAGCGTATCCGGGTCTTCGCCGGCCAGGATGCGCAGCGCCAGTTCTGCCGCGAGTTTCCCCTGGTGGAAACCGGCATTCAGGTATCCGCCTACGATGCCCTGCCCTAAAAATTCCTTACCGGTGGCGTAGATGGGGGCGTTGGCGGCCCGGTACATCCGTTGAATGATCTCATCGCTGGTGAGGGTCAGCCCGTTTTTATCGCGGTGGAAGGTCATCAAGTAGACAATGTCGGTCGTGGGCGATAGCCCCGCCAGCGTCTGTTCCAATTCACTTACGCTGACATTATCCAGGTAAATAAGGTTGACGTCCAGCGCTACGTCCGCGAGCGCCGCATCCAGTTGTTCGCGCAGCGTAAGGCCCGTGGGGGTGCGATCCACCACCACGTAGAGGTTTTGTGCGTCGGGATGGAGTTGCAGCGCCAACTTGACGGTTTCGGCGTTGGCCGTCTTTTCTAGCACCCCGGTGATATCGGTTTGCCCTTCCAGCCGGGTCTCGTCATAGCGGTTAACACCGCAGAAGACAACAGGGATGCCTGGGAATAGTTCATTGCGGTGGGCTAACATAAAATCGAGCGCGTTGTCATCGGCGGTGATGATGATATCAAAATCGTCGGGCTTGAATTTGTACTGATACAGGCGCAGCAGGTTGGCTGCGTGGGTCTCATCGAAGATACGCTTGGTGTCCATATATTCAACGGTCAATTCCGCTCGGACGCCGCTCTGCTCTAACTTGGTTTCTACGCCCAGGGTGATGTCATCGGCCCAGGCCATACCTTTGTGATAGGATTGCAGGAGCAGCACCTGGATGGTGGTCGCCTGAGATTGCGGATGGGCCGAGACAGGAGGGAGCGTGACGGTGGGGGGAACCCCTGATGCGGCGGCAAACACGCTGAGACAGATTGCGAGTATCCATAAAGTGGTTGCGCTTGGCTTCATGGGCTTTGGGACTCCTCTCTTCACTCCATAGCTTTCCCGCGCTGCCCGTGGCAGAGTTTGAATTTCTTGCCGCTGCCGCAGGGACAGGGATCGTTGCGTCCGGCAACCGCACATTTTGCGGCGAGCGCGGCATCGGCCTGGGCCAATCGCGCCATCACGTTGGCCGGGGGACGCTGCTGGCGCAACTCCTCCACCATCATTTCCATGGGGTATCGGATGTGGCGAAAGAAGGTTCGGTAGCCGGCGCAAAGGTAGTTGAGGCGCGGCTCGCCGTTGTCGTCCGGCAGCAGGCGATTTTTGGGGCAGCCGCCATTGCAGATGAAGCGCACCTCACAATCCAGGCATTGCTGGGGCAGGGCGGTGCGTTTGGCCTGCCCGAACGCCTGCTGCGGTGCGGACGTCACCAGTTCCACCAGCGGGGTCTCCAGGATGTTGCCCAGCCGGTAACGCGGCTCGACGTAATGATCGCAAGCGTAAAGGTCGCCGTTGTGCTCCAGAGCCAGCCCCAGGCCACACGTCGGCTCAAAGACGCATAGCCCCGGTCGCTCCCCTAGCCAGGCAGCCAGCGCCACATCGAAGAGCTGCACGAAAACGCGCCCCACATCGCGCCGTGCCCATTCGTCGAACACCTCAATTAGAAACTCGCCGTACTGTTGGGCGCTGACGGACTGCGGCGTCACAGTCAGGCCTTCTTGATGGCCGGTGGCATTGTCGCGCCGCACGATGGGGATGAATTGGATGAAGTCTGCCTGGACTTCGTCGCGGAAGAAGCGATAGACTGCGAGCGGGTGGGGGGCGTTGGCCTGATGGACGGTGCAGAGGAGATTATACTCGACCTGGTGTTGTTGCAAGAGGCGCAGTCCGCGCATTACCCGTTCCCAGGTCGGTTGCCCGCCCTTGTCCACCCGGAAGGCATCGTGCATAGCCTGTGGCCCATCCAGGCTCAGGCCGATGAGGAAGCGACGGTCGTGGAAGAATTGCGCCCAGGCCTCATCTATCAACGTGCCGTTGGTTTGCAGGGCATTGAGGATGCGCATCCCCGGTCGGCGATACTTTTCTTGCAGGGCAAGCGCGCGCTCGAAAAACTCCTGACCTATGAGCAGCGGTTCGCCCCCTTGCCAGCCAAAGGTCACTTCTGGCACTTGCTGCGCGGCGATATAGTGTTGGGTGAAACTTTCCAGGACTTCATCCGTCATTGTGAAATCACTGTCGGGGTACAGGGTTGCCTTGGGAAGGTAGTAGCAATAAGCGCAGTTGAGATTGCAGATTGGGCCACGCGGTTTAGCCATGATGTGGAACGCGCGTGGAATGGGGGTTGTGCTCATCCTGACTCCTTCACGAATCTGTCTGAATGTCGCTATTATACCTTCCTCCGAACGCTTGTCCAAGTGACGCGGGGGCGTGGGCAGGGTCTTATCATTCTCCCGCCGGATGGTGCGCCGCGATACAGGCGACGGCTAAAGCCGTGATTCTTAAAGGGGTTTTGTGGTGACGGGCCAGCGCCCGTCACCACAAAACCACCTTTTTACCGGCGGCTTCAGCCGCAAAATCTGCCCGGTAAGCGTGGGGCAACGAGAATGATAAAGCCCTGGGGGCGGGGGAAGTGCATTACCTTCTATTTGTGTTACAATCAAAAATACATTACTCACCGCGGCGCAGCCGGTGCGAAGGGCAGAACCGTTCAATCCGTAGCCGCTTCACGAAGGGAGGTGCTTGCGCTTATGACGACAGGGTACGTGTACGATCCCATATTCCTCAAACACACCAAACACGGCCACCCCGAGAGTGCTCATCGTTTGGAGACTATCATGTTCGAACTGGAGACCTCTGGGCTGCTGCCGGAACTCCAGCTTATCCCGGCGCGGGCAGCGACGATGGAAGAACTGAGCGCGATTCACGCGACGGCCTATATCTATGAAGTCGATCAAATCAGCCTGTCTGGGGGGGGATACCTGGATATGGATACCTACGTAACCCGCAGCACCTATGAAGCGGCGGTGGTGGCGGCGGGCAGCACGGTGGATTTGACGCTGGCGACGGTGGATGGGGTGGTGAATAACGGTTTTGCGCTGGTGCGTCCGCCCGGACATCACGCCTTACATTCCCAGGGGATGGGCTTCTGTGTGTTCAACAACATTGTGCTGGCGGCGCGGATGGCGCAGCAGAAGCGTGGGATCGAGCGGGTGGCGATGGTGGATTTCGATGTTCACCATGGCAACGGCACGCAGCCGATGACTGAGGACGATCCGAACCTCTTGTATATTTCCACCCACCAGTATCCTTTTTACCCTGGCACGGGGGGGATGACCGAGGTGGCGCCGGTCGCCGGGCAGGGGACCTTGCTCAATCTTCCCCTGCGCGTCAACGTGGGGGATGTTGGCTTTCAGGCTATGTATACCGAAATCATCATTCCCGCGTTGCGGCGTTTCCGCCCGCAACTTATCCTCGTCTCGGCCGGGTATGATGCGCATTGGGCTGACCCGTTGGCCAGTATGAATCTCTCGTTGAACGGCTATGCCTGGATATGTCAAACCCTGGTGGCCGCCGCTCAAGAGTTGTGTGGGGGCAAGATCATCTTTGTCCTGGAAGGCGGCTACAACCTGGAAGTATTAGCGGCCGGCGTCGCTAACACCTTTCGCGCCCTGCTGGGCCGCGACGATTTTGTAGACCCCTTTGGCCCTACCGATCGTCCTGAGCCGGATTTGACCGAGTATATAGCGCAAGTTAAGCAGGTGCATGGGTTATAGAAGATCAGAAACTAGAAAGCAGTGATTGGAAAGTGGCGAGCAAGCGGTCATTGAGACAGACTACCGATTTCCGGCTCCCAATTTCCGATTTCGCTATACTTTTTTAGGAGAGGGAGGAGATACTTATGCAAGGAAAACGATGGTTTCGGTTGGCGGCGCCGTTAGCGTTGACATGGCTGGGTCTGGCGATGTTGCTATGGATCCAGATGCCGGCGCCATCTCATGCCCAGAGTGGCGGCATCGTGGTTGATAAACGGTTGGGACGCACCAGTAATGTGGTCTATGTGGGGGAATATCTTACCTTCACTATCCGCATCCGCAACGACTCGGCGTTCACGGTGACGGTGCTGCCCTTGACCGACCAGTACAACACCGGTGTGTTGGCCTACGTTGACGCGAGCGTCGCCCCGGACAGCGTGGACACGGGCGCCGGGCGGATTGATTGGGCCGATCTGACCAATGCGTTCGGTGACTTGCCCCCCGGTCAGGAAATCGTGTTGGTGGTGGGCTTTATTGCGGAACACCCGGCTCCGGCGGTGGTCAACTACGCGGCGGCGCACGATGCGATTAACTCTAATGGCGAGGTGGTCGGCGGGGAAGATGAGAGCGACGCCAATGAGTCCGTGGGCGGCAGCGCCCCGGTGACGAAAACTATGACGGCGCAGGCCGGCCAGTTGGTAACTTTCACGATTGAGGTCCACAACAACGGATACACGACCATGACGCAAGTCATGCTCCAGGATGTTTATAACCCGGCAAAGTTACAGTTCTTTTATGCCGTCCCGCCCCCAGATCATTCCGACCCACCCGTGGGACTGTTGGCCTGGGATGATCTTACCCTGTACACCGGCGACATTCCGGCGCACGGGATAGTCATTGTGACGACGGTATTCACGGTTGTTGGCGACATTACTAGCGGCGTGGTCAATTCCGCCACCGTGGTCGCCGCCGGCGACTGGTATGGCAATGACGTGACCAGCGGCGCGGGTGAAGTTCCTATTACTGTCATCGAACGACCGCGGCAATCCACACCCCAGCCGCAGGCTACGCCCACCCCTTATGTCACGGCTGAAACTACACCTTTCCCTACCGCCACACCCTTTTTGGCGCTCCTACCGGAGACCGGTGAGGGGGATGGGGCAGGCTTACTGCTGTGGTTGGCGCTGGCCGTTTTGACGCTTGCGGCAGGGATTGGGTTATTTGCGCGCCGCAAACCCGCCTGAGCTGTTCGTCTTGGTGGAGACTGCACACGTCCGCGCAGGAACAGCATTACACCGATTTCCTGTCTGATTTGCAACACCGTGGCGTGCGCGCCATCGAAGACGTGCGCGGGGTATAGGGACTGGGGAATAGAGACTAGGGATTGGGGAAAAACTGCCCCCCCAGTCCCTAATCCCCAATCCCTGATCCCTGATTTCCAATTTCTTTACTCAAGGAGGTTCTGATGGACTATCGTTCTTTAGGACGCACCGGCGTTATGGTTTCGCCGCTATGTTTGGGGGCGATGAATTTCGGCGGCCCCACGGATGAGGCGGATTCGATCGCCATCATCAACTTTGCGCTGGACGGCGGCATCAACTTTATTGACACGGCCAACGTCTACAACGGCGGCGAGAGTGAGCGCATTGTGGGCAAGGCGCTTAAGGAGAACGGCAAGCGGGAGCATGTGGTGCTGGCGACGAAGGTGCACGGGCGCATAGGCAACGGCCCGAATGACCAGGGCAACTCGCGCTACCACATCCTCAAGGCGTGCGAGGATTCGCTGCGCCGCCTGCAAACCGACACCATTGACCTCTACCAACTGCACCGTCCCGACCTCGTTGTGCCGCAGGATGAGACGCTGCGCGCCTGCGACGACCTGGTGCGCGCGGGCAAGGTCCGCTACATCGGCTGCTCCACCCACCCGGCGTGGATGGTGATGGAGGCGCTGGCGACCAGCGAGCAGCTCGGCATCGCCCGCTACATCAGCGAGCAGCCGCCCTACAACCTGCTCGACCGCCGCATTGAAAACGAACTGGTCCCGCTCTGCCAGAAGTACGGCCTGGCACTGCTGCCCTGGTCGCCGCTGGCCGGGGGGATTTTGGCGGGACGCTATCAGCAGAAGGATGCGTACCCGGAAGGCTCGCGCGCGGAACGCTCCGGCGCGATGTTCCGCGACCGGGTGACGCAGACCGCGTTGGACGTGGCGGTAGCCCTGGGCCAGATGGCGCAGGAGCGCGGCCTGACCTCCTCGCAGCTCGCACTGCTCTGGTGCAAGGATCAGCCCGGCGTCACCGCGCCCATCATTGGCCCGCGCACGATGGCGCACCTCGAAGACGCCCTGCCGCTGCTGGAGATAACGTTGTCCGACGCGGATCGCCCGCTCTTCGACGCCCTCGTCCATCCCGGCAACGCCGTCGCCGACTTCCACAACAGCAACCCGTGGATGAAGGCCCGGATTTGAGAGTTGCGAGTGAGGAGTTGCGAGTGAGGAGTTGCGAGTGAGGAGTTGCGAGTGAGGAGTTGTTCTATTCCTAACTCCTAACTCCTAACCCCTAACTCCTAACTCCTAACTCCTAACCCCTAATTTTTTACAGGAGGATACGAAACCTATGCCATTAACTTTTGATTTCCCACTGGAGAAGCTGAAGACGTATCAGGGGATCAATCCCCGGCCGGTAGATTTTGACGGCTATTGGGACGCGGCGCTGGCCGAGATGCGCGCGCTCGATCCGCAGGTGACGCTGACGCTGGCGGCGTTTCAGGCGCCGTTTGCCGACTGCTACGATATGACCTTCACCGGCGTCGGCGGCGCGCGGATTTACGCCAAGCTGCTCAAGCCGAAGGCCGCGCCCGCGCCCCATCCCGCCATCCTGATGTTCCACGGCTACTCCGGCGATTCCGGCGACTGGGCCGAAAAGCTGGGGTACGTAGCGGCGGGCTTCACCGTGGCCGCGCTCGACTGCCGGGGGCAGGGCGGGCGCTCGGAGGATGTGGGCGGCGTGATCGGCAACACCCTGCACGGGCACATCATCCGCGGGCTGGATGAGGCGCTTCAGGGCCGACCGCAGAAGCTGTATTACCGCCAGATGTTCCTCGACACGGCGCAGCTCGCCAAGATCGTGATGGAGATGCCCGACGTGGACCCCGCGCGCGTCGGGGCGGTGGGCGGCAGTCAGGGGGGCGCGCTGACGGTGGCCTGCATCGCGCTGGAGCCGCGCATTCAGCGGGCCGCGCCGGTGTATCCCTTTCTCAGCGACTACAAGCGCGTCTGGGAGATGGATCAGGACACGGGCGCCTACTCCGAACTGCGCGAGTACTTCCGTCACTTCGATCCACGCCACGAAGCGGAGGACGCGGTCTTTGAGAAACTCGGCTACGTGGATATTCAACACCTCGCGCCGCGTATTCGCACCAACGTGCAGTGGCACATCGGTCTGCGCGACACGATCTGCCCGCCTTCCACGCAGTTCGCCGCCTACAACAAGATCGCGTCTGACAAGCAGATGGTCATCTACCCCGACTTCGGCCACGAAGGGCTGAAGGGCAACAATGACCTCATCTTCGACTTTATGATGGGGTTGTAAGTGTACGAGCTGGCGCTTGCCGACTACGCGCGGGTGCGGCCGCTGTTTGCCGGACTGCGTTACAACCTGGCGGTAGATTCTATCCTGGACGGCAACACGCCCGCCTGGGTCTACGTGGACGACGTCGCCGATCCGCGCACGGCCTGGCTGTGGGACATGCAGGGGGAGATCTTCATCGCGGGTGAAACGCAGAACGCGACGACAAACCGGGCGCTCGCCGAACTGATCACCGGCAAGGCGATTCCCCACGCGCGGGCGCGCTACATCCCTGCCTTCACGGTGTTCTACGACACCCCCGCCTGGGAATCGCAGTGGGGGATGCTCTTTCCGGGACTCCAGGCGGAGCTAACGCGGCGTCGGTATTATGATTTTATCAAACCGGCGGTGAAATGGCGCGCGGTGCGTCCGGTTGGCAGCTCTATCGTTCGCTTGAATGCCCACTGGCTGGTGCAGCGCGACATCTACAATATGAAGCAGGTGTTGGGCTGGGTGGATTCCTTCTGGCGCACGCACGCGGACTTTTTGCGAACCGGCTTTGGTTTCTGTCTCTTGCATGAGGGCGCCATCGCCAGTTGGTGTCTGACCGTTTTCGTGAGTGGTCATGCGTATGAGTTGGGGGTGGCGACGGCGCCGGAATATCGCGGGCATGGCTATGCGCTGGCGGTCGCGGCCCGCAGCGTCGCCTTTTGCGCCGAGCGCGGCTGGACGCCGCATTGGCATTGCGAGGAGGATAACATTGCCTCGTGGCGCATCGCCAATCGAATCGGTTTCATCAATCCGACGCCCTATACGGTCTACCGTATTACCCTGTAGCGATTTGCGTGGCGCTAAACTTGCCTGTCTTAAAAGGAAGAGCGGTGAGAATTTTCTCACCGCTCTTTCTTTTTCGTTTATGGGCGTTTTTTCTGTTGCCGTCGTTTGTGTTGACGCGAGACTGTCTCGCTGCCGATGGTGATGCCAAAGCTTGGCAAAATTTTGCGATGCAGCAGGAGTATCAGCATCGCCAAACCGAAGGCCACGGCGAAGATGATCAGTGAGTGGCCCAGGTCGTCCATCAGCTTGGGATTGATCAACATCACCACCGCCAGCGTCAACATCAGCGATCCACCGATGAGTTTCAGGATGCGGCCATGCTTCTCTTCCAGTCGGCTGGATTTTAACGTGAACACTGCCGTCAGGAAGATGGCCAGTTCGTCAATCTGATAGATGAGCATGTAGAGCGCGAGCAAGAGCACAAAGGCGAGTGGGGTGACTTCATGGGCGGTGAGGATATTTGTCCACAGCACGGGGAAGCCCGCCGTGCAGGAGAATTCGATGAGGGAGACGCCCGCCGACATCACGACCGTCGCGCTAATCAGCCCCCAAAGCGAATCACCGGCGTTCATCACGCGACGGATGTTTTGGTAGATGCCGGGCTTCTTGTCGTCGGCGATGGTGAACGAGAGACCCTCTTTGTACCAGAAGTAGTCTTTGATGTTCACAACCGCGAAGAACAATGCGATCAGGGCTACCACGACTTGAATCCAGCCCAGAAAGCTCACGACGGTGAAGATGGTGAAAAGTCCGGCGATGAAGAGGGCATACACCAGCGACGTTACTGTGAGGAAAACGACGCCGATGATCAGAATTTTCTTGCGGGAGCCGGTGTGCAACGTCATCGCCAACAGGATGGAGAGCACCCACAGCGAGCAAGGATTAAAGCCGTCAACGAAGGCAATGAGTGCCGTGCTGAGGGCGAGCGACTGGGTGTTGAGGTTGACTTCGCCGATCAAGGGAATCTTGAGCGTGCCGGTCTGGGTGGCCTCGGCGATGATTTCGTCGGAAGATTTCTCGTGCCCCGGCATGATGCCCGCGCCGGCGTCCTGACAGCCGCTTTCAATACATGCCACCGCGTAGGCTTCGATCTCTTCGCCCATGTCCTGGGTGAAGCCGATCCAGTAACGTCCCCCGATGAATGTGACCGGGACGCCGCTTGGGGTGAAATTGAAGGCAGCGGCCATTTTGTTGAACAAATTGCGGTTGGCGGTGTCGTACCAGACCTCGAAATCTTCCACCTTGATCTGCGGATAGCGCCGGGCCAGGTCTTCCAAAAAAGGTTCCTCCTCGGCGCAATGAGGACAGCCTTCTCCCCAGAAAAAGTAGATGTACACTGGCGGCGGTTCTGTTGCCTGGGCGTGGATCGGAGCAGCGGCTCGCAAGTTTAGGAGCAAACTGAGGGCGAGGAGCATTCCTGCCAGGGTGATCCTGATGAACAAAGTTCTATGTTTCGACATGATATTCAATTTTCAAACTCCTACACGCAATGCACACACCATGGTGGCTTTCCGAAAGGGGATTATAGTGGGTTGTGGGGCTTTGTCAAAAGTTCGTTGAAGGCGACATGCGCGAGTTTTGCATAAGGTGTACGTGCTGATGCGGAAGGCGTGGCCCGTTTGTGATCAATCCCAGATTGGCTATAATGAGGACGTTGGTTTCAATTTATCACTTAAATCAGAAAGGAGAATTGACTATGCAGTACGAAGCGCCGGAAATCGTGTTTGAGGGTGACCTGGAAATCCAGGCGGGCAGCCCGCTCCGTATATCGGAAGGGCCGGATTTTGAGGATTGGGATTGGTAGGGAGGAGAAATATTATGACTATGAGACGTGTTTTACATGCCGCGTTGATGGTTTCTCTTAGCCTGTCGTTGGCTTTGGGAATGTGGGCGGGGATGCCTGCTGGGAAGGTTTCGGCGGCAACGTGCGCCTCGACACAGAATGGAAATTGGGCTGATGCTTCAACGTGGACCGATTGTAATGGTACTGCACCTGTTAGTGGAGACTCCGTTACTATTAGACATACTATCACATTGAGTGCGGCTGCTAACATCGGAACTGGGGTTGTTACTGTCGAATCTGGAGGCGTCTTAAATTTATCTTCCTTTGCTCTAACAGCCGACACGTTGCAAATTAACGATGGTGGTGAAGTGCAGCAGGGAGGAACTTCAGGGGCTCCTTCTGGCATAATTAACACACGATCCTATGCAGTCAATAGCACTTACACATTCAATGGCACTCAGGCCGGCTTAAGTGGTACTACACACCCTACTTATGGGAACTTGAATTTCTCCCCTACCCCCACTAGTGGGGGTACCTTTGCATTGAATTTGGATGTTAGAGGAGACCTTACTATCAATTTAGGTAATTCCCAGCAGATTCGTTTTGCGACTGGTGGGGCTTATAGTAGAACACATGCAATTGCTGGTGATCTAAATGTGCAAAATGGGATTGTTGTGGGTAGTAATGGCACTCAGCCTGCGATTGTGAATCTTAGTGGAGCATTGAATGTTACCGGTGGGACAGTCCGTGGGACAAATGATACTGGAAACGCAGTCTACAATATAGGTGGAGATGTTGTGTTGAATGGTGGGACTTGGGAGCTAGATGATGGCACTTCTACTGGGACATTCGCTATGGTCTTTAATGGCGTCACGCAACAACTTGGCGGTACGGGTTCGATTTTAGTTGATAATTTAATGGTGTATACGGGAACAACATTGACCGTGAATCAGGTCCCTACTGTTACCGGCGTCTTGATCAACAACGGCACACTCAAGCAAACCCAGACCGTCAGTAACGCCACTGTCAACTTCCTCACTATCAGCGCCGACAAGTATCGCGGCGTGGATATCCAGACACCCAACGATCTGGGCGTCGTCACCGTCACGGTGCAGGGTAATGCGGACTCCTGCACCAACGATCCCACTTCTCCCGCTTACATCAAGCGCTGCTTCTCCATCACACCAACCAACAATGCTACGGCTACGTTGACGTTGTGGGCTACCGACGCGGAAATGAACGGGATTGATTTTCTTTCTGGGGACGAAGGCGCTTTGTATCGCTATGTGACGAACCAATGGGTTGAGCAGGCTCGCGTAGAGTTCGGTACTGACACGAACAGTTATAACTATGTCACGGCTGACGTTGGCGGCTTTTCCAGCTTCTTGCTAGGCAAGAGTGGCGACACCCCCACGGCTGTCACCTATGCCAGTATGACATCCGGCGCGGCGCTCTGGGCGCCCGTCAGCTTGCTGTTCCTCGGCGGCGCGGCGCTTGTGCTTCGCAAACGCCGCTAACCCTTCGTCATTCCGCACGCAGCGAGACCCTTCGCTCCGCTCAGAGTGGTGGTGAATACAAGTCTGTTTACCCGCAGGGATTTTTTTCCCTGCGGGTGTTTTTTTGCCCGGGGTTGCCATTCTTTCCTTGTCTGATAAAATAGAAGAATATCTTCTTAATTTGCAAACAATGAGGTGAACCGTGAAACAATGGCATTGGATCGTGTTAATTCTGGTAATGGTGGCGCTGGTCGGCTGTGGAACTCCGACGCCGGCTGCCGCGCCCACGCCCACGGGCGCGGCGACGCTGGGCGCGGAGGTCTCCGTGGAAACGGTCTCGCAGCTCGTGGCGGAGGGCGGCGTCACGGTGATTGACGTGCGCGAGGAGTCCGAGTTTGCCGGAGGGCACATCCCCGGCGCGGTGTTGATTCCCCTGGGGGAACTGCCCGATCGGGTGAGCGAAGTTCCCACCGACCAGCCGGTCATCCTGGCTTGCCGGAGCGACAATCGCAGCGGGCAGGCCTACCAGTTTTTGAAACAGCAGGGCTTCACCAACGTCCACAATATGACGGGAGGCATGAACGCCTGGCAGAAAGCCGGGTTTGAAGTGGAGAAATAACTCCTAAAACGTAAAACGTAAAACGTGAAACGTGAAACGTGAGGGCTTCATTGAAAGCCATTGCGTTTCACGTTTTACGTTTTATTGGGGCAGCACGTCTACGATGACTAATTCCGGGCGGCAGAGGAAGCGCATCTGCGGCGCGGCGCCGCGCTCCATGCCGATGCCGCGCGAGATGATGAGTGTTTTGCCGGGCGCGATTTCGGCGATGTGGGCGGCGGAAATGCGCGGGAAGCCCACCAGCAGCATCACCGGGGCGCGGAGGAAGGCCGGTATCTGCCCGCCGTGCGTGTGCCCGGCGAGCAGCAGGTCGGCGTCCACGTCGCCCAGGGCAAAGTTGGGGCTGTGGCCCAGGACGATGTGGAAGTCGTCGGCGGGCGGCACGCGGATGTCAGCATTGAAAGACTCGCGCATCCCCAGCGCGGTCAGCGCGACCGGGCCGAGGTCGTAGCGGGTGGTGGTCTGCGCCCGCGTCAACGGCAGTCCAGCGAAGAGCTGCGGCCAATCGTAGTGCCTGTCCATGTTCCCCATCACGGCTATCATGCCCAGAGGGGCGGATAGCCCGGCGTCCGTAAGAACCTCGTTCAAAGCGCCCATCTCGGCAGCATAGCCCCGACTGCGGCGGCTCAGGTGGAGGTAGTCCCCGGCAAAAAGGATGAGGTCGGGTTGGGCGCGCAGCACCTCGGCCATGACGCGGGCTTCGTAGGCGCCGGCGCGGTCGGTCTGGATGTCGGCCAGGACGGCGATCCGTAGCGGCTCCATCACTTTAGGGCTGCGCAGCGTGACGGTGGTGACTTCCAGCCAGTGCGGTTCGATTAAGAAAGCGTCCACGGCAATGGCAAGGAGGACGAAGACCATCAGGATGCAACTCCCCATGATCCAACGGGTGCGCCGATAGAGCGCGGCCAACCCGCCAAACAGCAGCGTTCCATAACCGAGCAGGGATGCAACCGGCAATTGGGCGGCCTCGTAGGGGTCTATGTGCAAGGCCCCGGCGGCGATGATAAGTATCACGATGGCCGCTCCCAGGGCTATGAAGACGTAAAATGTGCGCCGGGTGGGGGCCGCCGCCGCGTTCGGGCGCAGCATCAGGAGCAGCGCCCCGACCAACGCCAGATTGGCAATGTGGTAGGGTATTAGGACGTTCAGGCTCATAGGACTTCCATTGTAGCGTATTTCGGTAAAGCGCCAAACCTTGACAACTGGCTCATTTATTGTAGAATATGCTCATAAAATGAGTATGTACTCATAAAAATGCACCAGGGTGGTGAAGAGCCGATGGAAAAGAAGAAACACAAGGGACTGTTTCAGGCCCGCCGCGAGCGGCGCATTGAACGCCGTCGGCAGGAGATTATGGAAGCCGCCGCTGAGGTGTTCGCCGAGCGCGGCTACGCCAACACGACTACGAAAGAGATTGCGTTGACCGCCGACGTGTCTGAGGGGACGCTGTACAACTACTTCAGCAGCAAGCGGGATATTCTGCTGGCGATTGTGGATGAACAACAAAATACTATCGAAAAGATGCTGGCCTCGGTAGGGCAGTTGGAGAATCAAGAGGACATCGTGAGTCTGGTCTACCATTCCTTGAATTCCTTTCTGACTCGCTTGCCTTTTACGCGCGCCGTCTTGACGGAAGCATGGGTGGATGATGATATTTTGCAGGAATTTGTGATGGCCCGCTTGCAACGTATTGCCCGGTTGGTGCAGACTTTTATCGCCAAGTGCGTCAACGCTGGATTTTTTCGTCCCTTTGATGCGGCCCTGATCACGCCGATGGTGATCGGGATGTTCTTGATGCCGATCACGCCAGCCTTGCGCGGCATTGCGCCGCCGCCGACGCCGGAAGAGCTCCACGCTCTGGTGGAGTCCGCGGTCTCCCTGCTGCTGGACGGGTTGCGGGTTCAGGCGAGTGAGGAGTTGCGCGTGAGGAGCGAGGAATGAGCGAGAAAGCGAATCACGAATCACGAATCACGAATTACGAATTACGAATTACGAATTACGAATTGCATTTCGCGGGTCACATTTCGGTGGCTCCTTATTGTAGGTGACGATGCTTCGTAGAATTTTTGCCGTCATCCAAAAAGAGTTTATCCAGACGTTCCGAGATCGGAGCACGTTGGTGATGGTGCTGGCGATTCCGGTGTTGCAGTTATTCCTGTTTGGGTACGCGGTGGACATGAACGTGGAACACATCCCCATGGTCGTCGCCGACCAGAGTATGGATGCGGCCAGTCTGGCTTACGTTGACGCCTTGGTCAACTCCAAATACTTTGACGTCGTGGGGTACGTCGCCAGCCAGGCGGAGGTGATCGCGGCCATTGACGCGGGACGCGCGCAAGCCGGCATTGTGATTCCGCCGGATTTTACCACCCGCGTGGAACAACGGCAGGCGCAAGTCTTGTTCCTGGTGGATGGGTCTGATTTGTTCACGGTACAGTCAGGGTACAACATGGCGTCGGCTATTTCGCAATCTTATGCTGCCGAGGTGATGCTGGAGAAAATCGCGCGCTCCGGGTTGCCGATCAAGGCCGGACTGCCTATCTCCACGCGGATGCGCATCCTTTACAACCCCGATCTGCTTCAAGTGTGGTTTGTCGTGCCCAATATCGTCGCGATGGTGATGCAGACGCAGACGATTGCGTTGACGGCGGCCGCCGTCGTCCGTGAGCGCGAGTCCGGCACCATTGAGCAGCTCCTCGTCACGCCGATCCGTCCCACCGAACTGCTGCTCGGTAAAATCGTGCCGAACATCTTGATTGCCATGATGAACATTTTAATGGTGTTGGGCCTGGGCGTCTATCTCTTTGGCGTGCCCTTTCAGGGCAACTTCTGGCTTTTTCTCGGCCTCTCGCTCATCTTCGTGTTTTCAGGGCTGGGTCTGGGGCTACTGATCTCGACCATTGCCGGCAACCAACATCAGGTGCAGCAGTTGGTGATGTTGGTGATCTTCCTGGGCGTCGTCCTGGGAGGGTTTATGTTTCCGCGCTCAACCATGCCGCCGGCGCTGTATTACCTGGGCTACCTCTTCCCGTTGAGCTACTTCATCCCCATCGCGCGCGGCATCATCACCAAAGGCGTAGGGATCGAGTTGCTTTGGAGTTCCGTGATTGGAATGACCATTTTTGGCGTCGCCATTATGGTGATTTCTTCCCGCGCGTTCCGGCAAGGGCTGGAATGATTTTGGAAATGGGAAAGGGTAAATGAGAAATGAGTAATGCGAAATGAGTAATGAGTTTTTTCACTCATTACTCATTACTTATTACTTCTTTGATGCGTATGAAATCACGACTGAAGCGTTTGTGGGCAATGGTGCGCAAGGAAACCATCCAGATGGTGCGGGATTGGCCGACCCTGGGGATGGTGATTGTGTTGCCGGTGGTGGAGTTGTTTCTTGTCTCGTATATGGGGGCATCCCTGCTGGATCACATGCCCACCATCGTTGCCGATCAGAGCCTGGACAGTCACAGCCGCGCGTTTGTCAATGCGCTGGAGGTGTCCGGCTTCTTTGCTGTGACCGAGTACGTGGACAGCGAGGCCGCCGTGATCCGCGCCATAGACGAGGGGGAAGCGTATGTCGGCGTGGTCATCCCGCCGAATTTCGCCGAACGAGTGGCTCAGGGGGACGCGCAGGCGTTAGTCATTCTCGATGGTTCCGACACCTTTATCGTGCAGTCGGCATACAGCGCGGCCGGGGCGATTGCGCAGGCGCACGGGATGGAACTGATGATGAACACCGCGCGGCGCATGGGCCGCGCGAATATCGCGCAGTTGCCCATCAACACGTTCATCCGTATCCTCTACAATCCCAACATAGATGAATTAATTTTCCTCATCCCCGGCATGACGGCGATGCTGCTCCAACTGGTGTGTGTTAACATCACAGTATCCTCGGTGGTGCGCGAGCGTGAGTTGGGCACGATTGAACAAATCCTGGTCACGCCCACCCGTCCGCTGGAATTGATTATGGGCAAGATGGTGCCGCCGATTTTGGTGGTGACGGCGGACTTGTTTATCATCATCGGCCTGGGCGTCTATTGGTTTAAAGTGCCTTTCCAGGGATCGCTGCCGTTGTTCTGCTGGCTGTCGCTGCTTTTCATCATCTCTTCGCTGGGGATGGGCGTGCTTTTTTCGACGATCTGTAAGAACCAAAAGCAGGCGCAGCAAATTTCGGCCATGTTGATGATGTTCACGATGCTGCTGTCGGGTCTGCTCTACCCACGCGCGACGATGCCGCCGGTCGTACAATTCATCGGCAACTTGATCCCGGCGACGTACTTCATCCGCATCGCGCGCGGCATCATCACCAAAGGCGTCGGTATTTCCTTTCTCTGGAATGATGTGATCGCCCTGCTGATCTATGCCGCCGTCATCGTCCTGGCCGCGGGCGTCACGTTTAAACGGCGGTTGGATTAGCCAATGAGCGAAAAAGCGGATCAGCGAATCAGCGGGTCAGCGAATTGCGAATTACGCATTGCGGAATACAAAAATGTCTAGTTCTCAGTCCTCAGTCCTCAGTCCTCAGCCCTCAGTCCTCAGTCCTCAGCCCTCCAAGCCCCAAGTCACGATCCAAACGCGCAATCTGGTCAAGCACTTTAAGACGCGGATGGGCGAGGTGACGGCGGTGAATGAGGTGACGTTGCAGGTGCGTCGCGGGGAAACCTACGGCCTCATCGGGCCGGACGGCGCCGGCAAGACGACGTTGACGCGCGTGATTCTGGGCCTGCTCACCCGCAACGGCGGCGAGAGCCGCATCCTGGGTTACGACTCGATGCGTGATCCCTATGCCATCCGTGAGCACGTGGGCTACATCGCGCAGCAGTTCTCGCTGCCGCCCGATATGACGGTGATGGAGAATATGCGCTTCTTTGCGGACGTGCATGGCGTCAGCCGGAAAGAGCAGAAGCAACGTATTCCAGAGTTGCTCGAATTTGCCGGACTGACAGCTTTTACCAAGCGGCTGGCGGGGCGGCTTTCCGGCGGGATGAAGAAGAAACTCGCGCTGGCGTGCAGCCTCGTCCACGAGCCGCAGGTGGTGATGCTCGACGAGCCGACGCTGGGTGTGGACCCGGTGAGCCGCCGTGAATTCTGGAATTTGCTCGGCAACCTACGCACGGAAAAAGGCGTTACCATCTTTGTTTGCACGCCGTACATGGACGAGGCGGAACGCTGCAACTGGGTTGGACTGATGTATCAGGGCCGGTTGGTGGCCGACGGCTCGCCGACCACCATCAAAACGCTGGCGCCGGGGCGGCTGCTTGAATTCACGCCGCTGCCGTTTGTCCCCGCCCGCGACCTGGTGCCTAGGTTGGAGGGTGTGTTGGAAGTCCAGACCTATGGCGTGATGCTCCACGTCTTCGTGGACGACCCTGAGCGGCGCGGCCCCGAAATCACGGCGGCGCTGGCCGCCCAGGGCGTCGCCTGCACCGGGATGCGCGAAATCGAAGTGCGGATGGAAGAGGCATTCATCTCACTCATTCGACAGCAGGCGAGTCAGCGATAAAGCGGGTCAGCGAGAAAGCGGATCAGCGGATCAGCGAGTCGGCGAATTACGAATTATGAATTACGGATTACGGAATACAAAAATGTCTAGCACTCAGCACTCAGCACTCAGTCCTCAGTCCTCAGCACCCAATCCCGACTATCCCATCATCGTTGAAAACCTGACCAAAAAATTCGGCCATTTCACCGCGGTGGACAACGTGAGCTTCCAGGTGTCGCGCGGGGAAGTGTACGGCTGGCTAGGGCCAAACGGGGCCGGCAAGACGACGACGATCCGCATGTTGCTGGGATTGCTTAAGCCGACGAGTGGTCACGCGCGCGTCCTGGGCCTTGATCCGGCCACGCAGACGAAGAAAATGCAGGCGCAGGTCGGCTATATGTCGCAACTTTTCACCCTGTACAGCGATTTGACCGCGCGCGAGAACATCCGCTTCTACGGGCGGGCCTACGGGCTGTCGCGGGAACAGATGCGCCGGCGCGAGGTCGAAATCCTGACGATGGCCGGCCTGGTGGGGCGCGAGCGAGCGCTCACGGCGAACCTCTCCGGCGGCTGGAAGCAACGGCTCGCGCTGGGCTGCGCCATCGTCCACGAGCCGCAAGTGGTGTTCCTGGACGAGCCGACGGCCGGCGTGGATCCCATCAGCCGCCGTGAGTTCTGGGACTTGATCTACGGGATGGCGAAGCAGGGGGTCACGGTGCTCGTCACCACGCACTATATGGACGAAGCAGAATTGTGTCAGCGGGTCGGCTTCATCAGTCAGGGCAAACTCATCGCGCTGGACACGCCCGCGCAGTTGAAGGAAACGCAAATGCACGGTCACGTCCTTGAAATCAACAGCGACGCGCCGGATCGTGTGTTGCGCGTGCTCAAGGCGGCGGGTGAACAGGGGCAGATTCCCTTTGACGAGGTGGCGCTGTACGGCGCGCAAGTTCACGCCGTCGTGCCGGACGCGGAGACATTCAAGGCGCCGGTTCGCGCGTTGCTCACTGACGCCGGCATAGACGTTCACGCCATTGAATGGATTGCGCCGACGTTAGAGGATGTGTTTATTTCGGCAGTGACGCAGAGGTAGGGAAGGGTAAAGAGAAATGGGTAATGGGTAGCAGGCTCTTCTTACTCATTACTCTTTACTTCTTACTCATTTCCCAATTGGGGGTGAATGATGAATAAAAGAATGAGAGGACTATGGCTTGTGGGAATGTTGTTACTCGTAGGCTGCCAGAGCGCGGCAGTGGCGCAGGGACAAATAACGCCGTTGCGGGCGTCCGGCGTGATTCAGGCGCAGGAGGCGACGATTGCCAGCGAGTTCGGCGGGCGGATTGCCTCGCTGCCGGTGGCGGAAGCGAACAGTGTGATCGCCGGGCAGATCGTGGTGCAGTTTGACACGGCGTTGGTGGACGCGCAGATCGCGGTGGCGCAGGGTTACGTGGATACTGCCGAAGCCGGACTGGCGCAGGCTAACGCGGGCGTGCGTCCCGGTCAGATCGCTGTTGCTGAGGCGCAATTGGCGCAGGCCCAGGCGGGTCTGCTCGTCGCGCAGCGGGCGGTCAGCGACACGCAGGCGCTGGTGGCGAACCCGCAGGACATCAATCTGCAAATCGCCGTCACGCGCGCGCAACTGGCCTCCGCCGAACATCAACTCGCGCAGGCGGTGGCATTCAAGGACGCCATCGAAACCATCAAAAAGCCGGTTGATGAGGCCTACGCCAACTTTGATGGCGGCGGGCGCTACAAATTCTCGGTGGGCCAGGGGACGGTGGAAGATCTGTCAGACCTGTTGCCGGGAGATTTCCCTGACCTGCCGGACATCCCCATAGAGATCCCTGATGGTCATTATAGTTATGGCGACTGGGAATTGGATGTCAGCGGCGGCGTCTATGGCTTGTCGCGGTGGGTGAACGTCAACTTTCCATTGGACGCAGCGCTGCTGCCCAATACCTGGTGGCAATCGTGGGTGGGCGTCAATGCCGCGGACGCCAAGTTGCAGGGGTTGAAGGCTAAACTATCCCATCTCTACGCGCAACGCGCCAATCCCCAAGCGATGCAGACAAAAGCCGCCGAGGCGCGCGCTCTGGAAGCGCAACTTGCCGCGCAAGTCGCGCTGGCGCAGACACAGTTGAACGCCTACCGCGCTGGCGCTACCCCCGAACAGATCGCTGCCGTTGAGGCGCGGGTCGCTCAGGCGCACGCCGGCCTGTCGTCCTTGCAACAGCAGCGCGCGATGCTCTCGCTCACCTCGCCGATCACCGGCGTGGTGGTGGACTTGATGGTGTCGCCCGGCGAAGTGGCGGCGGCCGGCGCCGCGCTGCTCACCGTGGCCGATCTCTCGGACATGACCTTGAAGGTCTATATTCCGCAGACCTACCTGGGGCAAGTGTGGGTGGATCAAGAAGTGCAGATTGCTGTGAACAGCTTCCCCGGTCAGGTTTTTGCGGGTCGCGTCATCCGCATTGCCGATAGCGCCGAATTTACGCCGCGCAACGTTGCCACCCAGGATGAACGCCAAAACCTCGTCTTCGCCGTCGAACTCCGCGTTTTCAACGAAGCCGGCCAACTCAAGCCGGGGATGACGGCGGACGTGACGTTTGTGGAGGGAAAGTAAGATGGCGAAAAACTGGAAATTGGAAACTGGAAACTGGAAACCGGAAATGAGTGACGAGAAATGGGCGCAGGTTGTTCGCTCCTTACTCCTTACTCCTTACTCCTTACTCCTTACTCCTTACTCCTTACTCCTTCTTGCTTCCTGCCTCCTGCTTCTTTCCGGCTGTTCGACAACGGCGTTGACTCAAGCGGAGCTAACTTTGACCGCGTCGGGAACGATCCGCGCGCAGGAATTGCGGGCAGCGTCGGAGTTCGGCGGGCGCGTGCAAACGATCCCGGTGCAGTTGGGGGATACCGTGCAGGCCGGCGACGTGCTTGTGACATTGGACGCGACGCCGTGGCTGTTGCAACTTTCCCCGGCGGAAGCGGCAGTGGAAGTCGCCAGGGCAGATTTGGCCGCCCTGCGCGCCAAACCGTTCCCGGCGGAGGTCGAGGCGGCGCGGAACGCGCTGGTGTTGGCCGAGGTGCAGCGCGACAATGCCCTGGTTGCCTGGGAGAACGCCCGCGCCCTGGTCGAAAATCCACAGGAAATTGACGCGCAGATCATCCAGGCGCGCGCGCAGGTGGCGCTGGCGGCGCAGGGCGTGGAACTGGCCGAGGCGGTGCTGGCTAAACAGCAACTGCTGCGCGATCAGACCCCGGCAGATTCAGTGGCGCGCACTGCGGCCAACCTTCAGGTCAAGGCGTATGAGGAATCGCTGGCCGCCGCGCAGGCCGACGAACAGACCGCGCAGGCGCTATTGAACCAGCTTTACCTCATCCGCAAAAATCCACTGGGCTACATCGCGCAGGCCAACGCCGCTGAGGGCCAGTACCAGGTGGCGGAAAAAGCAGTCGCGGTGGCGCAGGCGAAGCTGGACGACGTGCTGGCCGGCCCGACGGCGGCAGAAATCGCCATGGCCGAGGCAACCGTGCGTCGCGCCGAAGCGGAAGCCGGTGTGTTACGGGTGAAAGTGGCGCGCAGCACGCTGACCAGCACACTGAGCGGGGTAGTCGTCGCCAAGTCGGTGGGGGTGGGGGAGTTGGTGGCGCCTGCCGCGACCATCCTCACGCTGGCCGATTTGAGCGTCGTTACGTTGGAAGTCTACGTGCCGGAGGGCCGCATCGGACAGGTGCAGTTGGGCCAGACGGTGACGGTGACGGTGGATAGTTTCCCCGGACGCTCGTTTATCGGTCAGGTCTTTCGTATCGGGGACGAGCCGGAATTCACGCCGCGCAACGTCGCCACCGCCGAGGAGCGGCTCAACACGTTCTACGCGGTGGAAATCCGCCTGGACAACGCCGACGGCGCGCTCAAACCGGGGATGCCGGCGGACGCGGAATTTTGAGGACTGAGTGCTGAGGACTGAGTGCTGAGTGCTGAGGACTGAGGACTGAGGATTGAAGACTGAAGACTGAGGACTGAGGGCTAGACGCTTTCGTAGTCCGTAATTCGTAATTCGTAATTCGTAATTCGTAATTCGTAATTCGTAATTCGTAATTCGTAATTCGTAATTCGCTTTCTCGCTGATCCGCTGATCCGCCAATCCGCTCACTCGCCACTCAACAGGGTTTCCAGGTAGGGCGTCACGCCCCAGTAGGCTTTGAGGTCGGCGTATTCGGCTTGCGCCTGCGGATTGCCCGGCGCGCTGGTTTTGACGGCGCGGATGAGCAGATTCTTGTCGGTGTGTTCGGCGGAGATAAACTCGATCACGTCGGTGCGGTAGCCCTGGAGGCGCAACAGTTGGGCGCGGAAGGCGTCGGTCAGCACGTCGCCGAGGCGATCCTTGAGGATACCGTGCCGCAGCACCGGCTTGAAGGCGGGTGGCGCCGGCTGCGCGTCCATCTGCGCCTGCAAGTGGTGGTGACAGCACGGCGCGCTGAAGATCATCCGGCTCTGCCAGCGAACTGCCTGCGCCAGGGCTTCGTCGGTGGCCGTGTCGCAGGCGTGGAGCGCGAGCACGATGTCCGGCGGCGTCTCCGGCTGGAAGTCGCGGATGCGCGTCGCGGCGAAGGTCAGGTCGGGCCAGCCGAGTGTCTGCGCCAGTTGGCTTTGTTTTGCCAGCAGGTCAGCCTTGAGGTCAATGCCGACGACGCGGGCCGGGCGCGCGAAGACGTGATTGAACAGGTGATAGACGGCAAAAGTCAGATGCGCGCTGCCGCAGCCGCAGTCCACGATGTGCAGCGGGCGGCCTTCCTCTTTGATCGCTTCCTCTGTTTCGGCGACCAGCCGTAGAAATTCGTTGATCTGCCGGAATTTGCGCTGCCATTGCGCCCGAATCTTGCCCTCCGGCGTCATCATCCCGATGGCTTGCAAGAACGGGTCGGGCCGGTCGGCAGGGAGCAGGAGCGGCTTCGCGTGATCGTGGTCTAACGAGGGTGGGGCGGCGGACGCAGCGGCCTGTTCGTGGACAAAGACTTTCCCCTTTTTAGAGATGCGCACTTGGATCTCGGTGTGCGTTGTCTGGACGTGAATCTGGCTGAAAGGCAACGCCAGCAACTCTTCCAGTTTGGCGAGCGCTTCATCCCCCGCGTAGTTCTTCGTGATGTCCCGTTTCTCGTCGAAGTAGGAGACCTGCGTGACCCGCTGCCCCTTGAGTTCCACCGGGCGCACGATGACGCGCCGCCACGCCAACTCACGGCCGGCCTGTCGTCCGCTGAACGTGGCCTTGACAAAGGTTTCGGCTTCGAACAGATAGGCTCTGAGACGTTGTAGGTAATCCTCTGGGGGCATGGAAACTTTCCTGTGAGTTTCTATCAGCAGATTAAGCAGATTGAGCAGATTAAATCACAAACTGTCTAAAAATCTGCTTAATCTGCTAAATCTGCTGACGAAAAAGAGGGCATGACTAAAAATCTGTCGGCAGAACCAGCGAACCCACCTCGCCGTGACTTGTACCAACAAGGAGAGATGCTCCAGGCGTCAGTCCGGCGGGGGCGTGTACGGTGGTCATATCCGCCAATCCGGTGGGATGATCGCGCCAGGTCTGCCCGGCGTCCCGCGAGAGCAGCAGCGTGTGATCCAGCAGCGCGAGGACGCGCGGCGTGGCAGGGAAATCCGGCGCGAGCAGCAGCCCGTTCACCGCGCCGTCCGTGGCGGTTGCCTGCGTCCAGGTCTGGCCCCGGTCGGCGGAGCGCCACACGCCCTGCGACTCAGTCCCGGCGAACAGCGTTCCGTCCTGGGCGTAGGCCGGCGACAGCGCCAGGCTCAACACCGGCTCGTAGCCGATGGGCAGGGTGACTTCGCGCCAGGCGCGTCCGCCGTTGGTGCTGCGGAAGATGCCGCTTTCTACCCCGGCAAAGAGCATCTCGTCCGCCGCGAAGTTGGGCGAGATCGCCAACGTGAAGATGGCGAGGTCCAGCAGGCCAAAATTCCACGCGGCCCAGTGGGTTCCCCGGTTGCCGGAGCGGAACACGCCATCCTCCATCGTCCCGGCCAGCAGCACGCCGTCGCGCCGGAAATCCGGCGAAAGCGCCAGCGTGGAGACGACCGGCGGCGGCGATCCCAATTCCACCGTGCGCCAGGTCTCGCCGCCGTCCAGGGAATACAGCACGCCGCCGGGGACGCCCGCAAAGACGGTGCGGTCGGCGGCAAAATCCGGCGAGAGCACGACCGACGTGGTCGGCAACGGTTGGGTGAGGCTGAGGGAGGCGTAGGCGGATTGCCATGAGCGTCCGCCGTCGGTCGAGCGGTACAGTCCCGACGCGCGGGCCGCAAAGCACATAGTTTGCGCGCAGTGAAGCGCATACACAATATCCTGGATAGTTTCAGACATGATTGACCTCAGGGTTTCCCTGTCATCATAGCGTTGCCCACGTCGCGGCGATGCACCATGACGTCGGTGGTCAGCGCCATCGCGGCGGTGCTGATCGCGCTGTGGACGGCGGCTTCCAGCACGGCGGCCGCGTCGAAAATGCCGGCGTCGGCCATGGCGACGAGGCGTCCGGCGCGCATGTCGTAGCCGTAGCCCGGCCCGGCGGCCTCGATTTCGGCGAGGATGGCGCCGGGTTCGAGACCGGCGTTGTGCAGCAGGGTGCGCAGCGGCGCGTCGAGGGCGCTGCGCAGGATGTGCCCAGCGGCGCGGGCTTCCGGTTCGGCGGCGTCGGCAAAGTGGGCGCGCAAGCTCTCCCGGCAGGCGATGAGGGCCACGCCGCCGCCCGGCACGACGCCGTCGCGCAGCGCGCCGCGCATTGCGTCGGCAGTGCGCTGGGCAACTTCTTTGATGAAGTCCTGTTCGGGTTTGGTCAGCCCGGGGAGCCACAGGGTGGCCGAGCCGCCCATCAATTTGCCGATGCGCTCTTGAAGTTTGGTCCGCTCGCTTGCCTCGGCGCGCGCAAACCGGGCGCGCAGGTCGCTGATGTGCTGCCGCAGGGCGCGGGGATCGCCTTTGCCGCCCACGATGCTGACGAAGTGGTGGTCTACCCAGGCGCGACGGGCGCGGCCCAGGTGCTCCGGGCGGAGGTGGCGCGGGGTGTCGCCGGCCGCTTTGAACAACGGGCGTCCCCCGGTCAATACGGCGATGTCCGTCAGCGCCGTGTGCTGATCGTCCGCCATCGCGCCGGGCGTTTTCGCCCCCACGACTTCCAGCTTGAGTCGGCCTTTTTCACGGTTGAGGGCCAGCAAGGCCAGCACGGGGTCGGATAGTTTGCTGGCGATGACGAGCAGCTTTTCAAAGCCGGCGTTGACGGCGGTGGTCAGCAGCGGCACCATGTCGTAGGGATTCTCTATGGCCAGATCGGTGGCGATCACGGCCAGGTTTTCCAGGTCGGCGCGCTGTTGCTGTTGGTTGTTGATCATCGCGCGCGCGAGCAGCGCGCTGTCCCAATACATCCCCTCGACGTATTCACGCTCGATTTCGCGCCCGTTTGCGCTGCGCAATTCCAGCCGGCCGTACGCGCCGATGGTGTCGAAGATTTCGCCCAGCATTTTTGCCAGCGGCTCGTCGTAGCAAATAGTATAGGCCAGGCGGGTCAGGGCGTCTTTCCCTTCCAGGTGACGGCGCAGCGTCGCCAACTCCGCCAGGATGACGCGCAGCCCTTCTTCGAGGTAGCCGCGCAGCCGCATCGCGTTGCCGCCCGCCGTCAGATAGCGGACGCCTTCGCGGTAGATGGCCTGGAAGAGCACGGCGGCGGTCGCCGTCCCGTCGCCGACGGCCTCTTGCAGTTGCCACAGCATGTGGCGGAGCAGCATTGCGCCCACGTCCTGGTCGCGGCCTTTGATTTCGATGATGCGCCGAGCAATTGTGCCGCCGCTGTCCAGCAATTCGGGCAATCGGCTGCTGTTGAGGCTGGTATCGTAGAGCGTGAGGCGCGGGAGCGGGCCTAACGTCGGCGCAATGGCGTTGACGAGTTGATCAATGCCCTGCTGCCACGTGCGCGCTACTGCCGGTTGAAAAACGACGCCGGGTGGTTGCCATGAGGGTTTCTTTTTTGCCATACGGATGTTGTTTTCCTCCGAAAAATAAGTCTCGTTTATTCCGTCATTCTGAACGCTTTTTGTGAAGAATCTTCTCCCCATGTTGGGGAGACCCTTCGTTCCTCTCAGGGTGACGGCCTCATGATTATAATGAGATTTCCATTTTCTGGATTGTACCACAGATTTGATCACATCTCTCTGCGAAGCATCAAAACGCGGACATTCTGTCCGCATACATTCGGACGGGACGCCCGCGTTCCGTTGGCGTAAATATATCTGTACGCAGATTTTCGCAGATTCACGCAGATTATTTTTTAAAAATCAGCGTTCATCTGCGTTTATCTGCGTCCCACATCTTTTTCTGGTTTATTCGGGAACACCTTTGATCTCTACAGAACTGAAAAGTTCTCCTGTTACCGGCAGACTGATCACATTCCAGCCGGTTCCCCTGGCGCGGAAAGTGGCGGCGGATTGCCCGTTGACCTGTACCGTGTATTCTCCTATCAGTAATCCCGCAATCCGTAATTCCGTGACGTGTACATCCCGCGTGCGATTTTCCAGTGTGAAACGGAGCGTCCGCCAGTCTTCGCTCACGGCGATGGGACAACCTGCCGCAAAGCCGTCGCGTTCCAGGAGCAGGTGCAGCCGTCGTCCGCCCTGGATGGCGTGGAACCGCTGGCGCAGGCCGTCCTGGGGGATGACGCCGCCCTCAGTCAACCGTCCGCCGTAGACGACGCGCCCGAACAGCGGATCGTCCGTCAGAATCGTGGCGGCCGCGCGCAGGGCGCCGGCGTAGCCCAGCTCGATCTCGCCATCGTAGAACCACGCGCCCCGCTTGTTGGGCTTGCGAATCCACATCGGGCCGTACTTTTCGGGTGTGATGGCCCAGCCGGATGCGCCGTCGTTCTCCGGGCCGGGATACCAGTAGCCGTAGTTGGTCTCCGGCGTGCCGGTGTTCATCACGGCCCACGAACTCAGGATGGAAGCGTAGCCCAGCCGCAGGTACGGCGCGGGGTCGGCGGAGTAGTACAGCGCGTAATCCAGGATCGCCCAGCCGCCCATCTGCGACATATAGCTCAGCGCGTAGGCCGATGACTGCCCGCCGCGATAGTCGCCGCCGAGCTGGTAGTAGGCCGGTTCCACCCAGCCCCGCAGTGCGATGTTGGCCTGCAACTGCTTCTCCATAAAAGCCGCAAAATCCGCCCGCTTGACCTCCGGGTGCGAGTACCACCTATCTTTATATTTGTTGTACCACAGCTTCTCGTCCGGCCCCAGGTCGTGCTCCAACCCGTATTTGGCGACGGCGTGCGAGGTTTCAAAGGCCGTCGTGTCGAAGGGATACTCCGAATCGAAAGGGTAGGGATCGTCGTAGACGAAATACTTGACCTTCTTCTCCCACTCGCCCCTCAGCCACTCTGCCTGCTCAGGCCGCCCTTCCGCTTCCAATGCCTCGATGAGGTCCACAATGAGCAGTTCGTTGTACAGTCCCAGCGTGTAGCCCCAATAGCCTTCCCCGCCCTGTGGCAGTTCGTCGGCGCCGCCCAGGACATAGTATGCCCGCGCCGTCTCGAAAGCGCGCGTCAGGTAGCCGTCTTTGTCCAGGTAGTGCGTCATCCCCGGATACAGGCTGGCGATCTGGTACATGTGGAAGTAGAGCATGATGATGTGCGGGTAGTCGTAACCGCGCCAGAGATGTTCCAACCCGCGTCCCTTTGAACCGAACCCCTGTTCGTGATGGCGATTTTCGTACCAGTTGGGCACGCCGTAGATGAAGTAAGGGTACGGCGTCTCCTGGTCGGTGCGTTGGAGCTTGCCCCAGACAAACTGCTTGATGTAATATTCGACGGCGGCAATTTCTTCCGGCGCCGGGTGGTGGACGTTCTTGGCGGCGATGAAGGGCGCTTTCGGCAAGGCGGTGTCGTCGCACGCCAGGACGTAGCCCCACCAGCCATCGAAGCCGTCCGTGTCGTCCGGGCCGCGCAGGATCGCCTCGCGCATGTCCCACACGGAAAACAGCCCGTTGTACCACTTCGCCGGGTCGCGGTGCTGCTGCTTGTGGACGAGGAAGGCCGTCCGCTTGGCGATCAGCGTCTCCAACGGCTCGGTGAC
>JAKQHY010000190.1 GCA_029555965.1 Chloroflexota bacterium | reverse complement strand
GTCAACGGGCGCGTGGCGCCCTCCCTCTGTGTTCAACCGAACGGTACTAAATGAACTCAGCCCTGGATGACCACGCCCATGCTGCGGGCGGTGCCTTCGATCTGCTGCATCGCGCCTTCGATGTCGATCGCGTTGAGGTCCTTCATCTTGATCTCGGCGATCTCACGAACCTGCTCGCGGGTCAGCTTGCCCACTTTATAGCGGTTGGGCTGCGACGATCCGCGCTCAAGAACAGCGGCGCGGCGAATGAGAAAGGCGGTTGGCGGGCTTTTAAGGGTGAAGCGGAACGAGCCATCGGTGAAGATCGTGATTTCCGCTGGCACAATCTCGCCGATGCGGTTGCTCGTCCGGGCGTTGTACTCCTTGCAGAAGCCCATCAGGTTGATGCCATGTTGGGCCAAAGCGGGGCCAATCGGCGGCGCAGGATTTGCTTTGCCGGCCTGAACTTGTAATTTAACGACTGCTTTGATCTTTTTCTTAGCCATACTCTTAACAACTCCTCTATCTGGGCTGGCGCGCCCAGGCGCTTACATAATATAAATCGCTTGACACATCCGGTCGCTTCCCCTAGAAAATGGCGACCTCTCAGGCCTTTTCGACCTGAAGAAAATCCAGTTCTACCGGCGTTTCTCGACCAAAGAAGGAGACCAACACGCGCACTTTTGTGCGCTCTTCGTCAATATCATCTACCATACCGATAAAGTCAGCAAAGGGACCTTCAATAATCCGCAC
This sequence comes from Chloroflexota bacterium, assembly GCA_029555965.1. Classification (GTDB taxonomy): domain Bacteria; phylum Chloroflexota; class Anaerolineae; order B4-G1; family SLSP01; genus JAKQHY01. The sequence continues at coordinate 13,739 of JAKQHY010000190.1, read as the reverse complement.
TTTTTGTCCCGGCTTGAAAGTGGCCCGCACTTGTGGGGCGGCAGCTTCCATCCGCCGCAGAATTCCCTGGACGGCCTCGGAACGCAGGGGGGTGGGGGTATTCCCCATCCCTACGAAACCGGTAACGCCCGGAGTATTGCGAACCACGTACCACGAATCATCAGAGAGTAGCATCTGTACCATAATATAACCGGGATACAGACAACGTTCTACTGTGCGCCGTTTGCCATCCTTGATTTCAATTTCTTCAACTGTGGGGACGACTACCTGGAAAATAAAGTCCTGCATTCCCATAGATTCAATACGCTGCTCCAGGTTACGGCGCACTTTGTGCTCATAACCGGAATAGCAATGGATGATATACCACGCACGCTTATCGGTTTCGGTGATCCCATCGCCAGACGCGAAGGGATCGGGCAACACGCCCGTTGCCTCCTCTTTGCTGGCAGCCTCCGCGCTCGCATCTGCGGCTGCTCCTTCGTCAGCAGTCTCAGTTACAACTTCCAGCCCAAAGCGCTCAAAAATATCCGCTGAAGAAAGCACCACCGGCGGCAGCGGCACAAACTCGTCCTCGGACATATCAGGGGCGAGTTCGGTCTCTTCTTCTAAGGTGTACTCATCATCCATTCAGAATTAACCTTCATGGCCCTGAGAAATCCAGTACGCAGCGCCCAGTAACGCGCCCACCACCACGATACCAAGAATGATAAACAGAATATTGCCGGAAATTACCCCGCCCAACATCCAGCCGAAGAAAAAGTCCAGGATACCCAGGAAGATAGCCATAAGCACTGTAACAACCAGGACAATTTTGGTCATTGACCAGCTTTCTTTCATTGTAGGCCAATGCACCCGTCGTATTTCGGCCCAGGTTGCACGGAAATATTTTACTACTGCATTATCTGGCTTCCGCTCACTCACGCAACGCCTCCACCCTTGTAAAAATCACACTTTAAAACACCGCCTTATCGGCGGTGTCTTTTAATGAAAAGGCAGGTGAGGCAGGAATTGAACCCGCAACCTACGGTTTTGGAGACCGTTGCTCTGCCAATTGAGCTACTCACCTGCGTCGTAATATAATGGGATTGGATAGCCCCATGTATTATTAAGCAGAGAAGATCATCCCCGCAGAGCCCACAATCAGATTTGAACTGATGACCCCTTTCTTACCAAGAAAGTGCTCTACCGACTGAGCTATGTGGGCAAAATACTGGTGGGCAGTGAGGGACTCGAACCCCCGAAGGCTGCCGCCAACTGATTTACAGTCAGTCTCCTTTGCCGCTCGGAACAACTGCCCATCAAGCCGACGGTGGGAATCGAACCCACAACCCTCCGCTTACAAGGCGGATGCTCAGCCTTTGAGCTACGTCGGCGTGTGCTGATTATAACACAGCCAAACAGAGGGTCAAGATTTCTCCCAACCGTTCGCGGAGCTAAGTATACTCACATCAAGGTATTTGTCAACCGTCATTTTTAGACATTTTCCGCCGCCAGCTTGCTCAAGGCTATTTCCATGCTAGAATAACTTGACTCTGAGGGGGAAACGCGTTCAAAGTTACATCACATTGCCGCATTTCTCTATCTCATTACGTCGCAGGAGGAATTACGATGCCCGAAACTTATAACCCACAAACCATCGAGCCTAAATGGCAAGCGCAATGGGATGCCGACAAATTGTATCGGTCATTGATTGATCTCAATAAGCCAAAATTTTACGCCCTGACGATGTTACCCTACCCCAGCGGCGACATCCACATCGGCCACTGGTACGCCATGGCGCCCAGCGATGTGCGCGCGCGCTTCAAGCGGATGCAGGGCTACAACGTCCTCTTCCCGATGGGGTTCGATGCGTTTGGGCTGCCGGCGGAAAACGCGGCGATTCAGCGCGGCATCCACCCCAAGACGTGGACACTGAACAACATTGAACGCGAGCGCGGGCAGTTGCGCTCGATGGGGATGATGATTGATTGGGAGCGCGAGGCCATCTCCTGCCTGCCTGGCTACTACCGTTGGAGTGAGTGGTGCTTTCTTAAGTTCTACGAGATGGGATTGGCCTATCGCAAACTATCGCCGGTGGACTATTGCCCGAAGTGCAAGACGACGTTGGCTCGCGAGCAGGTCATCGGCGAAGAACACATCTGCGAGCGGTGCGGCACGCCGGTCTTCAAGAAAGACCTGGAACAGTGGTTCTGGAAGATCACCGACTATGCCGATGAACTGCTGGACTTCTCTAAGATTGACTGGCCGGACAAAATCCGCCTGCTGCAAACCAACTGGATCGGGCGCAGCGAAGGCGCGGAAGTCACCTTTATGGTGGCGGATGATCAGGAATTAGGGACTAGGGATCAGGGACTAGGGATTGGGGCGCAGGGATCAGGAAACCCCAAACCCCAATCCCCAGTCCCCAGTCCCATCACAGTGTTTACCACCCGCCCGGACACGCTCTGGGGCGCGACGTTTATGGTACTCTCGCCGGAACACCCGCTGGTGGATCAGATCACGACGCCGGAGTACCGCGCGGCGGTGGACGCCTACAAGGTGGCCGCCGCCCGCCAGACCGAGATCGAGCGGCTCAGTACGGAGAAGGAGAAGACCGGCGTGTTTACCGGCGCGTATGCCATCAATCCAGTGAATGACGCCCGCATCCCCATCTGGATCGCCGACTACGTGTTGATGACCTACGGCACCGGCGCGATCATGGCCGTGCCCGCGCACGATGAGCGCGACTTCGCGTTTGCGAAAAAGTACAACTTGCCCATCCCGGTCGTCATTGAAACAAAAGAATGGGTCGCCGAAGCTCGCCCGTTCCCGCTGCCCTATGCGTATCCCGGCGATGGCGTGATGATCAATTCCGGCGACTTCAACGGCACGCCCGCGCCGCATCCGGCTGTGGCGAAAGTCACCGCGTGGCTGGCCGGGCGCGGGCAGGGCAAAGCCGCTGTCAACTACCGGCTGCACGACTGGCTCATCAGCCGCCAGCGCTACTGGGGCGCGCCCATTCCCATCGTTTACTGCGATACGTGCGGCGTAGTCCCCGTGCCCTACGAAGACCTGCCGGTGTTGCTGCCCGACGACGTGGACTTTATGCCCACCGGCGAAAGTCCGTTGCGTTATCACGCGGCCTTCCTCAACACCACCTGCCCCCAGTGCGGCGGCCCGGCGCGCCGCGAGACGGACACGATGGACACGTTTGTGTGTTCGTCGTGGTATCAATATGCGTACCTCAGCCCCTATTACAAGGAAGGGGAAACTGCGCATAGCGATTCCATTCCCTGGGATCCGGCGGAAGCCGCCTATTGGGCGCCCGTGGACACATACACCGGCGGCGCGGAGCACGCCGTGATGCACCTGCTCTACACGCGCTTCTTCACCAAAGCGCTGCGCGACGCCGGCGTGCTCGCCTTTGACGAGCCAATGCTGCAACTGCGCAATCAGGGCATCATCCTGGGTGAGCCGCGTTGGGGCGATGGCGTGGACGTGACCGGGACGTGGGAGGGCGCCGCGTTCATGGCCGCGACGATTCGCGTTCACAGCTTCGCCACGCGCGCCGACTGGCCCACACCCGCGAAAGAGTCCACGCGCGTCTTTGGCGAGGTGATGGATCGCGATGACGTGAGCCTCAAGGTGCGCGTCTCCCCCAACGACGCCGAGGAAGCAGAGATTGTGGTCGTGCAGATCCCGGCGAACGTCGCCATTGCTATCCCTGGCAAAGAGGGCGCGGGCGAATTGAGCGATATCCTCTATCACCTCGACGTGGAGAAGATGTCCAAGAGCAAGAAGAACGTCGTCGCGCCGGACGATCTGGTGGCGGAATACGGCGCGGATACGGTGCGCGCCTATTTGATGTTCGGCTGGCGGTGGGAGCAGGGCGGCCCGTGGGATAGCCAGGGGATCGAAGGGGTCGTGCGCTGGCTCAACCGCGTGTGGAATGTGGTCATGGACGCGCCACAGGGGAGCAAGGGTGCAGGGGAGGCGGAGAGCGGAGGAGAGCGAGAACTCCGGCGGGCGATGCACACGGCGATCAAGGCGGTGACGGAAGACCTGGAAGGGTTCAGTTTCAATACCACGATTGCCCGCTTGATGGAGTACACCAATGCCCTTAGCAAGGCCAAGCCCGCGTTCTGGGGCAGCCCCGTGTGGGATGAAGCCGTCACGGCCCTGGTGTTGCTGTTGGCCCCTATCACGCCGCACATGGCGGAAGAATTGTGGGCGAAACGCAGCAAGCCGTACAGCATCCACCAACAGGCATGGCCCGTGTGGGACGCGGCGATGCTGGTTGAAGACACCCTCGAAATCCCCGTGCAGATCAACGGGAAAGTGCGCGGGCGCGTCGTCGTGGCCGCCGATGCTACCGAGGCCACCATCAAGGCGACCGCTCTGGACGAGGAAAACGTCCGCCGGCACATCGGGGGAAAACAAGTGCTCAAAGTGATCGTTCCGAATCGGCGGTTGGTGAGTATTGTCGTAAAGGGGTGATTACCCTGAAAAAAACCGGAATTTAACGCAAAGACGCTAAGAACCTATCCGAAAATTATAGCGGCGTTGCGCCGCTGCGCCGGGTCTTGCGGCTAAAGCCGCTTTCAGGAAGGTATTTTTTTTTCGTGGGCGGGCTACGCCCGCCCACGAAAAAATACCCTTCAAACCGCGCCTTTAGGCGCAAATCGTGGGCCAAAACGAATTTTTGGATAGATTCTAAGGGAAATTCATATCGAGGTTGCTATGATTCAGATAGCCCCGTGTTAAACGTTATAAAGTTAAGTACATCGTCAACTAAGTTTCTCGATATTTCCAGACGCCGATTTTGTCGAATTACTTATTTTACGGTGTATTAAGTCTTACTTAAAAATCTTTGCGCCTTTGCGCCTTTGCGTTGAAAATAGCCCTTTTTGCAGGGAAGTCAGTCATTGATAGTCATTCATAAAACGTGAAACGCGAAACGTGAATTTCAAATCTATCACGTCTCACGTTTCACGTTTTCACGTCACAAAGCAGGTATTAACTATGACCGAAACCAATATCCCCGTCATTATTCTCTGCGGCGGCAAGGGCACGCGGATGGGCGATCGCACAATTCCCAAGCCGCTCGTCGAAGTGGGCGACCGCCCGGTGTTGTGGCACGTGATGAAGATTTACGCCGCGCAAGGCTTCACGGACTTCATCCTGGCGCTAGGCTACCGGGGCGACCTGATCAAGCGGTATTTCCTGGAATACGACTGGCAGAGCCGCGATTTCACGCTGCATCTGGGCAACGGCGGGCCGGCGTTCCACACGCCCAACGACACTGCCGATTGGCGCATCACCTTTGCGGAAACCGGCCTGGACACAATGACCGGCGCGCGTGTTCGCAAAGCGGCGCGTTACGTCACGGGCGACCGTTATTGCGTCACCTACGCCGACGGCGTGGCTGATATTGACTTGCACGCACTGCTCGCTCATCACCAGCGGATGGGCCGGCTGGCGACGATGACGGCTGCGCGCTCATTTTCACGCTTTGGCATTGTGCAAACGGATGGTGCGGGCGGTGTGACCGGTTTCCAGGAGAAGCCGCTGGAATCGCACCTCATCAACGGCGGTTTCTTCGTCTTTGAGCGGGGCGTGGCCCCCTACCTGGACGGCAGCGATGATCTGGTGTTGGAACAGGCCCCGTTCCGCCGGTTGGCCGCCGATGGACAATTGGCCGTCTACGAGCACCACGGTTTTTGGCGCGCGATGGACACCTTCAAAGAGGCGCAAGAACTGACCACCTTGTGGGAAGAGGGCGCGCCGTGGAAAATCTGGTAAAGTGGGATTAGGGATGGGGGATTAGGCGCAGCGCGCCTAATCCCTAATCCCCAATCCCTAATCCCCCAATCAACGAGGGAGGATAATCTTGAATAACTATATATCTTTCTGGCACAGCCGCCCGACCCTGGTGACAGGATGTACAGGGCTGCTCGGCTCGTGGTTGACGCAGGCGTTGGTGGACGCGGGCGCCGATGTCGTGGGCCTGATCCGCGACGACGTGCCGCAGTCGCAGTTAGTGCGCTCCGGGACGGTGAAGCGTATCCGCATTGTGCGCGGAGAGGTCACGGATTACACATTGATGGAGCGCGCGCTCAACGAATACGAGATTGACGCCGTCTTCCACCTGGCCGCGCAGACGATTGTGGGCATCGCCAACCGGGCGCCGCTTTCCACCTTCGAGGCCAACATCCGGGGGACATGGGCGACGCTGGAGGCCGCCCGCCGCGCGCCCACCGTCAAGCGCATCCTGGTGGCTTCCAGCGACAAAGCTTACGGCACGCAAACCACGCTGCCCTACACCGAGGATATGCCCCTACAAGGCCAGCATCCCTACGATGTTTCTAAAAGCGCGGCGGATTTGCTGGCGCAGAGTTACGCCATCACTTACGGTGTGCCGGTTGCCATCACCCGCTGCGCGAACCTCTATGGCGGCGGCGACCTGAATTGGAACCGTCTCATCCCCGGCACGGTGCGCAGCGCGCTCAAGGGTGAACGGCCCATCATCCGTTCCGACGGCACCTTTGTGCGCGACTATCTCTACGTGCGTGACGCTGTTCGCGCGTACATGATGTTGGGCGAGGCGCTGGATCATCCGGAGATCCACGGGCAAGCCTTCAACTGCGGCACCGACGCGCCGATGAGTGTGTTGGAGATGACGCGCCTGATCCTCAGACTCTCGCCGCACGCTGGATTAGAGCCGTTGGTGCTGGATGAAGTGAAAAATGAGATCAAGGATCAATATCTTGACAGCGCCAAAATCAAACGGCTGCTTAGTTGGGAACCGGTCTGGACGCGGGAGGCGGCGCTCCGTGAGACGCTGGCGTGGTACGCGGATTACTTAGGTTGCCAATTGCCAGTTAAAAGTTGAAAGTTATGGCGGAAGCAAAGTCAAAACTCGGAACCTGCAACTTGGAACTTGCAACTTCTGTATTTTTAACCGGGGCGACGGGGTTCATTGGCGCGCGGCTGACGCGGCGCCTGTTGGCGGAGGGGGTGGCGGTGTCGGCGTTGACGCTGCCCCATGAGGCGGCGCTCTTGCCGCCCGGCGCGCGCGCCTTTGTGGGTGACGTGACCGACGGCGACGCGGTACAGCAGGCGATGCGCGCCGCCGCCCCGGAGGCCGTGATACACCTGGCCGCCGTCGGCGTCACGCAGCCCAACCTGCCGTTGGATGTGGCGTTGCACATCAATGCCGGGGGGACGGTCCATGTCTTGCAGGCCGCGCGCGAAGTGGGGGCGCGGCGCATCGTGCTGGCCGGCACCTCCTACGAGTATGGCGCGCGACGCGCGGAGGAGCGGCTGGATCCCTTCAATGCGTATAGCGCCTCGAAGGTGGCTGCGTGGGCGTGTGCGCGCGCCGCGTACAATGCCTGGGGCGCGCCGGTGGTGTGGCTGCGCCTGTTTCAGGTTTACGGACCGGGTCAGTGCGCGACTGCGTTGGTGCCCGCCGCCACCCGCGCGGCCTTGTGCGGCGATGATTTCCCGATGACAGGCGGCGAGCAACAGCGGGATTTTATTTTTGTGGATGATGTGGTGGACGGTTTCCTGACCGCGTTGACTGCGCCGCAAGTCGAAGGGGGGGCATTTGATTTAGGAACGGAAACATTGCAGCGGGTGCGCGATGTGGTGGCGTTGATCTGGCAATTGACCGGCGCGCGCGGACAAATGCGCCCCGGCGCTCTGCCTTACCGCCCCGGTGAAGTTCCCGTGATTCCGGCCAACGCGGCCCGCACGCACCAGATGCTAGGATGGCAGGCGCAAGTGACGCTGGAAGAGGGACTGCGGAAAACGATTGAGGAAATGCGGGACTGTAATGGGACGCAGGGGGGAGATTGGGGATCAGGAAATTGGTAATCGAAAATTCGTAATCCGTCATCCGCCGATTCGCCGATCCGTCATTCGCTTTTGGAGACTAACGATGTCTGATGATCAAATAACCTTACAAATTGAGGCGCTTCGCCGTGAGATTCTTGAAAAGGTCGCCGATTATTACCGCCTGGCGCATCAGCCCGCGTCTTTTGTGCCCGGTGAGACGTTTGTGAACTACGGGGGCCGGGTTTATGATGCGCAGGAAATGCAAAGCGCAGTGGAGGCGATCCTGGAGTTCTGGCTGACGGAGGGAGACCAGGTCAAAGCCTTCTCAGAGCAGTTGGCCGATTTTGTGGGCGTGAAACGTATCTTGACGGTCAATTCCGGCTCGTCTGCCAATCTGGTGGCGATGACGGCGTTGTGTTCGGCGCAGTTGGAACGTCCGCTGCGGCCCGGCGACGAGGTCATCACCCCGGCGGCAACATTCCCCACCACCGTCGCGCCGATTGTGCAGAACGGGCTGACGCCGGTGTTCGTGGATTGCCGGCTCGGCACGTACAACCTGGACGCCGACCTGCTGGAAGCGGCGTTGTCGGACAGGACGCGCGCGGTGTTCGTCCCACATATCCTGGGCAATCCGGTGGAGATGGACAAGGTGATGGCGTTCGCGCAGGCGCACGACCTCTACGTGATCGAGGACACCTGCGACGCGCTCGGATCGAAGTACGCGGGGACGTACTGCGGCGCGTTTGGACACCTTGCGACATTCAGCTTTTATCCGGCGCATCACATCACCACCGGCGAGGGCGGCGCGGTGGGGACGAACGACAAGACGCTGTATCGTCTCGCGCACGCCATCCGGGACTGGGGCCGTGATTGTTGGTGCGACTACGATAGCCCGCCGGAGGGCGCGTGCCGGCAGCGATTCGACTGGGACATCCCCGGCCTGGGCGAGCCTTACGACCACCGCTACTACTTCACCGAAATCGGTTACAACCTCAAGATGACGGACATCCAGGCGGCCATTGGCCGGCCGCAGATCGCCAAACTGCCGGCCTTCATTGCGGCGCGGCGGCACAACTTCCGCGTGCTGTACGAGGGCTTGCAGCCTTATGTGGAACACCTGGTGCTGCCGGCGTGGAGTCCTCTGGCCGACCCGGCGTGGTTTGCCTTCACCCTGGCCGTGCGCGAGAGTGCGCCCTTCACCCGCCGCGATCTCAACGACTACCTGCGTGAGCGCAAGATCGAGACGCGCTATCTCTTTGCCGGGAATATCCTGCATCAACCAGGCTACCGGCACATTCGCCACCGCGTCGCCACGCCGTTGACGGAGACGGATCGAGTATTGCGCAGCGCGTTCTTCATCGGTGTGTATCCGGGGATGGACGCCGCGCGGCTGGCGTATATTTTGCAGGTGTTTGAAGACTTTTTCCGGCAGTATCAATAAGGGGGGGAAATGGACTTTTACGATTTTGAAAAAATCTTGCAGCATGTGAATGAAGCCGGCGTACACTTAGAGATCGTAGGTGGATTGCCTCTTTGGGAAATGCACCCGGCTATGCGCCATCAAGAAGCCGTAGATCAGATTCGCGCCTCGATTAAGCCCAACCCCACACAAGAGACCCCCGTTTGTGCGTGCGTTCACCTGGCCGATGTATATATTCGTTTCGCGGATAACTCATTTATGCGTCCAGACATTTCGATTTTCTGCCGCCGGCCAGATGAAGAAGATACGGCGATTACCTTAATCCCGGAGGCTGTCATTGAAATTATCAGCAAAGGGTATGAAATGAAAGACCTGGAAATTGCGCCGCGTTTTTATCTCTCGCAAGGCATTAAAGATGTAGTCGTGCTTGATCCCTACACGCTGACCGTGTGGCATTTCCGCCGGGATGGAATCCAGCAGCATCACTCGCCGACGGCGTTGACATTGGAATGTGGTTGCGGCTGCGTGGTGTGACGTGAAACTATCTATCATCATTTGCGCCTATAACGAGCGTCGCACAATTCTGGCGGCCATTGAACAGGCTCACGCGGTCGAGTTGCCCGCCGGCTGGGAGAAAGAAATCATCGCCGTGGACAACTGCTCCACAGACGGGACGCGCGAATTGTTGCAGGGGATAGCTATGCCCGGCGTGCGTGTCGTCCTGCATCCCCACAACATGGGCAAAAGCGCCTCCATCCTCACCGGCATCCGCGAAGCCACTGGCGACTATTTCCTCATCTTCGACGCCGACCTGGAATACGAAGCCGCCGACATCCCGCTGATGGTCGCGGCGGTAAAGCCCGGCGAGACGACCGCGGTGTTTGGTTCGCGGACGCTCGGCGGGCGCAAAATCTACCTCTACGCGCAGAATTACTGGGGCGTGCGTCTGCTCACGGTCATCGCCAACCTGCTCTTCGGCGGCCGTATGACCGACATCGCCACCGGCCCCAAGCTGGTGCGCGTGGACGTGGCGCGTTCGCTCAACCTGAGCCATCACGAGTTCGATCTGGATTTCGACTTGCCCTGCCAATTGCTCAAGCACGGTTACACCATTGACGAAGTCGCCATCCACTACCATCCACGCTCCGTGGCGCAGGGTAAGGGGTTGGCCGGCTGGAAGGCTGTCCGCACCGGACTGCGGGTGTTGTGGATTTACCTGCGGGTGTGGGCGAGCAAGCGATGAAGTACCGCCTTGTCATTTTCGATTTTGACGGCACGCTGGCGAATTCCTTCCCGTGGATGAAGCGCATCTTCAACGAGTTGGCCGAAAAATACAAAATCCGCCCCCTCACGGACGAAGAAGAGCACCTGTTGCGGGGATACACCGCCGACCAGATTATCAAACATTTTGACGTACCGGCGTGGCGCATCCCCCAGGCCATCGCCTATGTCCGTAAACTGATGGCGCAAGAGATTCACCACATCCCGCTGTTTGAGGGTATCCACGAGATGCTGCAACACTTGGCAGAGCGCGGCGCGACGCTGGCGGTGGTCAGCTCCAACGCCGAGGAGAACGTCCGGCAGGTGCTCGGCCCGGAGAACGCGGCGCTGATCCGCTATTATGAAGGCGGCGTAGCGCTGTTTGGCAAAGCGCCCAAGTTGCGCAAAGTGCTGGCGAAAAGCGGCGTGCGCCCTGCCGACGCCCTCTACATCGGCGACGAAATCCGCGACATCGAGGCCGCGCACGAAGTCCACATGGCGGTGGGCGCGGTCACGTGGGGGTACAATCACGCCGAAGTGTTACAAGCGTATGCGCCGGAAGAGATGTTTGCGAGCGTCGCGGAGATTGTGGAAAAAATCATCTGAAGGAGAGTGTTATGAACATCGTCATCACCGGTTCCATTGCCTTTGATTACTTGATGTCCTTTCCCGGCAATTTTATCGAGCACGTCAAGCCCGACAAAATCGGCAAGTTGAGCCTGAGCTTTCTGGTGGACAGTATGACCCGGCAGTACGGCGGCTGTGCGCCTAACATTGCCTTTAACCTGGCGCTGCTCGGTGAGCGGCCGGTGGTAATGGCGACGGCCGGCCAGGACTTCGGCGACTACCGCGCCTGGCTGGAAGCGCACGGCGTGGACACCTCCGGCGTCAAAATCGTGCCGGAAGTCTTCACCGCGTCGTTCTTCGTCAACACTGACCAGCAGCAGAACCAGATCGCCACGTTCTACGCTGGGGCGATGGCGCACGCGCACGAACTGTCGTTCCACGACCTGGGACGCCCCGTTGACCTCACCATCGTCTCCCCTAACGACCCGGCGGCAATGGTGAAGTATCCGGCGGAGTGCAAAGCGCTCGGCATCCCCTACCTCTACGACCCCAGCCAGCAAATCGTCCGCATGCACGGCGCCGTGCTGCGCGAGGGCGTGCAGGGCGCGGACATTCTCATCGTCAACGACTACGAGTTCGAGCTGCTCAAGGACGCCACCGGCATGAGCGAGTCCGACATCCGCGCCGCCGTGACGCGCGCCGTCATCATCACCCGCGGCGAGGCAGGCTCCACGCTCTGGGCCGGCGGCGACGAGATCGCCGTGCCTGTCGTCCCGCCCCAGCAGGTGCTCGACCCCACCGGTGTCGGCGACGCTTATCGCGCGGGCCTCATCAAGGGATTGGCGCTGGGGTTGCCGTGGCGGCTCTGTGGGCAGATTGGCGCGCTGGCGGCCACCTACGTCCTGGAGACGCCCGGCCCGCAAACGCACACCTACACGCTGGCAGAATTCGTGGCGCGGTATAAAGAGGCTTTCGGGGAAGATGAATTTACAAACAGGATATGAGTTTTGGGACTGTGTGATGCGCAGTCCCAAAGCCACTCAAAACAATGTTGACCAAACTCACCGACCACATCTTTTATCTACCGGCGGACGCCCGCACTGACCGCCCGATTCTCGCCGCGATTGTCGGGCGGGATCACGTGGCGATGCTTGACGCCGGCAACTCCCCGGCCCACGCCGATCGGTTCCTTGCGGAACTGCAAACCATCACACCGCGCCGTCCGGATTGGGTGCTGCTCACGCACTGGCATTGGGATCACACTTTCGGGCTGGCGCACCCGGGAATTCCGGCCATCGGCCAAAAAGCCCTCACCGCGAATTTAGCCAAACTGCAAAATCTGGCCTGGGATGACGCGGCGCTGGCGGAGCGCGTGGCGTCCGGGGTCGAAATCACGTTTTGCGCCGAGAACATTGGCAAGGAATATGGCGCGGCGCGCGACATCCATGTCGCCCTGCCCACGATCACGTTTGAGGAGATGCTCACCCTGCACCTGGGCGGCGTGACCTGCGAGCTGCGCCACCTTCCCACCGACCACAGCGACGACAGTATAGCCGTCTATGTGCCGGAAGATGGTGTTGTGTTCCTCGGTGACGCGCTGGGGCCAGCCCTCTACGCGCCCACGCCGTACTACGCGGCGGACCAAATCCTGCGACTCCGCGATCTGGTTGAAAGCCTCCCGGCGCGCTGGTTTGTGGAATCGCACAGCGCGCCGTTGTCCCGCGAGGATTTCTGGGCCGACAACGAAATCCTCATCCTCGTGGCGACCCTGATCCACGAAGGTTACACCGACGCCGACGCGATCATGGCCGCAGTCGCCCGCCGCGCCGCCCACCCCATCCCCGAAGACGCTGCCGAAGTGATCGCGCTGTTCCTCAGCGCCCCGCCGCGCACCCTATGATCTTCGTCTTCGTTGGCATGTCGGGGGTGGGGAAGACACTGTGGGCCTCCCGCCTGACGACGCTGGGCTTCACCCACGTAGATTGCGATGCCTTAATTGCCGAGCGCCTGCGTGAACACCACGTCATCCCGGCTGCCACGATGCGCGACATGGGCGCGTGGCTGGGCCTCCCCGATACGCCCACTTTCGTCGAACGCGAGGCGCTGTTCCTGCACATCGAAGCCGCCATTCTGCAAGAGGTGTTGACGCGACTGCGCGCCGTTGGCCCGGAAGCAGACCTTGTGGTGGATCCCGGCGGCAGCGCGATTTATGCCGGTGCGACGCTCTGGACGCCCTTGCGCGAACTTGCCACGATTGTCTACTTCGCCGTGACCGAGGCCGACCACGCGCGCCTGTTGGTCGCCTACCTCGCCAGTCCGCGCCCGGTGATCTGGAATGGTCTCTTCCAGCCGCGCCCGGATGAAGATCGTGCGGCGACCTTTGCCCGCTGCTACGCGCAATTGCTTCACACCCGCGAAGCGCTTTACGAAAGCTGGTGCGATCTCAAGCTGCTCCCCGCCGACTATTACTGCTCCACCCTTGCACCCGCCGCCTTTTTGCGGATGCTGCGAGAGCGCGCCGCAGGGGGATGAGTCAGGGCTATCGCATTTGACTGCATCCGGCAACTGAATACGGCCTAAAGGCCGGGGATAAGAGGGCTTTTTGTGGCGGGGCGTCGCCCCGCCACAAAAAGCCCTCCGAAAAACGCCGCTTTAGCGGCACAACAGGCAGCGC